>DYET01000048.1 GCA_020725625.1 Desulfovirgula sp. | reverse complement strand
GCGGGTCGCACCAGTCGGTGGAGGACATCGCCCTGGTCAGAAGCCTGCCCAACATGACGGTGTTTGTGCCGGCCGACGAGGCCGAGACCGTAGGGGCCGTCAGGGCGGCCGCCGAGATCGACGGCCCGGTTTACATCAGGTTAGGACGGGCCGGGGTTCCCCCGGTGCACAAGGAGGGCTTCAAGTTTGTGCCGGGGAAGGCCGTTGTGCTGAGGGAGGGCCGTGACGCCGCGGTCATAGCCGCCGGCATAATGGTGGCGGCGGCCCTGGAGGCGGCCTCCATCCTGGCCGGGGAGGGAATCGAAACCCGCGTGCTTAGCATGCACACCATAAAGCCTTTGGATACCGGGGCGGTAATATCGGCCGCCAGGGAAACAGGAGCCCTGGTGACCGCCGAGGAGCACAGCGTTATCGGCGGTCTCGGCGGTGCGGTTTGCGAGGCCGTCTGTGAAGGCTTTCCGGTCCCGGTAAAACGGGTAGGCCTGCCGGACGTCTTCGGGGAGTCCGGGAGGCCGGAGGAGTTGCTGGAAAAATTCGGCCTGACCCCGTCCGGGATTGCGGCGGCGGTTAAAGAGGCAATCAAGTTGAAACCGGCCGGTAAAAATAGTGCCTTTTAACCCGGGGCCGGCGGACGGATATCCGTTTACGAACAGGAGACCGGGCGGAATCAGCGTCAAAAACCGCATTCCGTCCCTGTCTCCGTGTTTTCTGGGCCCTGTTCATGCTTTTTCGGGCTCAACGGCTGGTTACCCTTATTTCGGTCACCTTGCCGCCCCTCAGGTAAAGTTTTGTATTCCACCCTTTTTGGACGTCTTCTAGGTACCGCACGTTTGAAGTGGACAGGGTCTGGTCGACAAAGATGCAGTCCCTTTCCACCGGAAAGGTAAACTCGAGCCTGCTCTGCTGTTCGACGGTTATTTTGTCGAGGTCGGCATCCACCCCGGTAACCGTGCCTTCCACGGTTATATTGCGGTCGTCCAGCACTTCAATGCCGGTTACTATATCCCTGTTTTCCTTGAACTGGAGCTTGACCTTGACGATTGATCCGACAATTATGTCTTTCAGGCTTATGTCCCGGCCATCCCTGGTTGCGATTGCGTAGCCGGCAATTTCATATTTTATGTGGTCGATGTAAATGCGGGGATAGTTTCCGTACCAGATGTCGGTGACCTTTCCGGAGACGGTGGGAAGGTTGGGATCCTCCAGGAGTATCTCGGTTATTTTGCCGTTGGTTCCCACCTTAAGGGTGACTTCGTCCCCACGTTTGAGGTCCTCGATTCTCAGGTATTCGTCGCCCTGCTTGATCAGGGCACGCACCTCCACTTCGTACTCCCTCCTGGCGCCTGTGTCGTCCAGCACGGAGATTATGCGGTAAAAGGGATCCACCGTCCGGATTTGGGTTTTTGTCGTAATCGATTCCAGCAGGTTAATTTCCCGGGCCTCGCCGGAAACCGAGAACACCCTGACCTGGTGGCCGGTTTTAAGGTCGGTGAAGGGTAACTGGAGGCTGCCTTTGGTGATTCTCAGGTCGGCGGACTTGACCATGAAAATCCTGTTGGTGCCCGCATGCGTTTTAATGGTGAAATAGCCGGGAAGAATGCTGGTCACTTCCCCCTCGATGTTCTCGGAGGGAAGCATTTTTATGAACTGGATGACGTTGTTCTTTACCCTGACCGTGACGTACTGGCCGTCCACCAGGTACGACAGGTCCCTGGAACTGGTGCCTTCGGTTATGGACACCACCGTGTCGAGGGGGTACAGGTGGTCCCGTTGGCCGCTGTCCCTTATCTTCAGGGCCAGGTTCCCGGTCAGGGCCCTGTCCACGATTTTCCCGGTCACTTCAAGGTACTGGGTGTCGGCCGGGGGGGTTGCCGGAATGCCGGTTCCGGCCGCAGCTTCCAGGTATTTCACCTTTCCGCCGGTCCAGGTGATGGCCGTCACGGCGTCGCCGACCCTGAAGTCGTCCATGGAAACCTGTTTTGAATCTCTGTAGAAAACGGCGCCGGGGTCCACCGGCCTGAGCGTGTCACCGGATATTTTAAGTACGCCGGCGCTGCTGTCGATGGCGGCCAGGGGGCCGGTGACGATGTTTGCCGCGCCGTACTGGAACCAGCCGTCCTGGACCGCCTTCACCAGCAGGGCGGCCATCTGTCCCCGCTTCAGCACCTCGTTGGGCCCGAACCGGTTGTTTTCAAGCCCCTGCATGATGTTGTTCTGGGTTACGTCGGCCACGTACTGCCGGTAGTCGGGCAAAATTTCCTGGGTGTCGGTGAAGGACAGCTTCTGAACGTCTCCCACAACCCTGAGCTTGTCCCGCAGGGCCAGAGACATCAGAATGGCCACCTCGTAACGGGCGATGGGGTTGTTGTAGAGCAGTTGCTGGGTATAGTCCCTGTGAATCAGCCCTTTCTGCGCCGCCACCACGAGGTGGCCCTGCCCCCAGGTCATTCCGGCGGGAAGCTTGATCCCGCTGTTTCTCCAGTCCAGGTTTTTGGCCTCGTCCTCCAGTCCCATGGCCCTGATGATGGTGGCTATGGCCTCCAGCCTGCTGACCGGGTCCTCGGGCTTGAAGACATCCCCGGGGTAGCCCTTCATCAGCCCCAGGGCGTATGATTTTTCCACAGCCTGGCCGGACCAGTGCCGGGCCGTGTCCTTGAAGGAGCCCTCGGCAGCGGCGGCCGGGACCCCGCCGGGGAAAATCAGCAGCCAGGTTGCCAGCGTCAGAGCAAGTGCCGTTCGAACCGCTTTTTTAGTCATTTTTCAATTCCCCCCGATTTTATTTCTGTAAATCAATTCTATATTTTTACGGACGCTGCGGTTTTGAGGTAGGTTCCAGTTTTTTCTTAACTGGTAAATTCGCTAAAAACGGGTATTTTTCCTTTTTTTCCATTTAAATCTGAAAGGACTTGGCGGGCGCACTGTCGAAATAGCTAATATTTCGTTGTGCTCAACTCTTACGAGGTGAGTTATGATTAATTTTTACAATGTCACCAAACTCTACCCTAACGGCGTCAAGGCGCTTAACGACATTTCCCTGGCCATCAACAGGGGGGAGTTTGTTTTCTTGGTGGGACCAAGCGGCGCCGGCAAGACTTCCCTGATCAAGATTATTTTCAGGGAGGAACTGCCCACCAGGGGCCAGGCGCTTTTCAACGGTAAAAATATCGCCCGCCTGAAGGGGAGGGAAGTGCCCTACCTGAGAAGGAAAATAGGCATGGTGTTTCAGGACTTCAGGCTTCTTCCCCAAAAGAACGTGTTTGAAAACGTGGCTTTCGCCATGGAAGTCACCGGGGCGTCGACAAAGCAGATTAAAACCAGGGTTCCGTTGGTTCTGGAGCGGGTCGGCCTGTTGGAAAAGGCCCGGGTATTTCCGTCGGAGCTTTCCGGGGGTGAGCAGCAAAGGGTCTGCATTGCCCGGGCCATCGTCAACAACCCGGCGGTGCTTATTGCCGACGAGCCCACCGGCAACCTTGATCCCGATACGGCCTGGGGATTGATGGAGCTCCTGGAGGAGATCAACAAGTCCGGGACCACGGTAATCATGGCCACCCATGCAAAGGAAATTGTAGATGCCATGAAGAGGCGGGTAGTGGCCATGTCCGGCGGCAGGATTACCCGGGATGAGGAAGGCGGGGTATACAGCAATGAGCTTTAATACCCTGGCCTACTACTGGAGGGAAGCGCTGCAGTCTATTGCGCGGAACAGCTGGCTTTCGGCGGCGTCGGTGGGCACGGTGGCGGTTTCCCTTCTGATCGTGGGAATTTTTGCCCTGCTGGTGGTCAATACCAATGAATTCACCCGCGGCCTGGAATCGGGCCTTGAATTGAGGGTTATTCTCAGGGAAGGCCAGTCCAGGGACAGCATCAGAAATCTCCAGGGAGAAATTCAAAAGCTGCCGGGCATATCACTGGTGGAATTTGTTTCCAAGGAACAGGCCCTGGAGGAGATGAAGAAAAGCCTGAAAAACCGCCGGGATATCCTGGAAGGCCTGGAAAATGACAACCCGCTTCCCGATGCGTTCAGGGTCAAGTCCGCCCGGGCCGATCAGATTCCCGATCTGGCCGCAAGGCTGGAAGGTATGGAGGGTGTGGACCAGGTAGTTTACGGGCACGGCCTGGTGGAAAAGCTGGTCTCGGCCACCCGCTGGGCCAGGCTGGCCGGCACCGGCATTCTGGCGGTCTTATGCCTGGCGGCCGTGTTCCTGATTTCCACCACGATTCGCATGTCGGTTTTCGCCAGGCGCAAGGAAATAGGCATCATGGTCCTCCTGGGGGCGACCAACTGGTTTGTCCGCTTTCCCTACCTGCTGGAGGGCATGATCCTGGGTTTCCTGGGCGCCGTCCTGGCGGGATCGGCGGTATACGCGGGTTATATCTCGCTGGTTAGCTATATAGACCAAACCCTGCCTTTCGTTCACCCGGTGACAGACCGGCAGACCATCTTCATGGTGCTGGGGGGGGTGCTGGCCACCGGCCTGTTTATCGGGGCCGTGGGGAGCATTTTTTCAATCAGGAGGTTCCTCAAAACTTGAGGGTTGGAGCTAAAGGCCAGATCCCCGGAATTCTGACTCCAGACTTCTAGATTCTTCTTAAAAGTCGGCCTTTCAGCCATAAGGGGGTTCCTTTCAGTGACCGGTCGAAAAAAGAAACTTCTGGCTCTGCTTCTGGCTCTTGTTCTGGCATTGTCCGTCACTGGGTCGGCTTACGGCGACCCGCTGGAAAACCTTCTCAATGAAACCCGGGAGAAGCTCAACAGGAAGCGGGAAGAGGTGGAGTCCGGGAAAAAGGTTGTAAACAGCTACGCCTACCAGGTTAGGGAAATTGATCAGAACATTGCCACCGCCGAAAACCAGGCCAGGAAGCTGGAGGCCGATCTCAGGGCGGTCCAGGCCGAACTTAACCGGGCCGAGGTTGAACTGGAAAAGACCAGGCAGGAGCTTGAAGAGAGCAACAACAGCTTTAAAAAAAGGGTCAGGGGGATGTACATATCCGGAAATGTGACCTACCTAGAGGTTTTGCTGGAGTCCGACAGCTTTTCCGAGTTCATTAACCGGGCGGAGATGTTGCGGAGAATTATCAGCCATGACATTCAAATCGTCAAGCGGGTGGCGGAGAAGAAGCAGGCCCTGGAGGGCCAGAAGAAGGAAATAGAGGGCAGGAGGAGCGACTTATATTCTCTCATAGCCATGCATGAAACGGCCAAAGCCGAACTGAAAGTGAGGCAGGCCGAAAGGATAGCCCTGCTGTCCAGGGCCAAACAGGATCTGGTCAGGTTCGAGGCCGAGGCTGCGGAGCTGGAGCAGAAGGAACAGGAAATCATCAGGGAAATGTTGAAAAACAGGCCCAAGCAGACCTCAGCCGCCAAGGAGGGCCCCTTCACCTGGCCGGTGCCGGGCTATAAAGAAATTTCATCTCCCTTCGGCAACCGGGTGCACCCGATTCTGGGGTACGTCGCTCACCACAACGGGATAGACATACCGGCACCCACCGGGACCAATGTGGTGGCCGCCCAGGACGGTACGGTCATCGATGTGGGCTACATGAGCGGTTACGGGCGGGTGGTGATGCTGGAGCACGGCGGGGGTCTGACCACGCTTTACTCTCACCTCTCTGCCCAGCTGGTGTCGGTAGGGGACCAGGTGATCAAGGGCCAGGTGATCGGCAAGGTCGGCAGCACCGGAATGTCAACGGGGCCGCACCTGGACTTTTCGGTCAGAAGGAACGGGACGCCGGTAAATCCCATGGGGTTCTTTTAGCGCCCGGATCGCCGCCGCCGGAAACGGCGGCTTTTTTCGTTAAGTCACTCTCTGCTGCGGATTGATCCCGGCCCTTTCACGAAGGCTGCTTTTTGCCATAATGTTGTAATCTCCTGGCCAAACTTATAGTATAATATTCTGTAGTCAGAATGCGGTCCCGGCCCGGGTTGCCCGGGACCGGTCCGGGAGGGGAAGGAGACGTTTCCTTGAGTTTTGGACGATATCGTGCAAGCCGGGGCACCCACCGGCTTATTACCGGTTTGGCCGTCGCCGTGTTTGTTCTGATTGTGGGCTTCGGGTGGCTGGTGGCCGCCAACTACAAGCAGTTCGGCAACCTGGTGAAAGTTATTGCCCTGATCAAAACCCAGTACCTTAATCCGGTAGACTACGACGCCATGGTGGAGGGGGCCATCAGGGGCGTTGTCCAGTCGCTGGACGACCCCTATTCGGCCTACCTGGACCCGGTTACGTACAGGCACCTGCGTGAGCAAATCAAGGGGTCCTTCGGGGGACTGGGTATTCTGGTGGGCATGAAGGATGAATACCTTACGGTGGCCAGGACCTACAAGGGAACCCCGGCCTACCGTGCCGGAATCCAGCCGGGTGACGTGATTTACAAGATTGACAACCGGGAGGTCAAGGGGATCGACCTGGAAACGGCGGTTCAACTGATGCGGGGCCCGGTGGGAACGAAGCTTACGCTTACCTTGGTGCGGTCAAGTGTTCCCAAACCCTTCGAGGTGGAGCTGACCAGGGAGGAAATCACGGTGCCCACGGTGGAGAGCCGCATGTTAAAAAATGGTATTGCCTATATCGGGCTTCTCCAGTTCACCGAGAAAACCCCGGCGGAACTGGATGAGAACGTGTCCAGCCTGAAGCAGCAGGGGATGCGGGCGGTCATTCTGGACCTGAGAAGCAATCCGGGCGGAGAATTGATGTCGGCCGTCAAGGTGGCCGCCCATTTTGTGCCTGCCGGCCCGGTGGTGTATATCGACTACCGGGGGGGACGCCAGGAGGAGCACCGCGCCCAGGGGAACAACCTAAAGCTGCCCCTGGTGGTGCTGATTAACGAGCACAGCGCCAGTGCCGCGGAAATCCTGGCGGGCGCCGTCAAGGACAGCGAATCGGGAGTCCTGGTGGGCCAGAAGACCTTCGGCAAGGGGGTTGTCCAGATGATTTTCGACCTGGACAACGGGGCCGGGCTGAAGCTCACCACCGCCCGGTACCTTACGCCCAAAAAGCAGGACATCAACAAAAGGGGAATCCAGCCGGATGTGGTGGTCAGTCAGCCTCCCGGGGGTCCCGATGTTCAGCTGCAAAGGGCCATCGACATAATAAGTGAAAAGCTGGAAAACAGGGCGGCGTAAATTAAAAGGCCAGAGGCGGGAGGTTGGAGGCCGGAAACTTCCGGGACCGGCTTTTCAGTTCCACTGGAAGGAGCCCCTTGCCCCGGCCGCCTAGGGCGGTGTGTCAGTGTACCTGCTGACTGATGTCGTTCCTCTGGTGATTAAAAGCTATTTTCTCCTTTTTCTCGACCCGGGATTCCTCCTGCTGATGGCGGTGGTAATCGCCCTCATCTTCATGCAGTACAGGCGGTCCGAGTCGGTCCGGGCCTCCATGTTCGGCATAAAAACCCGCCGGCTGTGGAGGGACAGCCTTTCAGCCACTTTACTGGGCATTGCCGGAGGCCTCGGGGGCAGCATCCTGATCGTTCTGGCCGGTCTTCCCCTGACCGGATCAGGTACCATTTTCGTGCTTCTTTTGATCATCGCCGCCCTCTTGATGCTGATTAACCCGAGGTTTATTTGCTTTGCCTACGCCGGGGGAATAATCTCCCTGGCCAGTATAGTCACCGGCTGGCCCCCGGTGAACATCTACCAGGTGCTGGCACTGGTGGCCCTGCTGCACCTGGTGGAGAGCGTGCTGATTTTTTTCAGCGGCCACCTGGGGGCGGTGCCCGCTTTTTTCGGGGATGCCTCCGGCAGGGTGGTGGGGGGCTTCACTCTCCAGAAATTTTGGCCCATACCGCTGGTGGCCCTTACGCTTGGGGGCTACCCGGATTTGCCGGATCTTTTCGGCAGAATGCCCCAGTGGTGGCCCCTGATCAAGCCGGGAACGGCCGGAGATCACCTGAACGCGGGCTACGCCCTGGTTGCTGTAGTGGCCGGACTGGGCTACGGCGACCTGGCCATCGCCCGAACGCCCTGGGAAAAGAGCAAGCTCTCGGCCTTTTGCCTGGCGATTTACAGCACCACCCTCTTTTTCCTGGCGGCGGTTTCCCAGTCTTTCACCTTCCTTGCCCCAGTGGCGGCCCTTTTTTCTCCCCTGGGGCACGAACTGGTGATCTACATCGGCAAGAAGATCGAGCTGGCGGGCAGGCCGGCCTTTGCCCCTTCAGACCGCGGGGTGCGGGTCCTTGATGTGATTCCGGACTCCGTTGCCTGGCACATGGGGATCAGGTCCGGGGACGTACTGATCACGGTGGGCGGGATGCCGGTTCGCGACCGGTGGGAGCTTAAATACGCCCTGGAGGCGGTTTCCGGATCCCTGGAAATCGAGTTTCTGCATGGGCCCGGCCAGGTTTACAGCCGGGGCCTGGCCTTCCGTCCAGATATAAAAAGGTCCCTGGGAGTGCTGGTGGTTCCCGGGGAAAGCGAAAGGGCCCGCGTTGAGACAAGTACCCCCGGCCGGCTGTACAGGGCGGTTCTCCGGCTTTGGCAAAAAAATAAGCGTTGACAGTAATTTGGCCCCATTCTATAATCTTTTAAAGGGATCATGGAGGTCCCGTTCCGGCTGCCGGCAGCGTGCCTGCTGCCGCAAAAGCCTGCATTTCAGGTTGCCCAACGGCGGTTTGCTAGAGGACCACGGAGGTCTTGCCCCCATTGCGAACTGATGGACCGAAGTGGTTTTAAGTTTTTGTAATGCTTGGAGGTGGTCACGGGTGTGCGAGGCAAACGCTTACCTTCGCAGGGACGGAAAGGAAGAGCTGTTTCTGGAAATGGTGGATAAAGTGCTTCCCCACGAGGAGGGGCTGGTGCTGGAGGATATTTTCGGCCGCAGGAAGGTTGTCAAGGCCAAGATAGCCGAACTGGCCCTGGTGGACCATAAAATCATCCTCGAAAAAGAATAGCGCCGCCGGCTGCCGGTTTGACCGGCGGCCTTCTTTTTGTACGCCGGATTTTACACCCTTGAAGAAGGGAGCAGGGCGGTATTCAAAGAATAAAAAAAGAAATTCCCGCTTTCATGGGGGGGTAAAGGCGTTGCTATTTCCGGACTATGACTGGGATCTGTCCGGCATAACGGATTTCGGGGAACTGGAGGAAAAGGTGAAGGGCTGCAACCGCTGCCGCCTGCGGAGCGGCTGCCGGGGGGTGGTCTTCGGGGAGGGCAACCCGTCCGCCCGGGTTGTTCTGTGCGGCGAGGGCCCCGGGGCCGACGAGGACCTCCTGGGCCGGCCCTTCGTGGGAAAGGCGGGCCAGCTGCTTGACAGGATTTTGGAGGCCTGCGGGTTTGAGCGGTTCAAGCACGTATACATACTGAATACTGTAAAGTGCAGGCCCCCGGGCAACAGGATTCCCGCCGAAGACGAGAGGGCGGCCTGCCGGCCCAACCTGGACGCCCAGATCAGGCTGATCAGGCCGGCCATCATGGTAATCCTGGGGGCCACGGCGCTGCAGGAGATAGTAGATCCCAAGGGCAGGATTACCAGGGACCGCGGAAAGTGGGTGGAGAAGAACGGAATATTGATCATGCCCACCTACCACCCCGCCGCGCTGTTAAGAAACCCCAACCTCAAGGCGGACGCCTGGAAGGACTTTAAGCAGGTGGTGTACAAGTACCGCGAACTGGTGGACCCCGACCACTACTCGCCGCACTGCTAAGGGGGGCCGCCGGGCTTCAGGCCGGGGCCGGAAGGCCGGTGCCGGGGAGATTCAGTTCCCGGCTCCCGGTTCCGGATTTTTTACCGGTTCGGCCAGGTTGTCGGGCCAGGCCTTCACGCCGTTGGTTTTAGCCAGGGAAAGGAGCGCCATGTAGTGCCTCTCGGAGGCATTGAGCCGGTAAACCATGTAGTCGATAAGTCCGGGTTCCACAAAGTTAAACTGGGCTGTGGCCAGCTTCCATTCTCTAAGCGACTCCTGGACTGCCTCGGCCAGGTACTGGTGGTCGGGCCGGCCGGGACGCACCTGGACCAGGAAGGATATCCTGGAGGTCAACCATGACCATATTTTGCCGAAACCAGACATGGAACCGCCTCCGGTAACGCCGGTATTTACCAGTCGGAGGAAGGGGATAAACCATGATCTATCTTAACAGGAAATATATGGGATTGAAAGGCTGAAGTTTGATATATAATGTCTGAAAAATATCCTAAAAACGGCTGGAAAAGCCGTTTTTTAACTGTTTTACAGCTTTTTTTGCCCGGCGGCGCCTTAATATTTGCCGGGGCAACTAAGCATAATACAGGTAAGATCGGGATTCCCGGGGGTGACTTTGGTGAGGCTTCCCGTCATATTCACCGTACTATTGGTGATTGCAGCTGCCGTGGGCTGCGGCGGCAGGCAGGCCGCCCAGAAACCCGAGCCTCCCCTGAAAATAGCGGTGAGTTTCGCCGATATGGAAAGCGACGGCAACAAAATAATAAAAAATGTCATGGAAAGCAGGAAGAAAAAAGACAGAGTCGATATTACCTGGATTGACGCCAGGAACGACCAGTTCAGGCAGGAGCAGCAGCTTGAAAAACTGGCCGGGCGGAAGGTCAGGGCCCTGGTGATCCAGCCGGTCAATCCTGTGACCGGCCCCGACCTGATGCGCAGGCTGGTGGAAAAGAACATCAAGGTGGTGGCGCTGGAGAGGCTCCCGGCGGACGCCCCGGTGGATGCGTACGTGGGATCGGACCATAACCTGGCCGGGCAGTTCCTGGCCAGGTTTGCCGTGAGGGCGGCCCGCAAGGCAGCCGGGCTGCCCGTGACTCCGGATTCTGCCGACTACGGGGCCGGCCGGGGCGGCGGCCAAGGCCGGGCGGCTCCGCCCCCTGAAGTCCAGGTGCAGGGTTCCATCCCCCTGGGGGCAGTGCTGATCAGCGGCGACCCCGGGGACGCTGCGGACCGGGAAATATCGGCCGCCGCCCGGTCTGCTTTGCAGGGAAGCCCCGAGGTGCGCCTGCTGGCCGAGGAATCTGTGCCGCAAAACGACCCTTCCCGGGTTCCCGGCATAATGCAGAGGATCCTGGCGGAAAAAGGCGGGAGTGTCCGGGCCGTGTTGACCACGGACAGCCGCCTGGCCATGGCGGTGGTGGAGGTGCTGAAAGCAGAGGGCCTTAACGACCGCATCCTGACCGCCGGGGTTGGGGCGGGGGAAAAAGCCTCCATGGCCCTGGCCGCCGGCGAACATGACGCCGAGGTGGACACCCGGCCGGACTTGCTGGGCCAGTATGCACTGGAAGCCGCCGTTGAGCTGGCCAAAAACGGCCGCTGGCAGTACTCCGGCCAGGCCGTCAACGGGAGCTATTCGGTCCCCGCCAGGATAACGCCGGTGCGCCTCATCGAGTCCGGCAACGTGTACCTGCTGCAGCAGCGGTGGGGAGGCATAAAGGGGAAAACGGAGGGGCGGGGAGGCGCCGGTTCGGAAGGCGAGTCCGCCGCCGGCGGCCGGCAGGGTTCGGGCCAGGGAAGCAGTGGAAGGGGCCGGGAAGGCCAGGGAGGCCGGGAGGGCCAGGGCAAAACCACGTTGCTGCGCATAACCACCCAGGACGGGAAAACCATGGAGGTCCAAATCGACGGGGAGGTCAAGAAGATAGAATCCATGGCCGGAGGGCAGGGACAGCAGGGGCAGGGCGGGCAGGGCCGGGAGCAGGAACAGCAGGGCAGCCCGTAGGATGTGTATAAGCCGCCGTATTATTTACTGGGTAATTACTATTTCCAGGGGAATTTCATCGTCGATTTCATTGGGCTGGGGATCCAGGTAAGTGATTTTTACCTTGTCGCCCACCACAACTTCCCATTTTTTAACTCCGTCCCTGTCCACGATCCTGGCCCTGTCCCAGTTGTTAAACCAGGGAGGCTTGCCGGAGGACCACGATCCCTTCTCCAGATCGAGCCTCCTGCCCAGGGATTTTACCGTGCCGGAAACCGATTTGACTTCCAGCAGGGTTGCTTTTTTGACCTGCCCCCGGGCGGTTTCCACCTCCACAAAAACTCCCGGTTTCAGGGACCGGAAGTCACCGGCGCTTTTGCCGGAAACCACGGCATCCCAGGCCAGGGGAATGATCCTGTCCCGGCAGTCCATGTCGCTTAAAACCAGCAGGTTTTCCGATCCGAGTACCACCGTCTTGACCGAACCCCTTATTTTTTCCGTTTTTTCCGGATAGTCCCGTTTTTCCAAGAGGTTTATCCAGCTTACCTCCCCGCGGGCGTCCTGGATTATCTCGCAGCGGAAGTCAATGGATTGGTCGACCGGCCAACTCTTCCCCTCGCGGAAGCATTGTACACTTTTGGCCAGCCGGAGCTTTTTTGCGCCGGCCGGGGAGGCCAATACCAGTTCCCGGTTCTTCCCGGTTATTTGCAAACCGGAAATCCAGCCCGTGAACCGGCGGTCTGCTGCTGTCTTTACCCAGCCCCTGTCCACGAGGCGGCTTAAAACGGCGGCCAACTCGGCCCTGGTCAGGGGCCGGTCCGGCCTGAAAGTCCCGTCCGGGTAGCCAGACATGACGTCGGCACCGGCCACGGCCCGCAGGCAGGCGCGGTCTGCCTGGCTCAGGGAATTCTCGTCGGTGAAAATTTGGCCGGTGGTGAAACCGGCCCACGCCGGCACTTCAGATTCAGGGACAGGCACGAGGTACAGCGCACGGGCCAGCAACCCGGCCACCTGAATACGGCTGGCCGGCACGGAAGGATTGAATTCACCCGGTACCAGAAAACCTTTTTGGATGGCCAGGTCGATGAACGGCTGGCCCCAGGGGACCGGGCAGTCGGACGGGCTGCCGGAAGCCTTGTTTCGGGCATTGGATTTGCCGGTGGGGGACTGATCGCCTGCTTCCTTGATGAAGCCGCCGGAACGGATTATTAAAACCGCCGCTTCCAGGCCGCTGACCAGGGTGTCGGGCCTGAACGTGCGGTCGGGGTAGCCTTTAACCACCTCCAGGGAAGTGAGCCGGGCAACGTGGCTTTCCGCCCAGTGGCCCTTCATGTCGGTGAAAATAATGGTTGCATTCGCCGGGGCCGTTCCGGCGGATGCCGCCCGGCAGCAAAAAATACCGAGGAAGACCAGGACAAGAAAGAGGGAGATCCCGTCCCGGGAAGATAAAAAGACCTTCTTCAGGTATTTCATCATAATTCGTCCCTTATCTTGTAAAGGGTGCCCTTGTCGGAAACTACGTAAATATGGCCGTTGATGATCACAGGGGGCTGGGTGACCTTGCCGTCCAGGCTGAGGGACCAGTCAAGCCTGCCGTCTTTTTGGGAGCTCAAAGCCAGCAGGGTATCACCGTCCGTTCCCAGGTAAACCCGCCCGGTAGCCTCGTCCACCGCAGGCCGGGTCGGTTTTTTATTAAACTGGTTCCGCCACTTTTCCGTTCCGTCCGCCTGGTCCAGGGCAAAAAGTTTTTCTTCCGCGCAAAAGTAGACAAGCCCGTTCTCCGCGGGGGTGGGCGTGGAAAGTTCTTTCAGCGCCACCTGGTAGGTCCATACCGGGCCTGTTCCGGTTTCGCTGTCGAAAGCGTAAACCTTCCCACGGTTGTACTTGTCCACCTTGTCCGGATTGGCGGTGACGTAGATGCGCCCGTCCTTTCCGGCCGCAAGGCGGGCCGACTTCAGTTTGCCGAGGTGATAATTCCAGATGATTTCCCCCCGGCCGTTTACCGCCGTAAGTGAGTGCCCCTTCCCCCTCCTGCCGTGGATGACGAAAACGGCTTTACTGTTTCCTGCGGCGGCCAGTATTTCCCTGTCCGTCACCGCCAGGCTGCGGTTGGCGTCTTCGCTGTCCCATTCCAGCATGGTCCACTGGGAGCGGCCTTCGGTATTTAAGGCGTAAAGGCCCATGGGCAGGGACAGGTACAAAAGGCTTCCCGGGCCGGCTGAAATGCTGGCAGGGCCGGTTCCTTGGGGGAAGGTAAAACTCCAGCCGGCGCCGCCGTTGATTTTAAATTCCTGGACGAGGGTGTTGCCGGAAAAGAAAATCGATCCCCGCCCGTCAAAGACGCCCGGCCCGCTTTCTCCCGGCAGGCCCAACTCCCACAGTTTGTTCCCGTTGCTGTGCAGTACAGCCAGCTTACTACCGCAGGAAAGGTAAAGCAGCCCGTTGGGACCCATCTGTATTTCCGAAGTTGGCTTTCCGAGGCCGGCTGTTTTCCAGATCACCCGGGGGGTACCTTCGCCGCACCGGGCGGGAAGAGCTGTGCCGGCCAGAATCAGCAGGGAGGCGAGCGCACAAAAAATCACCCGGTACACGGTCGTCACCATCCGGCATTCCCCTGGTATGTCAATGTGACTTCATTATACCAAAAAATACTAATCCCGCACAAGAAAGTGGTTATTTGCCGGGTCTACGACAGGAAACAGGAGACAGACCGGATAAAAATACCGGAAGTTCTGCCTACTAAACCCTGACGCAGACCGGCAATCCCGCCCTGTGTTGTCCGGCCCGGTCCATCTGGTATAATACATAGAGAGTAAAATCAGGAGAGTGTATCATGCCGGAATTCAGGCTCGTTTCCGATTTCAGCCCCCGCGGGGACCAGCCCGGGGCTATTGAAAAGCTGGTGGAGGGCATCGCCAGGGGGTACAGGCACCAGACCCTGCTCGGCGTAACCGGCAGCGGCAAAACCTATACCATGGCCCAGGTCATCCAGCAGGTGCAAAAGCCAACCCTGGTGCTGGCTCCGAACAAGACACTGGCGGCCCAGCTCTGCTCCGAGTTCAAGGAGTTTTTCCCGCACAACGCGGTGGAGTATTTCGTCAGCTACTACGACTACTACCAGCCCGAGGCCTATATCCCCCGGACCGACACGTACATCGAAAAGGACTCCTCCATCAACGACGAAATAGACAAGCTGCGCCACTCGGCCACCAGCGCGCTGTTCGAGCGGCGGGACGTGATTATCGTGGCCAGCGTTTCCTGCATATACGGTTTGGGCGACCCCGGCGAGTACCGGGACCTGGTTCTTTCCCTGCGGGAGGGGGGTGCCTACGACCGGGACGCCGTAATCAGGAAGCTGGTGGACATACAGTTCGAGAGAAACGACGTCAACTTTACGCGCGGCAAATTCCGGGTGCTTGGCGACATTCTCGAGATCTACCCGGTCTCGGCGGCGGAAAAGGCCCTCCGGGTGGACTTTTTCGGCGACGAGGTGGAAAGGATCCTGGAATTCGACGTCGTCACCGGCGAGGTGACCGGACGCAGGCGCCACGTCTCGATTTTCCCGGCCAGCCACTACGCCATATCCCATGCCAGGATGGAGAGGGCCATAGCCGCCATCGAGGCCGAGCTGGAGGAGAGGCTGGCTTTCCTGCGGTCTGCCGGCAAGTTGCTGGAGGCCCAGCGCCTGGAACAGAGGACCTGCCACGATATCGAGATGATGAGGGAGATGGGCTACTGCAACGGCATCGAAAATTACTCCCGCCACCTGACCGGGCGGAAGCCCGGAGAACCTCCTTACACCCTGCTGGATTTTTTCCCCGGGGACTTTCTGATGTTCATCGACGAATCGCACGTGGCGGTTCCGCAACTGGGCGGAATGTATGAGGGGGACAAGTCCCGCAAGACCGCGCTCGTCGATTACGGGTTCCGCCTGCCCTCGGCCATGGACAACCGGCCCCTGAAATTCAGCGAGTTTGAAGATAAGGTGAGCCAGGTCATCTTTGTTTCGGCCACTCCCGGGAACTATGAACTGGAAAAGAGTGCCCGGGTGGTGGAACAAATCATCCGCCCCACCGGCCTGGTGGACCCCGAGATCTCGGTGCGGCCGACCAGGGGCCAGATTGACGACCTGCTTGGCGAAATACGGCGGCGGGTGGACAGGCGGGAAAGAGTTTTGATCACCACCCTGACTAAGAAGATGGCCGAAGACCTGACGGAGTACTTCAGGGAAATGGGCGTCAAGGTCCGCTACCTGCACTCGGACATCAACACCATCGAGAGGATGGAAATACTCAGGGACCTCCGCCTGGGGGTGTCCGACGTGCTGGTGGGCATCAACCTCCTCCGGGAGGGTCTCGACCTCCCTGAAGTGAGCCTGGTGGCCATCCTGGATGCTGACAAGGAGGGCTACTTAAGGTCGGAGCGCTCCCTAATCCAGACCATCGGCAGGGCGGCCCGGAACGCCGGCGGCAAGGTGATCATGTATGCCGACCGGGTCACCGAATCCATGCGGAGGGCCATCGACGAGACTGAGAGAAGAAGGAAGATCCAGATCGAGTTCAACCGCCTGAACGGCATCACTCCCCGGACAGTCCGCAAGGCGGTCAGGGACGTCATCGAGATTACCCGGGCGGCCGAGGAACGGGAGACGTACGGGGCCGCCCCCGGAAGGCGCAGGATGGGCAAAAAAGAACTGAAGGCTGCCATCGCGGAGCTGGAGAAGGAAATGCGGGAGGCTGCCAGGCTGCTGGAATTTGAAAGGGCGGCCCAGATCAGGGATATACTGATTGAAATGAGGCTTGATCTGCGGGGCCGGGACAGAAGGATAACCGCCCTGGGGGAGGAAACGGGAACCGCCGAACTGGAATCTGTCTGACTGGGCGGCCTGAGTCCCTTTTCAGGCGGATTTTTACGCTTTTCAGCAGGCCGACAAAGGCCGACAATCAAAACCCCTTGCCTGTCCAATCCTCCCTGAATTATGATAGGGATGCCCGGCTTGTTTAAAGGAGGTTGGACATGAATTCGGTAATCGCCAAGCTCACCAGCAAGGGGCAGCTGACCCTGCCCAAATCGGTGCGGGACCAGCTTAAACTGGAAAAGGGATCCTACCTCGCCATTTATCTTGAGAAAGACCAAATAATAATGAAAAAGGTAAACCCCAGGAGGCCCCTCAGCGATGCCGACCCCATCTGGGACATGGCGGGAATGTTTCACAGCGGCGGTGCGTCCGGGCGTCAGGTTGACGCCGGGGAAAGCAAGATTGCGCCCATCCGGGGGGCGGCCAGATGGAAAACGTCCTTGTGAGCGCCGGGTCGATTCTGGCCTTGCTGGACGCGGACAGCCCGCTGCACGGGAAGGCCCTGGCGGCGCTCAGGGAAATGCGGGACCGGGAAATGACCCCTCTGCTGACAAATTTTATTGTCGCCGAGGCCTTTGCCGTCCTGTCTTCAGCTTTGGGGCCGGATGCCGGCCGCACCTGGCTCCGCCACAACATCTGGCACGTGGAGCGGGTAAGTGAGGCGGACGAGGAAAGAGCCAGGGAAATTATCCTGGGCGCCGGAACCGGCGGAAGGGACCAGGGGGAGATATCATACACCGACGCCACCGCCATTGCCGTTATGGAAAGGCTGGGGATCAAGGGCGTGTTGTCCCTTTGAACGAGGTGTCCGGGGAAAGAGGGTTGTCCCCGGGGTTGATCAAGTGACCGGTTTTTTCGGTTGACATTGAGATTTTTTCGCAAATGGCCAGCACCCGGAGCAAAGGGATGTTGGACATTCTTTTTTTTAACCCGTACCGGTCCCGGGCATTCTTCCTCTCAAGCCCTGGGGGGGGGGCGGGGGAACAGTTGTTCTCTTAATTTATTTGTGATATGTTATAATGATGTAGAGTTGCGGTAATCGCGGTGTAGGGTTGCGGTAATCGCGGTGTAGGGTTGCGGTAATCGCGGGCACCCCGGCTAAAAGCCGCAGTTTCCCGGAAGACGGAGGTTGCAGATGCAGGACAAGATCATAATCAGGGGCGCCAGGGCCCATAACCTGAAAAATATCGATGTCGAAATCCCCAGGGACAAACTGGTGGTGATTACGGGGCTTTCCGGATCCGGAAAGTCCTCCCTGGCCTTCGACACCATATACGCCGAGGGGCAGCGCCGCTACGTCGAGTCCCTGTCGGCCTACGCCAGGCAGTTCCTGGGCCAGATGGACAAACCGGACCTGGACTATATCGAGGGGCTTTCCCCGGCCATCTCCATCGACCAGAAAACCACTTCCCACAACCCGCGGTCCACGGTGGGCACGGTGACCGAAATTTACGATTACCTCAGGCTGCTGTTCGCCAGGGCGGGGAGGCCCCACTGTCCCAATTGCGGCCGGCTGATAAGCAGGCAGACCGTCCAGCAGATGGTGGACCAGCTGGCCGGCCTTCCCGAGGGAACCAGGCTCACCATCATGGCCCCGGTGGTCCGGGGCAAAAAGGGGGAGTTTGCCAGGATTTTCGACGAGATCCGGCGCAACGGGTTTGTCCGGGTGAGGGTTGACGGCGACCTGAGGGAAATCACCGAGGAAATCAGGCTTGAGAAAAATAAAAAGCACACCATCGAAATCGTCATCGACCGGATTGTCCTTCGGGAAGGGTCGGCCAAGCGCCTGGCGGATTCCCTGGAAACGGCCCTGAAGCACGCCGCGGGACTGGTGGTGGTGGCCCTCTCCGGCGGGGAGGAGATTATCTTCAGCGAAAACCTGGCCTGCCCGGACTGCGGCATCAGTATCCCGGAGCTGGCTCCGCGCCTGTTTTCCTTCAACAACCCCTTCGGGGCCTGCCCGGCCTGTACCGGGCTGGGGGTCAAGCAGGAAATCGACCCGGACCTGCTGATTCCCGACAGGAGCAAGTCCATCAACGGCGGGGCCATCGAGGGCTGGATGAGGAGCCAGAACTCCTTCGCTATCCTGGAGGCGGTGGCCGGGAAATACGGCTTCAGCCTGGATGTCCCGGTGAGCAGCATGCGCCCGGAGGACCTCGACAAGATCCTGTACGGCACCGGGGCTGACCCCGTGCGGGTGGTTTTAGGCGGGTCCCACGGGCTTACCCACAACTATTACATGCCCTTCGAGGGCGTGGTCAACAACCTGGCCAGGCGCTACAGGGAGACCGGATCGGAATACATGCGCCAGGAAATTGAAAAGTACATGGGCACCAGGCCGTGCCCCAGCTGCCGGGGCACCCGCCTGCGCCCGGAGGCCCTGTCGGTGAAAATCGGGGGCCTTTCCATCGAGGAGGTCACCCGCATGCCGGTGGCGGATTGCCTCAAGTTTTTTCAGGCCCTGGACCTTAACGACCGGGAGAGGATAATCGCCAGGCAGATCCTCAAGGAAATAAACGAGAGGCTGGGGTTCCTGGTCAACGTGGGGCTGGACTACCTGACCCTAAACCGGGCGGCGGGGACCCTATCCGGAGGTGAGGCCCAGCGGATACGCCTGGCTACCCAGATCGGCAGCGGCCTGATGGGGGTGCTCTACATCCTGGACGAGCCCAGCATCGGACTGCACCAGCGCGACAACCGCAGGCTTCTGGATACCCTGATCCGGCTGCGGGACGCGGGCAACACCCTGATCGTGGTGGAGCACGACGAGGACACCATCCGGACGGCCGATTACATCATTGACATGGGGCCCGGCGCCGGGGAAAACGGCGGGGAGGTGGTGGCCAGGGGCAGCCTGAACGATATCGTCAACACCCCGGCCTCGATTACCGGCCAGTACCTGAGCGGCAAAAAGCGCATCCCGGTGCCCCAGCTGCGCCGCCCGCTCAACGGCAGGGGACTGGAGGTGATCGGAGCCTCCGAGCACAATCTGAAAAACATCGACGTTTTTCTTCCCCTGAATGTCTTTATCTGCGTAACCGGGGTTTCCGGATCCGGAAAGAGCACCCTGATCAACGAGGTCCTCTACAAGAGGCTGGCCCTGGAACTGGGCAGGTCCCGGGTGAGGCCGGGGGCCTGCCGGGAAATCAGGGGGATCGAACACCTGGACAAGGTCATCGAAGTGGACCAGTCCCCCATCGGGCGCACCCCCAGGTCCAACCCGGCCACCTACACCGGGGTTTTCAACGATATCCGGGACCTGTTTTCCCAGACCCCCGAGGCCAGGGCGAGGGGTTACAGGCCCGGCCGGTTCAGTTTCAACGTCAAGGGCGGGCGCTGCGAGGCCTGCCAGGGGGACGGCATCATCAAGATCGAAATGCACTTCCTGCCCGACGTCTACGTCCCCTGCGAGGTGTGCAAGGGGCTCCGCTACAACCGGGAGACGCTCGAGGTGAGGTACAAGGGCAGGAATATATCCGATGTCCTGAACATGACGGTGGACCAGGCGGTGCAGTTCTTCCGGCACCAGCCGAAGATTCACCGCCGGCTGAAGACCCTCCAGGACGTGGGGCTGGGCTACATCAGGCTGGGCCAGCCGGCCCCGGAACTGTCGGGCGGCGAGGCCCAGCGGGTCAAGCTGGCCACCGAACTGTCCCGGCGGTCCAGCGGGAGGACGGTCTACATCCTGGACGAGCCGACCACCGGGCTGCACATGGACGACGTGGACAGGCTGCTCAAGGTCCTGCACAGGCTGGTGGACGCCGGCGACACGGTCGTTGTCATAGAGCACAACCTGGACGTGATCAAGACGGCGGACTACATCATCGACCTGGGGCCGGAGGGTGGCGACCGGGGCGGAACTCTGGTGGCCGCCGGGACCCCGGAGGAAGTGGCCGCCAACCCCGCCTCCTACACCGGCCAGTTTCTGCGCCGGGCGCTTCAGGTGGGGAGACAGGAGAGAGAAGACGCGAGACAGGAGTTTGCATGCGGTTAAAGTAGAGGAGGATTATGAGCGGCACGCATGAAAAGCTGAAGCACCTTCCCGACCGTCCCGGGGTGTATCTGTTCAGGGGGGCCGGGGGTGAGGTGATTTACGTCGGCAAGGCCGTGTCCCTGAAAAACAGGGTGCGGTCGTATTTTCACGCCGGTTCGGGCCAGAGCCCCAAGGTCAGATCGATGATGGAAAGGGCCGCCGATTTCGAGTATATCGTCACCGACAGCGAAGTGGAGGCCCTGATCCTGGAGTATAACCTGATCAAGAAGCACCGCCCGCGTTACAACGTCTTTTTGAGGGATGACAAGAGCTATCCCTACCTCAAGGTGACCCTGAACGAGGATTTCCCCAGGGTCCAGGTGACCAGGCGGGTGGTAAAGGACGGCGGCCGCTACTTTGGGCCCTACACCCGGGTGGGGGCGGTCAATGAAACTCTGGGCCTGATCCGCCGCCTGTTTCCCTTTCGCACCTGCAAGGAAGGGGTTTTACGGCCGAAAGGCAGGCCCTGCCTGAACCACCATATCAAGCGCTGCTTGGCCCCCTGCTGCGGGCAGGTGGGCAGGGAGGAATACCGGGCCATGATCCGGGAAGTGTGCCTGTTCCTGGAGGGGAGGCAGGAGGAACTGGTGAAAAAGCTCACCGCCCGGATGCGGGAAGCGGCAGAAAAAATGGAATACGAGAGCGCCGCCCGGCTGCGGGACCAAATCCGGGCGGTCGGGAAGGTGCTGGAAAAGCAGAAGATAGTCTCCTCCCGGGGAGGGGACCAGGACGCCATCGCCATGGCCCTGGGGGAAGGTGTGGCCTCGGTGGCGGTGTTTTTTGTCCGGGACGGCAGGCTTTTGGGAAGGGAAAATTTCATCCTCGGGGATGCGGGCGGATCAAAACGGGAGGAGGTGATCACCTCCTTTGTCAAGCAGTATTACCACGGAGCCGATTTTGTACCCGGAGAGATACTGATCACCGAAATTCAGGCGGAGGAGGTGGATGTCCTTTCCCGCTGGCTGTCCGCCAAAAAGGGGGCCAGGGTGAGGATCAGGGTCCCCAGGCGGGGCGAAAAGAGAAAACTCCTGGAAATGGTTGAAGAAAACGCCCGCCTGGCCCTGGAAGATCTCCTGCCGGACGGGGAGGCCGCCCGGGACGGAGGAGGGGAAGCCGCGGAACTGGCCCGCTGCCTGGGCCTTCCGGAAACCCCGTCGAGGATAGAGTGCTATGACGTGTCAAATATCCAGGGGGCCGAAGCCGTGGCTTCCATGGTGGTGTTCCAGGACGGCCGGCCGGCCCCGGCCCAGTACAGGCGCTTTAAAATCAGGACGGTTGAGGGCCCCAACGACTTCGCCTCCATCCACGAGGCCGTCAGGCGCCGTTTTGAAAGGGCGCGGGAGGAGCGGGAACTGATTGAAACCGGCCGGCTGTCCGCCGGGCAGGCCAAGTTCCACGTCCTGCCCGATCTGGTTATCGTGGACGGCGGCAGGGGGCAGCTTTCGGCGGCCCGGGAGGCCATGGCCGGGGCGGGTTGTGAAAATATTCCGGTTTTTGCCCTGGCCAAGGAGGAAGACCTTCTCTTCGGTCAGGGGAGGAGCGATCCCATTCGCCTGCCCGGGGATTCCGGGCCCCTGCACCTGCTGCAGAGGATCAGGGACGAGGCCCACCGGTTCGCCGTGTCCTACCACCGACAGCTGAGATCCAAAAGGAACCTCAGGTCCCTGCTGGATGAGGTGGAGGGAATCGGCAAGGTGAGAAAGAAGGCGCTGCTCAAGGCATTTCCCACCATCGAGGCCCTGTCCGCGGCCAGCCCCGGGGAGCTGGCCGCCGTTCCCGGCATGAACAGGCCGGCGGCCGAGGCGGTATATGCTTTTTTTAAGAATACAGGAGACAGGAGACGGGAGACAGGAGAAAAAACGGAATGATAAATACCGACAACTTGAGAATTCGGATGAATCCGGAACTTTGGAAAGCAAGGGCTTAAACGCCCGATTCCCGGTTCCTGATTCCCAATTCCGTTTTATCAGGAGGTTCTATTTTGACACAATACAAAATGCTGGTCACCGACCTTGACGACTCGCTGCTGGACGACCGGATGGCGGTGGCGCCGGTGAACCGTGATGCCATTTCCAGGGCGGTAGGGGCCGGGGTCAAGGTGGTCCTGGCCACCGGCCGCATGTTCCGGTCGGCGCTGCCCTACGCCCGGGAACTGGGCCTGGACACCCCTTTGATTACCTACCAGGGAGCCTATGTCAGGTTTCCCGACAGCGAAAAGGTGCTGTACCACCGGCCGGTTCCCTTTGAAACGGCCCTGGAACTGCTGGAGAGGATTGAGCCCATGGGGTACCACACCAACGTTTACATCGACGACAACCTGCTGGTGGAAAAAGTCACCGGGGCGGGCAGGCTGTACTGGAAAATCTCCGGGGTAAAGCCCGTTGAGGTGGGGAACCTGGCCGGATACCTGCGCCGGGTGCGCCGTGACCCCACCAAGGTCCTGGTGGTGTCCGAGGAGAAAAACCTGAACCGCCTCCTGGACGAATTAAGCGGCGTTTTCGCGGGAAAGCTGCATATCACCAAGTCCAAGCCGTATTTTCTTGAGTTTATGCACCCCCAGGCCACCAAGGCCGTGGCCCTGCGGGAGGTGGCCGCCTACTACGGAATCGGCAGAGAGGAGATCATCGCGGTGGGCGACAGCTACAACGACCTGGAGATGCTGGACTACGCCGGCTTGGGGGTGGTGGTGGCCAACGCCCGGGAGGAGATCAAGGCCAGGGCCGACTACGTCACCCGGGCCAACACCGACGGGGGGGTGGCCGGGGTAATCGGCAGGTTTATTTTCAACGAGGAGGGCTGACCCCTTGGAAGGATACGTTGTCGGAGTGGACCTGGGAGGCACCAAGATATACACCGCCCTGGCCGACCTCCGGGGCCGCATTCTGGCCGAGGTCAGGGTGCCCACCGGGGCCCGGGAGGGCCCGGAGGCCGTCATGGCCAGGATAGCGGACACAGTGCACCGAGTCGCGGGAACGGCGGGCGGGGCGGCCCCGCTGGCCCTGGGCATTGGTTCCCCGGGACCGCTGGACCCGGAAACAGGGGTGGTGTACAGATCCCCCAACCTGGGCTGGGAAGACGTTCCCCTCAAGAGAAGGCTGGAGGAAATACTGGGGGTGCCGGTGCTGGTGGACAACGACGCCAACCTGGCGGCCCTGGGCGAGTACAGCTTCGGGGCCGGGCAGGGGGCCCGGCAGATGGTCTACGTGACGGTAAGCACCGGGATAGGCGGCGGGATCATCCTGGACGGCCGCATCTACCGTGGAGCCGGGGGAGGGGCTGGGGAGGCGGGCCACATGGTGCTGGATCCGGACGGGCCGCTGTGCGGCTGCGGCCGGAGGGGCTGCCTGGAGGCCCTGGCTTCCGGCACCGCCATGGCCTCCAGGGCCAGGGAATTGGCGGCCGCCGGGCGGGGAAGGGCCATCCTGGCGGAGGCCGGGGGCAGCGCCGGAGGAATAACCGCCGTGTCGGTGGCCAGGGCGGCCGCGGCGGGCGACGCCGAAGCGCTGGAAATCATCTCCCGGGCCGGGGAGTATCTGGGCATGGGTCTGGCCAACCTGGTCAACCTGATTAACCCTGACCGGCTGGTCGTCGGCGGGGGGGCCCTGGAGGCCGGCGAAACGCTCTGGGCAGGCATGGAGAGGGAGCTTAAAGCCAGGGCCCTGCACCCGGCCCTGGATCAGGTCAGGGTGGTCAGGGCCGGGCTGGGCGGGCGGTCCGGCCTGATGGGGGCCGTGGCGCTGGCTATTGCCTCAATTCCCAATTCCCAATTCCGGACCCACAGGGGTGTTGACTGTGGAAGCAGTCATTAATCTGGGCAAGGGGGACTGGCCGACATTTGAACAGGGCATACAGCGGGAGTGGCTGGTCACAAACGGCCTGGGAGGGTACGCTTCGTCCACCGTGATCGGGGCGAACACCCGCAAATACCACGGGCTGTTGGTGGCGTCGCTGGCCCCGCCGGTGAGAAGAACACTGCTGCTGGCCAAGGTCGACGAGAGGGTTGAGACCGGCGGCCGGACTTACAATCTGGCTGCCAACAGCACCGCCCGGGGGGTTTCGGAGTTCGGGTTCATCCACCTCCAGCGGGTGGTGGTGGGGAGCATGCCGACTTTTTTGTACAGTTTCGTGGATGTTTTTTTGGAAAAGACCGTGTTTATGGTGCACGGCGAGAACACCACGGTGATCCTGTACAGGGTGGCAAACGGGGCGTCCCCGGCCACCGTAAGGCTGGTTCCCCTGGTGAACTGCCGGGACTTCCACTGGACCACCCGGTCCGGCCAGATCGCCTTCAAGACCGAAACCCTGGCCGTTCCTGGCGGGTCGGGCGTGGCCGTAAAGTGCGGAACGGGGTTCCCGCCGCTTAAAATCATTTGCCCGGTGAGGAGCGTCTTTTCCCCGCTGGAAGACTGGTTTAAGGGGATGTATTATCCCGCCGAGCAGGAGCGGGGGGAGAATGCCGAAGAGGATCACTACATTCCGGGGCAGTTTGTAATCAGCCTGGGTCCCGGAGAAGAAAAGGTCTTTTCCCTGGTGGCCACCGCCGAGGAGGAAACCGGCGGGCTGCACCGCAGCGGCGGGGACCCGGGAGAGAGTTTGCTGGCTGCTGAAAGGGAACGCTGCCGCGATTTGCTGGACCTGGCCGGGTTCAATGACGAATTCGCCCGCCGCCTGGTCCTGGCGGCCGACGCCTTCGTGGTCAGGCGGAAATCCACCGGCACCAAGAGCGTCATCGCCGGGTACCACTGGTTCAACGACTGGGGCCGGGACACCATGATCGCCCTGCCGGGGTTGACCCTGGTTACAGGCCGTTACGCCGACGCCAGGGAGATTTTGCTGACCTTCGCCCGTTACTGCAGGAACGGCCTGATACCGAACATGTTTCCGGACACTCCCCGGGAGCCCCTGTACAACACCGTGGACGCCTCCCTGTGGTACTTTCACGCGGTTTACAAGTACCTGCAGTACACCGGGGATTATGACTTCATACTGAAAAACATATACCCGGTTCTCAGGGAAATCGTCAGCCGGTATATAAACGGTACGGATTTCAACATCCGCATGGACGGGGACGGGCTGATCAGCGCCGGGGCGCCGGACCTGCAGCTGACCTGGATGGACGCCAAGGTGGACCACTGGGTGGTTACGCCCAGGCACGGAAAGCCGGTGGAAATATCGGCCCTGTGGTACAACGCCCTGAAAGTCCTGGAAGAACTGGCCCGCCGGGCCGGGGAGGAACTGCCCCACGGCGACCTGGCGGACAGGGTCGGGAACAGCTTCGAGAAAGAATTCTGGTGCGGCCGGGAGGGGTACTTTTACGACGTCATCAACGGCGACTGCAGGGACGCCAGCCTCAGGCCAAACCAGGTGATCGCCATGGCCCTTCCTTATTCACCGGTGTCCCCGGCCAGGGCCAGGCAGGCGCTGCGCCGGGTATGGCAGGAGCTGTATGCCACTTACGGCCTGCGCAGCCTCTCGTACTACCATCCCGACTACAGGGGAACTTATACCGGTGACAGGATCAGGCGGGACGGCGCCTATCACCAGGGGACGGTGTGGAGCTGGCTGATTGGCCCCTTCATCACGGCTTACCGCCGGGCCCACCGGTATTCCCCGGCCAGCAGGGACCAGGCGGCCGTGTTTATCCGCCCGTTCCGCGACCACCTGCGGAGCCATGGGGTGGGATACGTCTCGGAAATATTCGACGGAGACGAGCCGGTTGTGCCCAGGGGGGCGGTGGCCCAGGCCTGGGGCGTGGCCGAGGTGCTGCGGGCGTACGTGGAGGATGTCCTGGAGATAAGGCCCCGGCCGCCTGCCGGGAAATGAGAACGGGGGTACGGCCGCCCGCGGGCCGGAAGATTCACCGCTTGCGGCCGGGGACTAGTTTACGGGGGGTTGAGCGACATTATGCGTAATCCGGAAAAAATTTTAAACGACATTGATTACATGTACGGCGCCGACGGCAAGGGGATGTTCCGGTCCCTGGCCGACCTGGCCCATCAGTGCAGTACGGCCTGCTGGGACCTGTCCGGGGGCGTTGATCTGCCCCCGGTGGAGGCGGTATCAAGCGTGGTGGTTACCGGCCTGGGGGGGTCGGCCATCGGGGGGGATTTGCTGAGGGTGTACTGCCTGGACAGGTGCCCGGTGCCGGTGCTGGTCAACCGGGATTATGTCATGCCCGGATTCACCGGCGGCGACACCCTGGTCTTCGCGGTCAGCTATTCGGGAAACACCGAAGAAACCCTAAGCGCGTACCGGGAGGCCAGGGAAAGGGGGGCGACCGTAATCGTCCTCACCACCGGCGGGAAACTGATGGAAATGGCGGAACGGGACGGAGTGCCCGTGATCCGGGTGCCTGCCGGCATCGCGCCCCGGTCGGCCTCGGGCTTTCTGTTCATCCCCACCCTGCGCGTCATGGAAAGGCTGGGGTTTTTAACCGGAATCGCCGGAGAGGTGGAAAGCCTGGTCGGCCACCTGAAGGTGCTGTACGAACACCTCAGGCCCGAGGTTCCGGTGGAGAAAAACCCGGCCAAGCAGATGGCCCTGAAACTGTACAACAGGATTCCCGTCATCTGGGGGTCCAGCGGCACCACCGAGGTGGTGGCCCAGCGCTGGAAGGGCCAGATCAACGAAAACGCCAAGGCCCCGGCCTACTGGAACGTTTTCCCGGAACTGAACCACAACGAGCTGGTGGGGTTCCAATTTCCGAAATCAATCCTCAAGAATATTCACGTGGTGATTTTAAGGGACGACCAGGACCACCCCAGGGTCCGGAAGCGCATAGAAATCACCAGGGAAATCATCAGCGGGGCCGTGGCCGGCATCACCGATGCCCGGGCCAGCGGCGGGGGCAGGCTGGCCCGGACATACTCCCTGATATACAGCGGCGATTACACCAGCCTGTACCTGGCCATGCTGTACGGGGTTGACCCCGGTCCGGTGGAGGTTATTGACCAGCTCAAAAACCGGATGGCGGCAGACAGTTGAAACACGCCCGGGCGGGTATGGATTTTTCACTCCCGGGAGTATAGAATTTATTATGGCAATGTTATTTGAATGGGGATTAAATCATGAACCGAAAAAGGCTGGTTATCGTCACCGGGCTTTCCGGGGCCGGAAAAACCCAGGCGGTGAGGAGCCTCGAAGACCTCGGCTTTTTTTGCGTGGATAACCTTCCGCCCGCGCTGATCCCGAAATTTGTCGAGCTTTGCACCCAGTCGAAAAAGGATATAGATAAAATCGCCCTGGTGGTGGACGTTAGAGGGAGGGAGTTCTTCAACGCCCTCTCCGAGGTCCTGGGCGAACTGGACCGGATGGAGGTAAGGTACGAGGTGCTTTTCCTGGAGGCCTCCAGGGAAACCCTCATCCGCCGCTTCAAGGAAACCCGCCGCAGCCACCCCCTTGGGGTCGACGGCGACGTGCTCCACTGGATAGACGAAGAGAGGAACAGGCTCCAGGACATCAGGGGGAGGGCGCACAAGGTTATTGACACCTCAAACCTGAGCAACAGCCAGCTCAGGGAGGAGATCAACAACCTTTTTGGAGACGGTGCCAATATCAGGATCATGGTGGTTTCCTTCGGTTACAAGTACGGCATGCCCATGGACAGCGACCTGGTCTTTGACGTCAGGTTCATGCCCAATCCCCACTACGATCCGGTACTGGGGCCGATGACCGGCAACGACCCGGAGGTTCGGGATTTTGTCATGAATTCCCCCGATTCCCGCGAATTTTTGCAGAAATTTTTCAGCCTCATGGACTTTCTCCTTCCCCAGTACGTCAAGGAAGGAAAGACTTCCCTGACCGTCGCCATCGGCTGCACCGGAGGGGTTCACCGGTCCGTGGCCGTGGCCAACCAGATGGCTGATTACCTGGCCGGAAGGGGATACAGCGTAAGGACCAAGCACCGGGATCTGAAAAGAAAAGCGGGGTCTTGAGGGATGGGCTTGTTTAAGTGGTTTTACCCCGGCCTGCGGGTCAAGAGGTGGATTATGCTGGCCTTCCTCGGGGCGTTTCTAAGCGTTTCCGGCCTGGTCCTGCTGGTGGTCTCCCTGCTCCCACTCAATCAGTACCTGCTCCTTTGGTGGGGGGACCGTTTCTTCGGTTCGCTGTCGCGCCCTCCCGGGGCCGTCATCCTCGTGGTAACCGGAGTGTTTGGCATTATCTACGGATTGGTCAGGGCTTTCAGGTCCGTAGTCTATACCCTGGCCCCCGAGGACCAGGGACGGCTGGTGGAGGTGCTGTATACCCGCAGATACCTGATCCGGGGCCCCCGGGTGGTTGTTATCGGCGGCGGTACGGGGTTGTCCGTGCTGCTGCGGGGAATCAAAAAGTACACGAGCAACATCACCGCCATAGTGTCGGTGGCCGACGACGGGGGAAGCTCGGGGCGGCTGAGGGACGACCTGGGCATCCTTCCGCCGGGCGACATCCGGAACTGCCTGGTGGCACTGGCGGACAAGGAATCCCTGATGGAGGACCTGCTTCAGTACAGGTTTTCGGTGGGGGAACTGGCCGGGCACAGCCTTGGAAATCTGCTGATTGCGGCCATGAACGACCTGGCCGGGGGCTTTCACCAGGCCATCAGGGGGATGAGCAGGGTGCTGGCGGTAAGGGGCAGGGTGCTTCTCGCCACCTTGCAGAGTGTTTGCCTGGGGGCCGAGTATTCAGACGGGACCGTTGTTTACGGGGAATCCAACATACCGAAATACGGCAAGCCGATCAGAAGGATATTTCTGGAGCCCCGGGAGTGCTGCCCGATGCCCGAGGCCCTGCAGGCCATCGCCGAGGCCGATGCCGTGGTCTTGGGGCCCGGCAGCCTTTACACCAGCATTATCCCCAATCTAATGGTGAACGGGCTGGCGGGCCAAATCGCCGCATCCGGGGCGGTAAGGATTTATGTCTGCAACATCATGACCCAGCCCGGAGAAACAGACGGTTACACCGCCAGTAAACACGTCAGGGCCATCCTGTCCCACGCCGGCAGGATTATCGACTATGCGGTGATCAACCGGGGGGAAATCCCCAGGGCGGCCAGGGATCGTTACTCCAGGGAGGGGTCCGCGCCCGTCGCCCCCGATCTGAAGGAGATAGAAAAG
>DYET01000047.1 GCA_020725625.1 Desulfovirgula sp. | reverse complement strand
GATTATCCAGTGGACGGAACAGAATTCCGGACTGCCCGGGATCAGCTACCGGGAAGCGTACGTGGAAGACGGGGGAATGATGGCGGTTTGCTCCTCCCCCCTGGAACAGGGCCGGGTGGCGGCGGAAATGGTTCTGGAAATTGTTGAAAAGGGGGTAAAGCCGCGGGATATCTTTTTCCGGGAAAACCAATTGTATATCATGCACATACGGGAGTCCGCGGTTAAATCCCGCCACCTGGCCATGCCCAAAACGTTTGAAGCCTTTGCCAGGGCCACGGGCCACTATTATTGATCCGGGGAACGTTTTCATCCCGGCCGTTACTTTATTTTTCCGGAGGGTGCCCAAAATGGAGTCAGGTATCATGGCAATCGCCGGCAAGCTGCAAACCATCCCTCCTTTTTCCACCTGCCCGCCCAAGGAACTGGCCAGGTTGATTCCCAACATAACTATGAAGGAATTAAAAGAAGGGGAATACCTTTTTCGATCGGGAACGCCCGCCGGCGAATTGTACTTGGTCAAGGAAGGCATCATAAAACTGGTCTCCGGCAATCATACGGTAGACGAAGTCGCCCATGGCTTTGTAGGCGAGGAAATAACCGCCGGCGCCGAATATTACATATCCGACGCCGTCGCCGCTACCCCGGCCGTGGTTTTATCCCTTCCCCGGAGGGCGCTGGAAAGCTTTTTGGACACTCCCGGGGTAAAATCCAATTTCATGTTGTCTTTTTTCAACCATTATTTCCGGGGAAACCCGGCCCGGTCCCCCGCCGGCCCGGCGCAAAGTCCGGCCGGCATTCCGGGCGCCGGGACCATCCCGGGATGGATTGCCGCCTTCCTGGCGCCTTCCCTGATCATGTTTTTCGGTTCCGGCGCGGGGCTTGACCTGAACGGCCGGCTTTTCCTCAGCGCTTTTTCCGTGGCCGTTGTGATGTGGGTTTTCAGGCTTTCATCAGCCGATTTCATTCCCTGTATTTTGGCCCTTCTATCAACACTGTTTTTGGGCCTGGCGCCTCCCCAGGCGGCTCTCTCCGGCTTTGCCTCCGGGAGTTTTTTCATGGCGCTGAGCGTGTTCGGGCTGGGCGCCGTCCTGGTCTCATCGGGCATTTCCTACCGCGTTATTCTGGTGACATTGAAATACATACCCAAGTCCCGCTTTTGGTGCGCTTTTTCCATCTTTTTCACGGGGCTTTTACTGACTCCCCTGGTTCCGACCCCCAGCGGCCGGGTAAGCATCGTGTCCCCGCTGTTGCAGGACATGTCCGAAGCCCTGGGCTACAAGCCGGGAAGCAGGGAGGCAAACAACCTGTCCGCCGCCGCCCACACGGGGGTGACGTTCTTTTCCACCACTTTTTTAAGTGGAAGCGCTTACAACTTTCTGATTTTCGGCCTTTTGCCCCTGCAGGTGAGGGAACAGTTCAGCTGGGAGTACTGGACCATGGCTGCGGCGGTTACCGCGGCCGTGATGTCCGGCTTTTACATTTTAGTCATAGCCCTGACTTATCGCCGCGGGTCTCCCCCCAGCTGGTCCAGGGAGCGGGTAAAGGCCCAGCTTCAAGTTCTCGGACCGCTGAACCCGAAAGAATGGGCGGCAATTGCCGGTATCGTCCTTTTTGTGCTGGGGCTGGCCACTTCCTCCATCCACAAGGTAGACACCCCCTGGGTGGGGCTGGCCGTTTTATACCTGTTCCTGGCCCTGGGGCTCTTTGGCAGGGAAGAATTCCAAAAGGACATCAACTGGCCCTTCCTGATCTATCTGGGCGGCCTCATCAGCCTGGTGAACACCATGTCCTACGTGGGGCTGGACCGGTGGGTCGGATCTCACCTGCACTGGATGACCGGCTACATGAACGACAGTTTTCCCCTGTTTGTGCTGCTGCTTTGCCTCGGCGTCGTAACGGTGGAGCTTTTGATCCCGTACGGCACCACCGTGGCTGTTTTTGCCGCCGTATTTATTCCCATTGCCCAGGCGTCGGGGATAAATCCCTGGCTGATCGGCTTTATCATTGTTTTTATGGCCGACGGCTGGTTTTTCCCCTATCAATCCAGCACCTACCTGTTTTTCAGGGAGCTGGCGAACATGAGATCCCTCTTTAACGAACGCTCCCTGCTGTCGTTCAACGCCCTGACGGTGGCCGTGAGGCTGGCGGCTGTTTTCGCCTCCATGCCTTACTGGAAGCTGCTGGGGCTGTATTAAAACAGCTTATACTGAAGGTTTATATGGTCTGAATCCAGAAGTCAGAAGTCAGAATTGTGAAAGCAAGGATGATAGTATTTTCATGATTGGAAGGGATTTGCTGTGGCTAATATGGACATTAACACCCTCAAGTCGATGATCGGCCGCGGTGAGATTGACACGGTCATCATTGCCGCCGCCTATATGCAGTCGAGGTTTATCGGGAAGAGGTGCTGCGCCGGTTTTTTTCTTTCCGAGGCGGTTCATGGCATAAATATCTGTTCAAACAACCTGATCTGGGATATAGAGCTGAACGAGGGCGGGCAGTACCCTCTGGCCGGCCGGCAAACGGGCCTGCCGGACCTCAGGG
>DYET01000046.1 GCA_020725625.1 Desulfovirgula sp. | reverse complement strand
TTTTCATTGTCCGTGGTTCTGCATTTTGCTACATGTGTGTCTAACTTCGGCTTCCTAAATCCTCAGACTTTTTATTGGATTGAACTGGACTACTCGGGGTAAAGGTTTTTGATGTTCCCCAATTTTACTTGACAGCTACGGCCGCACCCCTGAGGTTGACAACGTATTTTTTCTGCACTATAATCTACAAAGGTTGATAATTGACGCGATGACCGGGAGAGTAAGCCCTTCACCGTGACCAGAGAGGCTGCGCCGGGGCTGGAAGCGCGGCCCGCAGGATGAACGGCCCAAGACCACCCGGGAGCAGCCGCCCGAACGTTTTCCCGAACTACTAGGGCCGGCCGTAGGACGGGCGATAACCGCAGCGAGGAGGAGCAGTATTCTGCTCAAGCCGGGTGGAACCGCGGCATAGAACGCCGTCCCAGTATGGGGCGGATTATTTTTTTGCGGCCAGCAACCAGCGTCTAGCAGGTAGGAGATCGAAGCTAAAAGCTAGAGCTGACAGCTAACAGCGGTCTTAAGGAGGGTTAAATGGTGGTAAAGGTTACTTTAAAGGATGGAAGCATAAGAGAATATCAGAAGGGGACCACCCTGGCCCGGGTTGCCGCCGACATCAGCGGCCGGCTGGGCAGGGAGGCACTGGCGGCCTCCCTGGACGGCCGGCTGGTGGACCTGGCCACGCCCCTCGAAAGGGACGCCGGCGTGGTCTTTTACACCTTTGACGACGAGGAGGGGAGGCAGGTCTTCCGGCACAGCACCTCCCACGTTCTGGCCCAGGCCGTCCAGAGGCTGTTTCCCGGCACCAGGCTGGCCATCGGCCCGGCCATCGCCGACGGATTTTACTACGATTTTGACTCTCCCGTCAGGTTTACCCCGGAGATGCTTGAAAAAATACAGGCCGAAATGGAATCCATCGTGGAGGAGGACCTGTCCTTTGAGCGGTTGGACATGTCCAGACAGGAGGCCCTGGAATTCTTCAGGAGAGCCGGGGAGGACTACAAGGTGGAGCTGATTAACGACCTGCCGGAGAATGCCGCCATTTCCTGCTACCGGCAGGGGGAATTCACCGACCTGTGCGCCGGGCCCCATGTTCCTTCCACGGGCAGGCTCAAATCGCTGAAGCTGACCGGCCTGGCCGGGGCATACTGGCGCGGCAGCGAGAAAAACAAAATGCTGCAGCGCATTTACGGCACCTCCTTTCCCAGGAAAAGCATGCTGGACGACTATCTTTTCCGGATCGAGGAGGCCAAAAAGAGGGACCACCGCCGGCTGGGCACCGAACTGGACCTCTTCAGCATCCAGGAGGAGGGCCCGGGCTTCCCCTTCTTTCACCCCAAGGGGATGGTCCTGCGAAACGAGCTGGAGAGATTCTGGCGGGAGGTGCACCGCAAGAGAGGCTACCAGGAGGTAAGAACGCCCATCATCCTGAACAGATCCCTTTGGGAAAGGTCCGGCCATTGGGACCACTACCGGGAAAACATGTACTTTACCAGGATTGACGACTCTGACTATGCCGTCAAGCCAATGAACTGCCCCGGCAGCATCCTGATTTACAAGAGCAGGCTGCACAGCTACAGGGATTTGCCGGTTCGGCTGGCGGAACTGGGCCTGGTCCACAGGCACGAGCTTTCGGGAGTGCTGCACGGTCTGATGCGGGTGCGCTGCTTTACCCAGGACGATGCCCATATTTTTATGCTGCCCGACCAGGTCAAGGACGAGATTACGGGCGTCATCGACCTGGTGGATTACTTTTACAGCGTCTTCGGCTTCAAATACAGGGTGGAGCTTTCCACCAAGCCGGAAAAGGCCATGGGAACCGAAGAAATCTGGGAATTGGCCACCGGTGCCCTTGAAGACGCCCTCAAGTCCAAGGAGACGGACTACAAGGTGAACGAGGGGGACGGGGCCTTCTACGGGCCCAAAATAGACTTCCACCTGGAGGACTGCCTGGGACGGACCTGGCAGTGCGGTACCATCCAGCTTGATTTCCTGATGCCGGAAAAGTTCGACTTAAGCTACATCGGAGAGGACGGCCAGAAGCACCGCCCGGTAATGATTCACCGGGTAGTGTTCGGCAGCATGGAACGCTTTATCGGCATTCTTACCGAGCATTTCGGCGGGGCTTTCCCGGTGTGGCTGGCGCCGGTCCAGGTCAGGGTTTTGCCGATCACGGACAGGCAGCTGGACTACGGCAGAGAGGTGACGGCCCGGCTGGAGCGGGAAGAAATCAGGGCGGAACTGGACGACAGGAACGAAAAGATAAATTACAAAATCCGCGAGGCCCAGGGACTGAAAATACCCTACATGCTGGTGGTGGGCAACCGTGAGGCCGAAAACGGGACCGTGGCCGTGCGCCACCGCAGCGCCGGCGACCTGGGTCCGGCGGGGCTGGAGGAATTCGTCTCCAGGATCAGGGAGGAAATTAGGACCAGGAGTGTTTAAAGCGGCTGACAGCCGCCTGCAGCCGGATTGAAACCCGGACCCCGGCCC
>DYET01000045.1 GCA_020725625.1 Desulfovirgula sp. | reverse complement strand
TTTTCCAAGGCCTATGCCATGACGGGCTGGCGCATCGGCTACGCGGCCGGCAATCCGGATTTTATCGGGGCCATGAACAAAATCCACCAGTACACTATGCTCTGTGCCCCCATCACGGCCCAGATGGCCGCCCTGGAAGCGCTTAGGAACGGGCGGGAGGGGATGATCAAAATGGTCCAGCAATACAACCGGCGGCGGCATCTGGTCATGCAGGCCTTCAAGGACATGGGCATACCCTGCTTTGAGCCGGGCGGGGCCTTTTACGCTTTCCCCGATATAAGCGGAACCGGGCTGACGTCGGAGGAATTTGCCGAGAAGCTGCTCATGGAGGAAAAGGTTGCGGTTGTCCCGGGCAGCGCCTTCGGTCCCAGCGGCAACGGCTTCGTCCGATGCTCTTACGCGGCCTCGGTGGAAGACCTGGGCGAGGCTTTCAGGAGGATGACCCGGTTTGTCAGCCGGCACGGAGTCAGGGTGAAGACCGCGGTCAACCTGTAGAAAAACAGCTGAAAGCCAGCGGCTGGCAGCTAATTCTCCGCGGGAGCCGTATTTTTCAAGACATGGAGATTTAAATTAAGAAGGAATATTGTCGCCTGTATAGAAATAGAAATCGAGGGCGGGCTGCCCTGCCCGCCCCGGTAATAACAAAAACACAATCTTTTGAAGGACGGGAGGACGGGAGGACGGGAGAACAGACTGTAAATGTCTGTCAAGTGCCTGCTGCTGTTTCTTTTGCCAGCAGTTATTTTTGTTGGCACGGGAAAGGGCGGAAGGCAGGAGAAAAATACGGAATAATTCCGGCGCTGGAACAGGGGGGAGAGGCCGATATGATTTGGGATCCCCGGCATGAGTGCATAGACCGGGAACAGATGAGAAAACTGCAGTTGCAGAGGCTTAAGGAGACATTAAACCTGGTCTACCACCGGGTTCCTTTTTACAGGGAGCTTTTTGACGGGCACGGAGTCCGCCCCGGTGACCTGCGGTCGTTGGAGGACATCGGGAAATTTCCCTTCACTACCAAGCTGGCCCTGCGGGATAATTATCCGTACGGCCTTTTTGCCGTTCCGATGAAGGACGTGGTCAGGCTGCACGCCTCCTCCGGGACGACGGGCAAGCCCATCGTAGTGGGCTATACCAAGAGGGACCTGGACACCTGGGCCGATTTGATTGCCAGGATCGTGACCCTGGCCGGGGTCACCGACGAGGACGTGGCCCAGATCACTTTCGGCTACGGCCTGTTTACCGGGGCCTTCGGGCTTCACTACGGGCTGGAAAGGGTGGGAGCGGCCATTGTTCCCTCTTCGGTGGGCAACACCGAGAAGCAGATCTTGATTATGAAGGACTTCGGGACCACCGTTCTGGTGGGCACCCCGTCCTATGCCCTGCACCTTGCCGAGGCGGCCGGGAGAATGGGGATCGGCCCGGGCGACCTGAAGCTGAGGGTGGGGCTTTTCGGGGCGGAAGCCTGGTCCGAGAACATGCGCGCCGAACTGGAAAGGGCATGGGGCATTAAGGCGACCGACAACTACGGCCTCAGCGAGGTGATGGGTCCCGGGGTGTCCGGCGAGTGCATAGAGGCCCGGGGCATGCACATCAATGAGGACCACTTTCTGGTGGAGGTGATCGATCCGGAGACGGGAGAACCGAAGGGACCGGGAGAGGAAGGGGAGCTGGTAATCACCACTCTCACCAAGGAGGCCTTCCCGGTGGTGCGCTACCGCACCAGGGACATCACCGCACTGAATTACGAACCCTGCGCCTGCGGCCGGACCCTGGCCAGGATGCGCAAAGTCACGGGCAGGACCGACGACATGCTGATCATCTCGGGGGTTAATGTCTTTCCCTCCCAGATTGAAAGCGTGCTGATGGAGATTGGCGGGATCGCCCCCCACTACCAGATCGTGGTCGGCAAGAAGGGCTACCTGGACGTGCTGGAGGTCCGGGTGGAGCTGACCGAACAGGCCTTCACCGGAAGCTTCCGGGACCTGGAGGCCCTGGAGGAAAGAATCAGGTCCCGGCTGCAGGGTGTCCTCTCCATAGGTGCCAAAGTGAGGCTGATGGAGCCGTTTTCCATCGAGAGGAGCGAGGGAAAGGCCAAGCGGGTAGTCGACAACAGGCCGAAATGAAAGCCCGTTAATTATAAAATTTAAACCAAGTCCGGAGGTGGTCAGATTTTGAGAGAACTGTTGACGGGCAACGCTGCCATCGCCAGGGGAGCCTTTGAAAGCGGGGTAACCGTGGCCGCCGGCTATCCAGGCACGCCGAGCACCGAGATACTGGAGAACTTCAGCCGCTACGACGGGATTTACGCGGAGTGGGCCCCCAACGAGAAGGTTGCCCTGGAGGTTGGCATCGGGGCCGCCATGGCCGGCGCCAGGGCCCTGGTGACCATGAAGCACGTGGGTGTAAACGTGGCCGCCGACCCGCTGCTGACGGCGGCATACACCGGCGTCAACGGCGGGCTGGTGATTGTTTCGGCCGACGACCCGGGCATGCACAGCTCCCAGAATGAACAGGACAACCGCAACTATGCCAGGTTTGCCCGCATTCCCATGCTGGAGCCTTCGGACAGCGCCGAGGCCAGGGACATGGTGGGGCTGGCCCTGGACATCAGCGAGGAATTCGACATCCCGGTGATGATCCGGATCACCACCAGGGTGGCCCACTCCCAGGGCTTTGTGGACCTTAAGGAGCCGGCACCCCGGCCCCTTAAGGAGTACAGGAAGGATATCCGGAAGTGGCTGATGGTGCCCGCCTTCGGCCGGCTGCGCCGGGTGGCGCTGGGGGAGAGGATCGAAAGGGTGGCCGCATACTCGGAGAATGCCGGTGTAAACATCGTCATTCCCGGGGATCCGAAGGTCGGGGTGATTACCGGCGGTGTGAGTTATCACTACGTCCGGGAAGTCCTGCCCGGGGCCTCGGTGTTGAAACTGGGGCTGACTTATCCCCTTCCCGCCGGGGTGATTAGAAAATTTGCCGCCGGGGTGGACAGGCTAATCGTGGTTGAGGAGCTTGACCCGTACCTGGAGGATTTCATAAGGGGGCTGGGCCTTCCGGTGACCGGCAAGGAACTGTTCCCGGATACCGGGGAATTCAGCCCCGGGGTGATCAGGAGGGGCTTCATCGCCGCCGGGCTGATTCCGGAGGAAGAGGCCAGGCCCGTGCGGCAATTCGATGACATGCCGGCGGTGCCGGCAAGGCCTCCGGTACTCTGCGCCGGGTGTCCCCACCGGGGTGTTTTTTACACCCTGCGCAGGCTGAAGCTGGTGGTCACCGGCGACATAGGATGCTACACCCTGGGAGGCCTGGCTCCCCTGGAGGGGATGGACAGCTGCGTCTGCATGGGAGCCAGTATCGGGATGGCCCACGGTATCGACCGGGCCGCGCCCGGGCTGCGGGGCCGGACCGTGGCCGTGATCGGGGACTCTACCTTCCTCCATTCCGGTATTACCGGACTTTTAGACGTGGTCTACAACAACGGTGACACTACGGTAATCATTGTTGACAACGGAACCACCGCCATGACCGGACATCAGGACCACCCTGCCACGGGCAGGACCCTGATGGGGCGGAAAGCTCCGGCGGTGGACCTGGAAGGGCTGGTCAGGTCCCTGGGGGTTGCCAGGGTCAGGACCGTCGACCCGCTGGACCTGGCCGGACTGGAAGAGGCCGTCAGGGAGGAGGTGGCCGCTCCCGGCCCCTCTGTGATCATCGCCCGCAGGCCATGCGTGCTGATCAGCAGGCAGGCCGGCCCTCCGGTGACGGTGGACCGGGAAACCTGCACCGGCTGCAAGACCTGCCTTAAGTTGAGCTGCCCGGCCATTTCGGTCACCGACAAGACCTGCTCGGTGGACCCGGTGTCCTGCACCGGCTGCGGCCTGTGCGTGCAGGTCTGCAAATTCGGAGCCCTTGCGGCGGCGGAAGGAGGCGGAAACGGTGCTTAAGCCCGTGGATGTTCTTTTGGTTGGCGTGGGCGGCCAGGGGACCATTCTGGCCAGCCGCATCCTGGCCCACGTCGGCCAGGCGGCCGGATACGACATCAAGGTTTCGGAAATACACGGCATGGCCCAGAGGGGCGGCAGCGTGGTTACCCAGGTGCGGATGGGGGAAAAGGTTTTCTCGCCGCTTATAGAAGAAGGCGGGGCGGATGTCATCCTGGCCTTTGAAAAACTGGAGGGGCTGCGCTGGCTGGGTTACCTGAAGCCCGGGGGGACCATCATCGTGAACGACCAGTCCATTTACCCGGTGCCTGTCCTGGCCGGCCTGGCGGCGTACCCGGAAGACATTGCCGGTTACCTGAAGTCCAAGGTCAGGGGCGCCGTCGTGGTTGACGCCCTGGGCATCGCCGCGGCATGCGGGAATATAAAGGCGGCCAACGTGGTGCTGGTGGGGGTGCTGGCCTCTCTCCTGCCCTTTCCCGAGGATGAGTGGCTGGAGGCCCTCGAGGCTAGGGTGCCGGAAAGGTTTCTGGAAGTCAACCGGGCGGCCTTTAAAGCCGGGTACGGCTTGGGAACCGGAGGGCAGGACCCGGGGGTCGGCTGCGGGCCGGCCGCGGGGACCCGGTAAGGCCGCGTAGAGACAGCAGAAAGAGGACCACGGTTGTAAAACCGGGTTTTCTTTTTATTCCTCCTAATCTAAAATACGCCCTAAAAATATTTTTCCCTGAAGATCACCGCCGCCGCCACGTTCGGGCGCCGCCGGCTGCTGCAGGCCGACCGGCGAAAGCACCGGCTGCCGCCGGGAAATTTCCGGGGTTTTGCGGCCGGAGGTCGCCGGAGGTCCGGAATGTCCCCTGGCACCTTTTGGTTGCGGTAAAAAAAGAGTATAATAACAACAGGTTGAATATCACCGTCACCGGGGTATGACCCTTCCGGGCACCCCGGTTTTTCCGGGGGGCAACCGCCGGATTTGCATAAGGACTCATGGTTTAAGGGGGCATCTTTAAGCGTAATGGTTGAAACCATAGGTGTAGTTGAAAAAACGCGCAGGTCAATTGCCGGAATGCTTAAGGCCGCCTTCGGGTCGGCCTGCCGGAAGGGGGCGCTGCCGGAGGTGGAGGTGCCGGATTTTGTGGTGGAGGTGCCCAGGGAAAAGGACCACGGTGATTTCGCCACAAATTTGGCCCTGGTCCTGGCGAAACCGGCCCGCAGCGCTCCCCGCAGGATAGCCGAGACGCTGGCGTCCGAGATCGACCTGAGGAATTCGCCGGTGGAGAGGGTGGAGGTGGCCGGCCCCGGCTTTATTAATTTCCACCTCAAGCGGGACTGGGCCTTTTCCGAGCTGCCCCTGATCCTGCGGCTGGGCGAAAATTACGGCCGGGTGAACATAGGCGGCGGCAGGAAGGTGCAGGTGGAATTCGTCAGCGCCAACCCCACCGGCCTTTTGCACATGGGCAACGCCAGGGGCGCCGCCCTGGGGGACAGCCTGGCCTCCCTGCTGGAATTCGCCGGTTTTGACGTGTCCAGGGAATATTACATCAACGATGCCGGGAACCAGATCGAGCATTTCGGGCGGTCCCTGGAGGCCCGCTACCTGCAGATCCTCGGCAGGCAGGCCCGGGTGCCCGAGGAGGGATATCACGGGGAGGACATAGTCGAGACCATGAAGGGCTTTGTCCGGCAATTCGGTGACAGGTATCTGGACTCCCCCCCGGAGGACCGGCGCCGGGCCATGGTGGAATACGCCCTGAAGGAAAAGATCGGGGCCATCAGGAGAACGCTGGAGGAGTTCGGGGTGGTGTACGACGTCTGGTTCTCCGAGCAGTTCCTCCACGACTCGGGGGCTGTCCGGGAGGCCATAGACCGCCTCCGCCGGCGGGGCTTCCTTTATGATCATGAGGACGCCCTCTGGTTCAGGGCCTCGGACTTCGGGGTGGAGAAGGACGAGGTGCTGGTCCGCAGCAACGGGGTGCCCACCTATTTCGCTGCCGACATAGCCTACCACATGAACAAGTTTGAGCGGGGATTCGACCGGGTGATCAACATCTGGGGAGCGGACCACCACGGGCACGTGCCCAGGATGAAGGGGGCCGTGGCGGCCCTGGGGTATGATCCCGAAGCCCTGCAGATCATCCTCATGCAGCTGGTCAGGCTGTACAGAAACGGGGAAATTGTCCGCATGAGCAAGCGCACCGGGCAGTTCGTCACCCTGGAGGAGCTTCTGGAGGAGGTCGGGCGGGACGCCGCCAGGTACTTTTTCGTCATGCGCAGCCCGGACAGCCACCTGGAGTTCGACCTGGACCTGGCCAAGGCCAGGACCAACGAGAACCCGGTCTTTTACATACAATACGCCCATGCCAGGATATGCAGCATTTTCAGGCAGCTTGAGGAACAGCGGCGCGACCCTCCGGACCCGGACCGGGCGGACCTCTCCCTCCTGGGGGAGGAGCCGGAGATTTTACTGATCCGCAAGCTGGCGGACTTTCCGGAAGAGGTGGCGGCCTCGGCCAGGGACCTGGCCCCCCACCGCCTGGCCCGCTACCTGCACGAGCTGGCCGGGCTGTTGCACAGCTTTTACAACGCCCACCGGGTTATTTCCGGCCGCCCCGGGCTCACCGAGGCCCGCCTGGTGCTGGTGGGTGCCACCCGGGTGGTGATCGGTAACGGGTTGAGGCTTTTGGGCCTCTCGGCCCCGGAGAGGATGTAATTACCAGCAACCGGCTGCTGGAGGCTATTACAGCAGAAAAAGAATAAGGAGCTACATCGCCAATGAAGGAAATACTGCTTTCCCTGGGTACCGGTGTTGTCGCGGGAATCCTGTTTGCCGCCATCAGGCTGCCGGTGCCGGCCCCCCCCACCCTGGCCGGGGTGGCGGGAATCGTAGGCCTCTTTTTAGGTTACACTGCCGCCGTAAAACTGGGCTGGGGGGGGAAATGATCCCTGGGAAGGGCTATTGGGCCGGGAGACAGGAGACAGGAGAAAAACTGTACCCTTCTCCGGATTCCGGCTCCGAATGTTTGTTGACACGCCATTTCCCGGCGGATAGAATAGGAGAGTGGCCGAATAATTTTTTCCAGATGCAGGAGGCTTGCATGTCAAAATTTGTATTTGTCACCGGCGGGGTGGTTTCGTCTCTAGGTAAAGGCATCACCGCAGCTTCCCTGGGCCGTCTTCTGAAAAGCCGCGGCGTCAAGGTTGCCATACAAAAGCTGGACCCTTACATCAACATTGACCCGGGCACCATGAGCCCGTATCAGCACGGAGAGGTGTTCGTAACCGACGACGGGGCGGAGACCGACCTTGACCTCGGCCATTATGAAAGGTTCACCGACGTAAATTTGAGCCGCAACAGCAACGTGACCACCGGGGGAATATACTGGTCGGTCATCAGCAAGGAACGCAGGGGGGACTACCTGGGCGCCACCGTCCAGGTGATCCCGCATATAACTAACGAGATAAAGGACCGGGTGGTTCGCCACGCCCGGGAAACCCAGGCCGAGGTGGTGATTACAGAAATCGGGGGCACGGTGGGCGATATTGAGTCCCTTCCCTTCCTGGAGGCCATCAGGCAGCTGAGGACCGACCTGGGCCGGGAAAACGTCATGTACATCCACGTTACCCTGGTGCCCTACCTGAAGGTTGCAAACGAACTGAAGACCAAGCCCACCCAGCACAGCGTCAAGGAACTGCGCAGCATCGGCATTCAGCCCGACGTTATCGTGTGCCGGACGGAAAAGCGTTTCTCAAAGGAGATAAAGGAAAAACTGGCCCTGTTCTGCGACATCGACAAGAACGCGGTAATCCAGGCGGTTGACGCAACCTCGATTTACGAGGTTCCCCTGATGCTGGAAGAGGAGGGCATGGCCGAAATAGTTGTGCAGCGGCTGGGCCTGTCCTGCGGCGAACCCGACCTTGCGGACTGGCGGGACATGGTCGACCGCATGAAAAATCTGACCGGTTCGGTGGTCATCGGCCTGGTGGGCAAGTACGTGTCGCTGCCCGACGCCTATTTCAGCGTTGCCGAGGCTCTGCGGCACGCCGGACTGCACCACGGGGTGGCGGTGCAGATCCGCTGGATAAATTCCGAGGAGCTTGAAGAAATTCCGCCTGCGCGGTATCTCAGCGATGTGGACGGGATTTTGGTTCCCGGCGGCTTCGGCGACCGGGGCATAGAGGGGAAAATAAACGCTGTGGGCTACGCCAGGAAGGAGAAAATCCCCTACCTGGGGATTTGCCTGGGCATGCAGCTGGCGGTGGTGGAGTTCGCGCGCAACGTGATGGGCTGGAGGGGAGCCAACAGCTCGGAGTTCAATCAGAACACCCCCTACCCGGTCATCGACCTGCTTCCGGAGCAGAAGGAACTGGACCGGATGGGCGGCACCATGAGGCTGGGGCAGTACCCGTGCAGGCTGCTGCCCGGAACCCTGGCCCAAAGGGCATACGGGCAGGAGATAATCAATGAGAGGCACAGGCACCGGTATGAGCTTAACAACAATTACCGCCGGGAATTGTCGGACGGGGGTCTGACTATCAGCGGCACACTGCCTGACGGGTACCTGGTTGAGATAATCGAACTGCCCGGCCATCCGTGGTTTGTGGCCACCCAGTTTCACCCGGAGTTTAAATCAAGACCGAACCGGCCCCACCCCCTGTTCAGGGACTTTATCGGGGCGGCGGTACACCACCGCCGGCTAAAACAGGAGAAATAACACAATGCGAAACAGACTTAACCTGACAGCTCCGCCGTTGGGTTTTTTTTTGCATTGCCGTTCCGCGGCACACAAAAACTAATTTAGGGGTGTTGACGGACTTGAGCAGGAGAAAAATCATTGGTGGAATTGTACTGGGAACGGCCGTCCTGGCGCTGCTGGCGGCCTTCCTGGCAGGGGCGGCAGGCCCGGCCGGGAACGGCGACGGCGGAATCGCCGTCGGTCCGGTGTACGCGGGGGCCAGGCCGGCGGTGGGCGTTATCGAGATAAACGGGATGATTGTTGGGGGTAAATCCTCTTCCAGCCTTTTTGGGGGTGGTTATACCGGGTCCCAGACGGTTATGGCCCAGATCCGTCAGGTATCCAGGAACCCGAACATCAAAGCCCTGGTTCTGCGCATAAACAGCCCGGGCGGTACTCCCGCCGCCTCCCAGGAAATCGCCGAAGAGGTGGCCAGGCTGAAGAATTCCGGGGTCAAGGTTGTCACCTCGATGAGCGACGTGGCGGCCTCCGGGGCGTACTGGATTGCCGCATCCTCGGACAGGATTGTGGCCAACCCGGGAACCATCACCGGAAGCATCGGGGTAATCATTCAGACCAGGAATTACCAGGGTTTGTTCAACAAAATCGGCATTGAGGGGCAGACCTTCAAGAGCGGCGCTTACAAGGACATGGGTTCCACGGACAGGCCCGTGTCCGAGGAAGAAATGAAAATATTCCAGTCCATGGTGGACGATACATACCAGCAATTCATCGACGTGGTGGCCCGGAACCGGAAGCTCAGTCCCGAGGCCGTTCACCGGCTCAACGGCCGGGTGCTGACCGGCCGGCAGGCCGTGAAGGAGGGGCTGGTGGACCAGCTGGGCAACTTTTATGACGCCTTAAGCGTGGCCGGCGAAATCTCCGGTTTGGGTAAAAACCCCAGGGTGGTCTCCCTGGGTCCGAAAAGGCAGTGGTGGAGTTTTTTGGAAGATATTGAAGGTTCCACCGGTACCGGAAGGGGTCCCTTCTCCACCCCCGGCGGATATTCCGGGGTGCTGCTGATCTGCCCGCCGGTTGAAATGAAAGAATGAGAAGCCATAGGCAAGCGAAGGGGGGAAACTGCCGATGAAAGACGACGGGCGCAGGGAAATTGAAACAAGCGGTATTTTTACATTCGGCGGGGGGTCTGACCCGGGGGCGAATCAGCCGCCCGGGGAGGCCGCTTCGCCCTCTGCCGTAGAGGTCATACCGGCGGAACCGGGCCGGCCCCTTGCGCAGGAGGCCCCGCCGGCCGGGGGAAGGGGCGGAAAAGGCCCGGGGGCGGGCCTGGGCTTTTTGGAGCTGATTTACGGCGTCCTTTTCGATCCTGTAAAGACCTTCGGGAGGATTGCCGGGTCGCCCCCGATGGGCAAAATTTTCCTGGTTTTTTCCGTGGTCAAGGTATTGTCGGTGCTGGTGTTTGTGATGGGGGGGCTTTCTTCGTCAAAGTTCATTATCGGCGGCCTGCCCGGCCCCGCCGAACACGGCATGTCCGGAATGCTCAGGGCCGTGGCGCCGGCGGCGGCCTTCCTGTCGCTGATTTACGAGTATGTAAAATGGTTTGTGTACGGCGGAATTCTGTATCTCCTGGCCGAATTTTTCGGCGGCCGGGGGAGGGCCGTGGGGGTTCTGGCGGCCACCGGCCTGGCCTCTCTTCCCACCCTGGTCATTCTGCCCCTTCAAGTCCTGGTTATTATCCTGGCGGGCGGCGGGTGGATAGCCGGCCCTGCCGGAGTCCTTTTCTGGCTGGCAACCCTGGTCTGGGGCACTGTCCTGGTGGTTGTCGGGCTGAAGGAGACCCAGCACCTTTCAACCGGCAGGGCGGTCGCGGCGGCCCTGATCCCGGCTGCGGCGGTCGTCGTCCTGATCGTCCTGATGCTGGCAGTTGTTGTCGCTGCGGCGGCCCCCATGGCTTTATTTTTGCAATATTTTGACGATATTAGTTATTAAGAAATCGAACCGAAACCGACAGGAATTTCTATCCAGCTGAAGAATTTAGTGGGGGGGAGGGAAGATTGGCCGATGACTGAAAGTAGATTTAGTCTGCTTGTAGTTGACGATCAGCAGGGTGTGCGTCGGCTCCTTTACGAGGCCTTCAGCGATGAAGGCTACCACGTGAGAATGGCCGGGGGAGGGCAGGAGGCCATTAAGCTGGCGGCCCAGCAAATGCCGGACTTGATCCTTCTGGATATCAAAATGCCGGTTATGAACGGCCTTGAGACCCTCAAAGAATTGAGAAATCTGGATCCCGACGTGCCCGTAATGTTGATGACGGCTTACGGGGAGCTGGAAGTGGTGGAGGCGGCAAAAAAACTGGGGGTCAGGCACTACATAATAAAGCCTTTTGACCTGCACGAGGTCAGGCTTCTGGTCAAGGCCATGCTGGTTGAAATCGGGCACATAAGGGGGAAACTTAAGGAAATAGGATAGTCACTTTGCGGTCCGGCCTTTAGAGGAATTTATTTTTCGATGGCGAAATATTTACCTGGAGAGTTGTCAAGGTGATCTTTCACGAAGGGAGGCACATCCCGTGCCCGTAGAAACCGAAAAGGTGCTGGCCATGCGCTGTCCTGAATGCGGCAAACTTGACTACCACAGGATGCGGCGCTTTGCCATTGCCCGGGGCGAAAGTATCGACGTGAAGTGTTCGTGCGGGGCGGTCAAATTCGTGATAGGCACCGTTAACCGATCCGACTACCGGATAAAAGTGGCCTGCGTGTACTGCGAGGGATTCCACCACCACAGCCTGCCCGGCAAAAAAATCTGGTCTTCGGCGGGGGTAACCGACTTCTTCTGCCCGGAAACCGGGCTTGATCTCGGGCACGTCGGGCCAGAGGAAGCCGTAAGGCAGGCGGTCAAGGGGCGGGAAAAAGAACTGGAGGTCCTGGTGGACGAGTTCGGCCGGGACGACTATTTCCACAACAGCAGGATCATGTACGAGGTCCTGCGCTGCCTCCAGCACATAGCCGAAAAGGGGACCCTCTACTGCCAGTGCGGCAATTACCAGATCGGGGTGGATATCTTCCCGGACAGGCTGGAGCTTCACTGCAACAAATGCGACAGCGTAAACATAATCTATGCCGAAACCGACGACGACCTGGAGGTAATCCAGCAGGTGGAGGAAATAGAACTGGCCAAGAACGGCTTCGAATACCTGGACAGCCTGGTCAGGACGGGAAAAACCAAAAAAAAGTCCGGCCGGGGTAGGAACAACAAGCCCTGAGTGCACTGCTTTGTGGACAGTAGACAGGAGACAGGAGCGAACGAGAAAAACTGCACGGGAATTTTTTGAATCCCAAGGGCGTGACAGCTTTCCGGCTAGACCCGAGGATCTTTCTTGCCGGAAAAAGGGAAAAAAGTCTAAAGAGCAATTTCAAGGAGGGTAAAATATGTCCTTCGTACCCGTAGAGGACCTTCTCAAGGATGCCGAGGCCGGGGGATACGCGGTCGGGGCTTTCAACTGCAACAACATGGAAATAGTCCAGGCCATCGTCAGGGCCGCCGAGGCCGAGAATGCCCCGGTAATCATGCAGGCCAGCCAGGGGGCCATCAAATACGCCGGTATCGGTTTTATCGTAGCCATGGCCAGGGAGGCCGCCGCTTCGGTAAAGGTTCCGGTGGCGCTGCACCTGGACCACGGCACCGGTTTTGAGCAGATCATGTGGTGCATCAGGGCGGGGTTCAGCTCAGTGATGATCGACGGTTCAAAGATGCCGCTGGAGGAGAATATCGCTATCACCCGGCGTGTGGTTGAGTGCGCCTATCCTCTGGGGATTTCGGTGGAAGCCGAACTGGGCAGGATAGGCGGCACCGAGGACGACATCAGCGTTTCGGATCGGGAGGCCATGTTCACCGACCCGGAAGAGGCCCGGTATTTCGTGGAGAAGACTGGGGTGGGATCCCTGGCGGTGGCCATCGGAACGGCCCACGGCAGGTACAAGGGGGAGCCCAGGCTGGACTTTGACCGGCTTGAAAAAATCCGCTCCCTGGTCAAAATCCCCATTGTTCTGCACGGATCTTCCGGCGTTCCCGACGAGGCCATCAAGGAGGCCATCAGGCTGGGGGTGCGCAAGGTAAACATAGACACCAACATCAGGGAGGCCTTTGTGGATGCTGCCAGGAAGGTGGTAGGGGAGAACCCCAACGAGATAGACCCCCGGAAGGTCCTGGGCCCCGCCAGGGATGCCGCCACTGAAATCATCAGGGAGAAGATAAGGCTTTTCGGCAGCTCGGGAAAGGCGTGAGCAACAGAGAATACAGAAGTCGGGAGTCAGAATTCAGAATAAATATTTAGCCAAAATTTCTGGCTCCTGAATTCTGGGTTCTGATTTTTGACAGGAGGGAAATACTATAAAGCTCTTTATTGATTCCGCCAATATAGATGAAATCCGCGCCGCCAATGAACTGGGGGTAATCAGCGGGGTGACCACCAACCCGTCCCTGATCGCCAGGGAAGGGAGGGATTTCGTCCAGGTGGTCAGGGAAATCACGGCCATCGTGGACGGCCCCGTCAGCGCCGAAGCGGTCAGCACCCAAGCCGCGGCCATGATCGCCGAGGCCGAACAGCTTTCCTCGATTCACCCCAACATAGTGGTCAAGATCCCCATGAACGCCGAGGGTTTGAAGGCGGTCAGGGCTTTGTCCGCGAAGGGAATCAAGACCAACGTGACCCTGGTTTTTTCCGCCAACCAGGCCCTCCTTGCCGCCCTGGCAGGGGCTTCTTACGTCAGCCCCTTCGTCGGGCGGCTGGACGACACAGGCTACGACGGCATTGAGCTGATTAAGATTATTATGGACATATATTCCAATTACGGCTTTGAGACAGAGGTAATCGCCGCCAGCATCCGCCACCCGGTTCACGTCACCCAGGCCGCCCTGGCCGGGGCGGATATTGCAACGGTCCCCTACAGGGTGATCATGCAGATGCTGGACCATCCCCTTACCGGTCTCGGCATTGAAAAGTTCCTGGCCGACTGGGAAAAAGTGCCGGGCAAATAGCCCGGCAAAAACTGCGTTGTACAGCCGGCGCCTTCCGGAAGTACCGCCGCCGGCTGCGCGGCCCCCCGGTTTTCCCGGCCCCTGAAAGGGCAATAATATAGGTGACCGGCATCCGCCGGAAACCTTTACCCCTTCCGGTTTGCGCTGTAGAAAGGATTTCCCGTAGGTGTTCAGAAGACTGATTAAGACATTTGCCCGGCGGCTCAACGCGACTTACAACAGGGTTATGGACCTGCCGGACTCCCCGAGGAAAATCGCCCTGGGCGTCGCCCTGGGAACCGCTCTGGATTTTCTTCCCCTGCCTTTAGTTAGCATTCCCGTTTCTTTTCTTCTGGCCAGGCTGGCCAGGGTGAACGCGGCTGCCGCGGTGCTGACGGTTGTTTTTTTCAAGTGGGCCGTTCCCTTCTTTTTTGCCCTGAACTACTACGTGGGCAGGGCCCTGCTGGGGGGAGGCGACCCCCGGGGAATAGACAGGCAGGTCTCACTGCTTGATTTTTCCGCGTGGCTGGAGTGGATGGAGGAGCTGGGTTATCCCTTCATGCTGGGGGCGGCCATCAACTCGACGGCCTCCGGCGTAGTCGCATACTTCGCGGTCAGGACCCTTTTGGACTACCGGCGGAAAAAGCGCCGGGCCCGCCCGGAGAGTCCGGTAAAATACCCGGACCGCAAGCGCGGAAGACCTACGACACGGCAATAAACCGGTCCGGAAAAATCCCCGGCCGGCAAAAAATAGTGGGGGGTTAACTTGACTTACACCGATTTGGAAAACAAAACCATGCAGGAGCTGTACAAAATCGCCCGGGATCTGGAACTGACCGGGTACTCCAGGCTCCGCAAGAATGAGTTGATTTTTGAGATTACCAAAAAGCAGACCGAACAGACGGGCCTGATTATGGCCAGCGGGGTGCTGGAGATTATCAACGAGGGGTACGGCTTTTTAAGGCCCTTCAAGTACCTGCCGAGCTACGACGACATTTACGTTTCGGCCTCCCAGATTAGGAGGTTCGACCTCCGGACCGGGGACCTGGTGGAGGGCCAGGTCAGGGGTCCCAAGGACAATGAAAGGTATTACGCCCTTCTGAGGGTGGAAAGGGTGAACGGCCTCAACCCCGAAAAGTCCCCCGAGAGGCTGCACTTTGACGGTTTCACCCCTCTTTACCCAAATGAGCGAATCAGGCTGGAAGCAGGCACCGACCGGTATTCCACCCGCCTTATCGACCTCATAGCCCCCATCGGCAAGGGCCAGCGCGGCTTGATCGTGGCCCCGCCCAAGGCCGGCAAGACCATCCTGCTCAAGGATATAGCCCACAGCATAACCAAAAACCACCCCGAGATATACCTTATCGTGCTGCTCATCGACGAGCGCCCGGAGGAGGTAACGGACATAGAAAGGTCGGTGGAAGGCGAGGTGGTCAGTTCCACCTTCGACGAGCCCGCGGAAAACCACGTCAAGGTGGCGGACATGGTCCTGGAAAGGGCCAAGCGCCTGGTGGAGCACCGCTTCCACGTGGTCATCCTGCTGGACAGCATCACCCGCCTGGCCAGGGCCCATAACCTGGTAGTGTCGCCCAGCGGCCGCACCCTGAGCGGCGGCGTGGATCCGGCCTCCCTTCATCGGCCCAAGCGGTTTTTCGGGGCGGCCCGCAACCTGGAGGAGGGCGGGAGCCTGACCATCCTTGCCACGGCCCTGATCGAGACCGGCAGCCGCATGGACGACGTGATTTTCGAAGAGTTCAAGGGCACCGGCAACATGGAGCTGATCCTTGACAGGCGCCTGGCCGAGCGCAGGATTTTCCCGGCCATTGACGTGGTCAGGTCCGGAACCCGGAAGGAAGAGCTTCTGCTCACCAACTTTGAGCTGGACTGGATGTGGCATTTTCGCAAGGCCGTGGCCGGCATGTCCCCGGTGGAGGCCATGGAGCTGATGCTGGACAGGATCAGGAGGACCAGGACCAACCTCGATCTGATGCAGTCCTTCCGGGGGGAGATGCGCCGCGGCACCTTGTGAGGTGTTAACCGGGCGAAATTTACCTTGCCCTTGTTTGATCCCTTTCCAGGATTATAAAAAACGCAGTATTTCTCAGCTGCCCTTTCACCCCGGCACCACCTCCGTTATGACAGCCAGACCGGGGGCTGCCGCCAGGCCCAGAGCGTTCCGCAAAACGGCAAACTTTCTGCCGAAGTATGGAATTTCCATCGGAGAACTCCCACCATCAGGAGGGTGGTAATAAAACCCGAAACAGCCATTATACTTTCCCCTGCCTGAAACAGCAAGGCCGCCAGGGGAAAGGATATAAAAGCGGGAATTGGAGTAACCGACCCCACGGCGGATATGATCAGTATGCCGGTAAGGATCACAGCCGGTGGAAACTGTGGGATTGCGATGCTTTTTGCAGTCAGAATCTGTTGAACAACGTTTCAACTTGTTGAAAAAGGGCAATACTAGTAAGCGGACTGCCTTTTGGACCAACTGAAGCTAGCAAGAGGTGTGAACCGAGGTTTTAGAGATGACGAAAATGAAGATGACAAAAATTAAAAAAGCTGCAGCAGTATTATTAACCGGTGTTGTCCTCAGCGGTGCGGCGGGCTATTCAGCCCTGGCCACGCCCGACGAGTGGATCCCGGCCAGGGGGCCGTATCTTGACCCGGGGATTGAAGCCAAAATGCCGGCCGGTGCCGGCCCCGCCAGCCAGTATGTCGTCCGCCAGGGCGACACCCTGCTGGCCATTGCCGGCAGGTTCGGGGTCCGGGCGGGCGACCTGGCGGCCGTGAACAACCTGCGGGATGCCGACCTGATCCGGGAGGGACAGGTGCTGCTGATACCCGGCAGCATCCACGTCCATACCGTGATCCCGGGTGAAACCCTTTCCGGAATCGCCCGGAAATTCGGCGTGCCGGTTAAGGATATTGCGGCCGCCAACGGCCTGAAGAACGAGGACCTGGTGCTTGCCGGCCAGAAGCTGATCATCGCCCGGGGTGAGGGTTCAAGGGGAGGTCTTCCGGCCGGGCCGGCTTCTCGCGGTCTGCCCGTGGGTGAACTGGAATGGCCGGTGATAGGCTGGATCAGCTCCCCTTTCGGCATGCGTGACGGAAAGCCCCACGAGGGCATTGACATAGCCGCCGACCACGGGACGCCCATCAGGGCGGCAATGGCGGGGCGGGTGGTCTTCGCCGGCCCCAGGGGCGGCTACGGCCTGACGGTAATCCTGGACCACGGCGAGGGTGTAAGCACCGTCTATGCCCACAGTTCGAGGATTCTTGTCGCCGAGGGTGAATGGGTGGCCAAAGGGCAGGTCATCGCCCTGGTTGGAAACACCGGGAAGTCCAAGGGGCCCCACCTGCACCTGGAACTGCACCTGGACGGCACTCCCTTTGATCCCCTGATCTGCCTGGGCCGGATTTACGCCTGATCCGTCCCCGGGCCCCCTGGGGGAAAAGGATCCGGTTTCTCAAACGGCCTGAATGCGATCCCGGTTTATTACGGCCGGGAGATGATTACCTGGACAGTGACACCTGTCAAGAGAGCCTGCCGGCAACCGCTTCCGGCAGGCTTTTCAGCCGGCGCTCCGGGCGGGAAACCTTTAAGGCGCTTGTCACCGTCATGCCGCCGTGGTATCATTTTTTTGCCTACTTCCGAGATTCCCGGCTGAACGGGGGGATTTTAGGCCGTGCGCCTGATTTACGCCGATGCACGCGGCAACTTTTACGACCACCCGTCGTTACGGCCGGCGGGGAGGACAGGCGACCGGTTCGTGGAGCTGGACCGGGCCGACCTCGTGGACCTGCCGTCCGGTTCCGCCCTGGTGCTTATTCCCGGCGGCCGTCCGGTGGGGATTTCACCGCGGGGGCGTTTCGTTATGGTGGAAAAGGAGTACGGGAGGGAAGGCCCGGCATTTGCCGTGGGGGCACTTCTGCCCCAGGGGTATACCAGGACCCTCTGGCCGGCCTTCCGCCGCCCTGGATCCGAACGGCCCCTGCCCCTTTTCGGTTACGCCGCTGTGGCCTGGCACAGGGGGAAGGTTTTGGCCGCCGCCGTAAGGACCGACCGGCCCGGGCGCTGGGATCCGGCCCGCTACAACATGCCCGACTTGCCCCGGAAGGTGGATCAATTGACCGGGGAACTTCCCGGAAACCGGATTGTCCGCCAGCTTGCCAGGTGCGCCCTGGAGTACGGCTGCTTCACTGCCCAGAATATCTTTTACGCCCGCTGGGAGGGAGGGATACCGGTCTCCAGTTCCTGCAACGCGGGCTGCCTGGGCTGCATATCCCAGCAGCCGGCCGAGTGCTGCCCGGCTCCCCAGTCCAGGATCACCTTCACGCCCACGGTTGAGGAGGTGGTTGAACTGGGGGCCAGACACCTGGAGAGGGCTGAGGGGGCCATTGTCAGCTTCGGGCAGGGCTGCGAGGGGGAGCCGACCCTGGCCGCCGGACTGGTTGCCGAGGCCCTCCTCCGGCTGAGGCGCAGGACAGGCCGCGGGACCGTCAATATCAACACCAACGCCGGCAGCACCGAGAGGCTCGAAGCCCTTTGCCGGGCCGGTCTGGACTCCGTCCGGGTCAGCCTGATCAGCGCCCGGGAGGAGGTTTATGACCTTTACCACCGGCCCCGGGGCTACGGCCTGGCCGATGTCCGGGCCTCCATAAAAAAGGCGGGCAGGCTGGGGGTGTACACCTCTCTGAACATTCTGGTCAGCCCCGGGCTTACCGACCGGGAGGAGGAGGTGGAGGCCCTGGTCCGGCTGATTGAGGAGACCGGCGTGAGAATGGTCCAGCTGAGAAACCTGAACATTGACCCGGACTTCCTGTTTGCCAGGCTTCCCCCGGCAGGGGGCGGGATTGTCGGCATACCGGGCCTGATCGCCGCCCTGAAATCGTTCCCGGGGCTGCGGGTGGGCAGCTTCAGCCGGCCGGTGAAATAGCGTCAATGTCGTTCAGCAGCCGGCAGCTATTTTTAAAAAATTCTTTAGGCAGGCAGGCAGGTTTTCTTGCGGTAAAAAATCCGGTGTGATATAATCTTGTGGTGTACACTGAAAGAAGGCGGAAACCGCGATGCAGGTTTTCAACGCCACAGGGGAAGAGGTGATACCGGGTGAAAGAAGGAATCCATCCCAAGTACCAGACAGCAAAGGTGTCCTGCGTGTGCGGCGAGACCTTTGAGACGGGATCCACCAAAAAGGAATTGAAGGTTGAAATCTGCTACAAGTGCCATCCTTTCTATACCGGGTCCCAGCGCACCGTTGAACTCGGCGGCCGGGCAGACAAGTTCCGCAAGAAATACGGCCTGAAATAGGTTCACTGGCAGAGCCCCGGGCTCTGCCAGTTACTTTAGACGTGAGAAGCGGGAAGTGAGACGTCGGACTGGGAAGGGACCGGTATTAAGGCCGGTCCTCCATGGATCTCACCCTCCAACCCTCTCACCTCTCACCTCTCTCAAAGGGGTTTTTTTTATGGCAAAAAGCTTTCACTACGGCGGCCAGGCCGTCATCGAGGGCGTCATGATGCGCGGCCCGGTCAGCAGGGCCATCGCCGTCCGGCTGCCCGGGGGCGGCATCGAGGTGGACAAAAAGGAGATCGGGTCGGTTACCCAAAGGCACCCCTTTTTAAAGCTGCCCCTGATCAGGGGGGTGGTGGCACTGGTGGAGGCGCTGGTGCTGGGCATCGAAGCGCTGAGCTTTTCGGCCAACAAGGCCATGGGGGAGGAGGAGGACCTCAGCAAGATCGAGATCGTCCTCACCATAGGGGCGGCCTTCGCCCTGGCCGTGGTCCTCTTTGTCATCCTGCCCACCTGGGGCGCGCACCTGCTCAAGGCCCAGGTGCAGGGCAGCTTTGCCCAGAACCTGGTGGAGGGCTTCTTCAGGATGGCGGTGTTCCTGCTTTACGTGGTCCTCATCGGCCGCTTCCCGGACATCAAGAGGGTTTTCCAGTACCACGGGGCCGAGCACAAGGTAATCAACGCCTATGAAGCCGGGGAGGTTCTGGTGGTGGAAAGGGTGCAGAGGTACAGCACCTTCCACCCCCGCTGCGGCACCAGCTTTCTGCTCATCGTCCTGGTTATGAGCATATTCCTCTTTTCCCTGCTGGGGCACCAGGTTCTCTGGTGGCGCATCACCTCCCGCATCCTGCTGCTGCCGGTGCTGGCAGGAATTTCCTACGAGGTCCTCAAGCTCTCGGCCAAATACGCCGAAAATGCCCTGTGCCGGGCGCTGATCTCCCCCGGCAGGTGGCTGCAGGGGCTGACCACCGGGGAGCCCGACGACAGCCAGGTGGAGGTGGCCATTTCGGCCATGGGCGCGGTTTTGAAAGAGGGCTTGGAGGAGGCGGCCGCTTCGGCCATGGCTGCGTTTTTGAAGGAAGGTGAGGCAGAGGTCAATGCTGGATAAACTGGCCAACCTGGAAAATAAATATGAGGAACTCGAAAGGCAAATCAGCGACCCGGAGGTAATCGCTGAAACCGGCCGCTGGCAGCAGCTGGTCAAGGCCCACGCCGATCTGGGGGAGGTGGTGGGCGCCTACCGGGAGTACAAGAAGGCCGTCGAAGGCATCAGGGAAGCCCGGGAACTGCTGGAAGACAGGCTCGATCCCGACTTCCGGGAAATGGTGGAATCCGAACTGGAGGACCTGACCCGGAGGAGGGAGGCCCTGGAGAAAAAGCTCAAGCTTTTGCTTCTGCCCAGGGACCCCAACGACGAGAAGAACGTCCTGGTGGAAATCAGGGCCGGCACCGGGGGCGAGGAGGCCGCCCTGTT
>DYET01000003.1 GCA_020725625.1 Desulfovirgula sp. | reverse complement strand
TAATTTACTTGCGTCACCGAACCCCTTTTAGCAATTGTATCATTGGAATTTAGTTTTGTCCATTGTTATTTTTAAGTTACGCTGTAGTATTAATTACAGATTTAGCAAATACTACAATAGCAAGTATGGGCACTATGGTCCTGTTTTTGCGAGCCGGTACAAATCAATACCCGTTCTGGATGAAAAATATTTGCTGTCCTTGATTCGTTATGTTCACCAAAATCCGGTAAGGGCCGGAATTTGCCTCCGAACAGAGGAATATATGTGGAGCAGTGACCGTTTTTATCGAACCAATTCCGGCGAATGGGTGGATGTTGGCCTGATTTTGGACATGCTGTCGACGAATAGACAAAACGCTGTGAATAAATACATGGATTTTATGGCTGAGGAAGAAAAAGAAAAATATGAAGATTACAAGGTAATTGGGCAGACAGCTGAAACAATGGATGGTAATCAGGCTAGGCGAAATGATTTTGCTTGGAAAGAACTGGATGAAATTCTGCTTGGTACGGGAGTAGATCAGAAGAATTTTGAGTTAATCAAAAAGGGGTCAAGAAAAAGAGAACTGACAAGATACAAACTGTTATATATTAAAGAGGCGTTGCAGGCGAACTATACATTAAAGGCTATCGGGATAAATGTGCGAGTGTCCGATACAGCGGTGCAGGAGATGGTGAAAAGGTATAACTTGTTAACTTAGGTGCCAGGCACAGATTTCACAGATTTCACTCAGATTTCACTACTACGACCAGGAAGCAGATTTCTTCCCTGTCAGCCGCAGCCTTGAGGATGGAGACGTGATCATGCTGGATGAACTGGAACTGGTTGTGATTCACACTCCCGGACACGCCTCAGGCATGATTTCATTATATTCTCCAAGACACAAGTTCCTCATCTCCTCGGATGCGGTATGGAACGGGGATTTTGGCGTTTTAACCACCAGGGTGGAAGGCAGTATATCCCCCTTTTTACACCGGAAATCACTTGAAAAGCCGGCCAACCTGGAAATTTCCGCCATTTACCCCGGCCACGGGAGTGTAATATATAACGCCAGAGAAGTCATTTATCAATGCCAGAAGCGTTTGGAATACTTCCTGGAACAGCCGGAACGCATAGGGCGCGACCAGTTGAAAAAAATAATCCTTTACACCTTGTTGATGAAAGCGGGATACACCTACGAAGGTTTTTTCGAATACTTAATGAGCACGTACTGGTACTTGGAAACTGTTGATCTTTATTTCAAAAAACAGTACAGGTCGGTTCTTTAAAAATTTTAAAAATATAGGGAAAAGGGAAGGCAGCCTTCCTTGTGTCATAACTGGGAGGGTTTTTGGTTAATATATGGAAATATAAACCACCGGCCGCGTTGGGGGCGTGTGTTTGTTATCCGGCGGGTCGCGGGGTCCGGCATGCGGCGAATTTTTTTCTTTCAAGGAGGAAATCAAACCGTTTAACATGAACAATACAAAGGTAAAAAACCAAGAAGGACTGGAACACATGACTGCCTGCAAAAACTGCACGCCTTCCAACTTTATCCACGACATCATCGAGGATCACCTGGAAACGGGCAAGTACGGCGGGAGGGTGCACACCAGGTTTCCCCCCGAGCCCAACGGCTACCTGCACATCGGGCACGCCAAGTCCATCTGCCTGAATTTCGGCACCGCCGCCAAGTACGGGGGGCTCTGCAACCTGCGTTTCGACGACACCAACCCGACCAAGGAGGACGTCGAGTACGTGGAGTCCATCAAGGAGGACGTCAGGTGGCTGGGGTTCGACTGGGACGACAGGCTTTACTATGCTTCAGACTATTTCGATCAGCTCTACCGGTACGCCGAACAGCTGATCAGGGACGGCAAGGCCTACGTCTGCGACCTGGGGCCGGATGAAATCCGGGAGTACCGGGGCACCCTGACCGAACCCGGAAAGGAAAGCCCTTACCGCAACCGCCCGGTGGAGGAGAACCTGGACCTTTTCCGGCGGATGAGGGCGGGCGAATTCCCGGACGGGTCTCGGGTGCTGCGGGCCAAAATCGACATGGCTTCCCCGAACCTGAACATGCGGGACCCGGTTCTCTACCGCATCATCAGGGCCGCTCACCACAGGACCGGGGACCGGTGGTGCATCTACCCGATGTACGATTACGCCCACCCCCTTTCGGACGCCATCGAGGGGATTACCCACTCAATCTGCACCCTGGAGTTTGAGGACCACCGCCCGCTGTACGACTGGGTGCTGGAGGCCTGCAGGGTCGAGAACCCCCCGCAGCAGATCGAGTTTGCCCGGCTTAACCTCACCTACACCGTGATGAGCAAGCGCAAGCTCCGCCAGTTGGTGGAGGAGGGGCACGTCAGCGGCTGGGACGACCCGCGGATGCCCACCATCTCGGGCCTGCGCAGGCGCGGCTACACCCCGGAGGCCATCCGGGACTTCTGCGACCGCATCGGGGTGGCCAAGGCCAACAGCACCGTGGACATAGCCATGCTGGAGCACTGCATCCGGGAGGACCTGAACCTGAAGGCCCCCCGGGTCATGGCGGTGCTGCGCCCCCTTAAGGTGATCATCGACAACTACCCGGAAGGACGGGTGGAGGAGCTGGATGCGGAGTACAACTCGGAGAACCCCGGCCTGGGATCGCGCAAGGTGCCCTTTTCCAGGGCCCTGTACATCGAACGGGACGACTTCCTCGAGGACCCGCCCAAAAAATTCTTCCGCCTGTCCCCCGGAAGCGAGGTGCGGCTGAAGCACGCCTATATAATCAAATGCCACCGGGTGATCAAGGACGAAAAAACGGGCCAGGTGGTGGAGCTGCGCTGCACCTACGACCCGGAGACACGGAGCGGCACCCCGGCGGCCGACGCCAGGAAGGTGAAGGGGACCCTGCACTGGGTTTCGGCGGCCCACGCCGCCCGCTCCGAGGTGCGCCTGTACGACCACCTGTTCCTGAAGGAAAACCCGGACGACGACACCGGCGGCGCCGACTTCAAGGCCCACCTAAATCCGGACTCCCTGATCAGGCTGACCTCCTGTCTGGTGGAGCCAAGCCTGGCGGGGGCGGCGCCGGGAAGCAGGTACCAGTTTTTAAGGCACGGTTATTTCATCGCAGACCCGGTGGACTCGAAGGAAGGGGCGCCGGTTTTCAACCGGATCGTGCCGCTCAAGGACACCTGGGCAAAGATCGAGAAGGCCGGGGAACAGGCCGGCAAAGCATGACCAGGTGCCCCGGGGGCGGACAAGCCGCCCCCTTTTCTCCGCTCCGGCCCCCGCTGCCTTCCCCGGGGCCCGGGCGGCAAAAAAATAAATTTCCCGACTTTTCTTAATTTTATAGCCCGGAATGCCGGGTTTTTGCTATATTATCAGTAACAGCGTCCGGAGGAAGTCCGGCAGCAGGCTTTTTCAGGGGATTGCCCGCGCCCGGAACTCTTCACTTGAAGGGGGGACTGGCTTGAAGTCGACTCGGAATATAGAGTGCATATCTTATAGGGATTTTAAAAAGCTGATGGTCAGCAACCTGCCGGATTCGGTCAGCGAAGCCGTTATGGTCATCGTGGACAGAGAAGGGACGGTGCTTTACGCCTCCGGCTATAAAAAGGTGCTGGGCTTTGACGACCTGAAAATCGTCAACAAAAAGCTGGCCAGGGTTGAGCCCCGGGCCAAGGTGCTCCAAATGCTGCAAATGGACAATCCCTACCTGGCCGTGGGCGACAATGTCCTGCCCAGCCTGGGTAACCTGAGGGTCGAGGGGGCGGTCATTCCTTTGTGGAGTCCGGACAACAAGCTGGTGGGGGGGCTGACCATCTTTGTCCCGCAGAACAGGGTTGAGGTTCTGCGGGACATTGTGGATAAGATCAAGACCTCGGCGGTGACCGTTAATACCGATGAAATTATAAGGGGCAACGAAATCCCGCTGAGGAACAACAGGAGAATAATCGGCGCCTCGGAAGCCTACCGGAAGGTGGTCAGGCTGGCCCTGCAGGCCGCCCGGACCGACTTTGACGTGCTGATTACCGGGGAGACCGGGGTGGGCAAGGAATTACTGGCCGAATTCATCCACCTGGCCAGCCCCAGGAGGAACGGACCCTTGGTGGTGGTGAACTGCGCCGCCGTTCCGGAGACGCTGCTGGAAAGCGAGCTGTTCGGGTACGAGGCAGGGGCTTTCACCGGCGCCAGCAGGTTCGGCAAGCAGGGCAAGTTCGAGCTGGCCGACGGCGGGACTCTCTTTTTGGACGAGATCGGCGAGATGTCCCTGGCCACCCAGGGCAAGCTCCTGCGTGCCATCCAGGAGCGGGAAATCGAAAAGGTGGGCGGCACCAGATCCAAGCCGGTCAACATCAGGGTAATTGCGGCCACCAACCGGAATCTGGAGGAAATGGTGGAACGGGGAAATTTCAGAAAGGACCTTTTCTACCGCCTCAATGTCATCCCGGTGATTGTTCCCCCCTTGCGCAGCCGCAGGGAGGACATTTCGGTCCTGTTCGATTACTTCCTGGGCAAAATCGAAAGGAAAACCGGGATTAGGATTACCTTTTCCGAAAGGCTGATGAAGCAATTCCTGAAATACAGGTGGCCCGGGAATGTCCGGGAGCTGGAAAACATTTGCAAGTATGCTTCGGTCCTGGCCTACGAACGCAGCCGGGAGGTGTTTGAGCTGGATCTTGACGACCTGGCCTTCCGGTTGGGGCATGCCTTGCAGTCCGAGGAAGAGTGCGGCTCCGTGGAAAGCGTGACCATTAAGGCCGGCCTCACCCTCAGCGCTTTGTGCGAGGAGACAGAGAGAAAGGCCATATTGACTGCACTCTCCCACTGCAATTACAACAAGTCCAGTGCCAGCCGGATGCTGGGAATTACCCGCCAGGCTCTCTACCAAAAGGCAAGGCAGTACGGGATCGGCATCTAGCTGCCCTGCAGCTTGCCGGCTATGTCCTTTTTCAAGTCGGATTTCTTAATCTTGCCCGCTGCCGTCATGGGAAACTCCGCAATCAGCTCCAGGCGCTCGGGCAATTTTTGCTTGGCAATCCTTTTCTCCTCCAGGTAAGCGATCATTTCCTCAAAGGTCAGCGGTTCGGCGCCCGGCTTCACGCGCACGTAGGCGCAGGCCTTCTCGCCCATCTTGGGGTCCGGCATGGCCACGACGGCGGCCTGGAACACCTTCGGATGGGCGTGGAGCAGGTCCTCCACTTCTTTGACGCTAATGTTTTCTCCGCCCCGGATGATGATGTCCTTTTTGCGCCCGGTGATTTCAATGTAGCCGTCCTGATCCATCCGGCCGATGTCCTCGGTGTGGAACCAGCCGTCACTGTCGAAGGCCGATTGGTTCAGGGCAGGGTTCCTGTACCCCACGAAGCATTCAGGGCCCCTTACCAGGATTTCCCCTTCCTGTCCCGGAGGTACGTCCAGGCCGGTATCCAGGTCCACGATCCTGACTTCGGTTCCGGGGGCGGGGGCGCCGTCGGTGTGGGCCTTCTTGTCCAGGGGGTCGTTCACCCGGCACAGGGTGATGGTGGAATATTCCGATGACCCGTAGGCCCTGCAGGCGTCGATTCCGTGGTCCCGTTGGGCCTTGATAATCAGTTCGGGGGGAACCGGGGCGCCTCCGCAGCCGAAAATGGTCAGGCTGCTGGTGTCAAACCTTCCCAGGGCCGGGGAGTTGAGGTATCCCTGGAGGAAAGGGGTGGACCCCATGGTCATGGTGCACCTTTCCCGGGACACGATTTCCACCGCCAGGTCGGGATTCCAGACGTCCAGCATGACCAGCCGGGCCTTGATCAGGAAGGGCAGTTCCATGCCGAATAAAAGCCCGGCGATGTGCGTGAAGGGCGAGGGCATGAAGATGGTGCCGCCCGGCTTGAGCTGGTAGCACCCAGCAACGTTGAAGTTTTCGCACAGCAGGGTGTTGTGGGTGTGCAGCACCCCCTTGGGATCGCTGGTGGTTCCCGAGGTGTAGAGCAGCAGGCAGACGTCGTTGGCGTCAATGGGAGGCGGGGTGAACTTCGTTCCCTTGGACTCTCCCATGGCCACCAGGTGGTCGAAGGACATGTTTTCCGGCCTCCGGGGATCGCCAACGAGGACAACCTGCCTGAGGCTGGGCAGGCGGTGGGCCAGGTCGGCCATCATTTCCTCGTAATCGAAGCCCCGGAACACCTTGGGGGCCACGTATACCACGGCCTCTCCTTCCCGCAGGATAAATTCCACTTCCCGGTGGCGGTAAATAGGTATGATGGGGTTGGAAATCGCCCCCATCCTCTTGCAGGCGTGGTGCAGGGCCAGTGTCTCCAGCCAGTTGGGCAACTGGAAGGCCACCACGTTGCCCGGACGGATGCCGATGTCCGAAAGGGCCACGGCAATGCTGTTAACCAGCCTGTCCAGCTGACGATAGGTGACCCGGCGGTCGCGGTCCACCACCGCAATTTCATCAGCTTTTTCGGCCAGAACCTCGGCAAAAAAATCGTTCAGCGTTTTGGTTCCCCAGAAGCCTTCTGAGGAGTACTTTTCAATCATTTCCCGGTTAAGCCTGGTGGTCAGCGCCATTTAAAAAGACCTCCTTAGCAAAGGTGTATTCCTAAAGGGGTCGTGGGGCGGCCTTGGCGGACTTAGCGCCTCTGGTCGAATCTCCTGCCCAGAAGCGCCGAGGCGATGTTTATTCTCTGAATCTGAACCGTGCCCCCGGCCACCGGCCACCCCCTGGAGTCCCTGAGCATTCTTTCTATGGGGTATTCTGTCGAATATCCATATCCGCCGTGAATCTGCAGGGCCAAGTCGGTGACCTCCTTGGCCATCTCATTGGCAAAGCACTTGGCCATGGAAGTGTGCAGCACCGAGGGAACTCCCCGGTCGGCCTCGGTGGCCGCGCGGTAGATAAGCAGCCTGGCGGCTTCAACCTTCATGGCCATGTCGGCCAGCATCAGCTGAACCGCCTGGAACTCGCAGATTTCCTTGCCGAACTGCTTTCTTTCCCTGGAGTACTTTAAGGATTCCTCCAGAGCCCCCTGGGCGATACCCAGGGACATGGTGGCATTCCCCAGTCGTTCGACGTCAAAGGCCAGCATCAGCTTTCCGAACCCTCCCTTGCCTACGACCAGGTTCTCCTTGGGCACCCGGCAGTTGTCGAAAATGAGATCGGAACTGGGCATTCCCCGCAGGCCCATGAAGCGTTCCCGCTTGCCGAAAGTGAAGCCCGGGGTGCCCTTTTCAATAATCAGGGCACCTATCCCCATTGGTCCCTTTTCCTCGCTTAAACGTACATATACCAGGTAGGCGCCGGCATGTCCCCCGCCGGAAACGAACCTCTTCCGGCCGTTGACCACGTAATGGTCCCCGTCCGGCACCGCCCTCGTTGTCAGGTCGGTCAGGGCGGATCCTGCGTCCGGCTCGGTCATGCCGATGCAAATCATCAATTCGCCGCTGCACACCCGGGGAAGGTACCGCCGCTTCTGGTCCTCGGTCCCAAAGCGGTTGATTACCTGAACGGGGCCCACCCCCGACTCGAAAACCGGTGTGGCGGCCAGGGGCGAAACCCGGGCCAGTTCCTCGACGGCCAGGATGACCTCGAATATAGTCTGGCCCTGGCCGCCGTATTCTTCCGGCAGGGGAATCCCGATCAGCCCCAGTTTAATGTATTTTTGCAGTATTTCATCGTTCAGGGGTTCGTCATTCTCATCCCAGCCGGCTACCAGTGGCCTGATTTCCTTTTCGGCGAAGTTGCGCACCATCTGCTTGAACAGCTTCTGTTCTTCAGTCAACCGGAAATCCATACCCACATCCTCCCGTATTTTTTTCCCTTTAATCTAAAAGCTGATCAGCCAGAGGCCCGCTCCAGGCTGATGCCGAATCAAAAATGGGCAAGGCGGGCCGGCAGCCTGGATCGGGCCGGGGCCGTAAACAGCCTGTGAAGCAAAAAGTGTACCAGAAACGATGGGCCGCCGTTTGCCTGAAATTGGGTTTGGAGGAAGAGCGGGGGTTTGGCGGGAGGCCCGGCCGGCCCTCCCCGGCCGTCTAAAAGGGGTTCGGCGGTTGCTCCCGGCGGGTCGGCATCTTGTGCGGGTCCCGGGGAGGGCCGGGCCGCCGGTGGGTGTGTGTTGCCGAAGGGACGTTAATTTTACTTTACAGCCGGGTCTGTCGGGACAATTCCGGGGCCGGGTGACGGGGCTTTTTGTTATGGCATGCTTCTTGAAATAAGCTATTTACCTAAAATGTTTAAATTTTTTAACATTTTAAAACCATTGTCAGACAAGGAGTGTGTGGACAATGAAAAAACTAGTTTCCCTGATTTGTTTCGCGGCTTTGCTGGCCCTGGCCGGCTGCGGGGGCGGGGCGAAAAAGGAAAGCCAGCCCAAGCCCGGGGAGGAGCAGAAGGTCATCAAGCTGAAATTTGCCCATTCTTTTCCAGTGGGCCACAGTTCTTACAAGAGCGCGGAGTTCTTTATCAAGCGGGTTGAGGAAATAACCGGGGGCAGGGTCAGAATCGAACACTATCCGGCCGAGCAGTTGGGCAAAATGAAGGATCTCCTGAACCTCTGCAGCCAGGGTGTCACCGACCTGGCCTATGTCCCGCCCTCGTTTTTTTCCGGGCAGGTTCCCTTAAGCTCGGTGATGATCCTTCCGTTCTGGACTACGGCTACGGAGGGTACCGAGATATTCACCCGCCTGGTTCAGGCATGCCCGGAAATAACCCAGGAATACCTGAAATACGGGGTCAGGCCCCTGTATGTCAGCACCACCAGCCAGTATGACGTGGGCACGGTGAAGAAGCCGGTGAGATCGCCGGAAGACTTGAAGGGCCTGAAGCTGAAGACCTCGGGCGGGATATTCGATAAAATCGCCGCCCGTTACGGGATCACGGCGGTTACCGTGCCCAGCCCCGAGGTATACGAGGCCACCCAGAGGGGGATCGTGGACGGCAACATATTTTCCCTTGCCAGTGTGAAAGGGTACCGGGTGGATGAACTGGAGAAGTACCACACCCTGGGCCTGCGACTGGGAGGATACCCTGCGGCCTGCATCATCAATGAAAAGACCTGGCAGGGCCTGCCGGAAGACGTCAAGAAGGCACTGGCCAAGGCAGGGGAGGATACCAACCGGAAGCACTGCGAGGAATGGGACAAGTTGACGGAACAGCTGGCGGCGCAGTTTGAAAAACAAGGCATGACCATTTACCGGGTCAAGCCTGAAGAAAGACCCAAGTGGGAGGTTCCTTTGAAGGGGATAGAGGAAGAGTGGGTGGCTGAAATGGAAAAAAGAGGGCTTCCCGCCCGTAAGGTCTGCCAGGAATACCTGAAAATATGCCGGGAGGTAGCCAAATAGTAAATGCGGCCGGGCGGCGTAATTTAGAAAACCGGCAGGCGGGCCTGGAAGGAAAGGCGGCGCCGCCCGGAGGTCCCGCCGCCGTTGAGGAGAAAGCAGCATGATCAAACCGCGGGATGTTTTAGCCCTGACTGAGAAGGTATGCCTTGCAGGGAGCGCCGTCAGCCTGCTGGCCATAATGATTCTGACCACCCTTGATGTGCTGATGCGGAAGCTGATCGATTATTCCCTGCCCAGCCTGTACGAGTTTACCGAGGATTACCTGATGGTGGCCTTGGTTTTTCTCTCCCTGAGCCACGTTTATGTAAAAGGGGGACACGTCAGGGTCACCATTTTCGAGGAACTGATCCCAGGGCCTGTCCGGCGGCCGCTGAATATCCTAATGGAGTTGCTGGCCCTGGCGCTGTTCGGGTTGATAGCGGTGAAGGGCTGGGACAACGCGGTCCGATCCCTTCTTTACTGGGAGGTGTCCAGCAGTCTCCTTGCTTATCCCCTCTCCCCGGCCCTGTTTTTCGTTCCCCTGGGTTCAGGGCTGCTGTGCATCCGGATAATCCAGTCGGCTGTTTCTTCCCTGGCAAAAAGACCCGCACCGGGGCCGGCAGGGGTTAAAGGCCGGCAGTGACGCTTCGGCGGAGTGAAAGGTGGCTTTTTTAAAATGAGCGCGATTTTTCTTCTGGTTACCCTGGTTGTTTTGCTTTTCGCCGGTATGCCTGTCGGCTTCGCCCTGGGGGTGGCCGGGCTGGCCGGATTGTACGCGGCGGGGAACTGGGAAGCGGTCCTGGGTATAGTCAGCACCGCACCTTACAGGACGGCGGCCAGCTACACCCTGACCACCGTGCCGATGTTTATCCTCATGGCTGAATTCATCTCCCGGAGCAGGGTTGTGGAGGATGTCTTCGTCGCGGCCCACCGATGGCTCGAGCGGCTGCCGGGAGGCCTGGCCATAGCCACGGTGCTGGCTTCCGCGGGCATGGCCGCCATGGCTGGGTCCAGCACGGCTTCCGCAGCCACCATGGCCTCCATCGCGGTGCCGGAACTGCGCAGATACGGGTACCGCGCCTCCATAGCCAGCGGGCTGGTGACCGTGTCGGGAACCCTGGCCATTATGATCCCGCCCAGCATTGCCTTCGTGCTGTACGGGATTATAACCGAAACGTCCATAGGCAAGCTTTTGATCGCCGGCATAATCCCCGGCATTCTCACAACGGTGATGTACTGCCTGGGGATTATAACCTGGAATAAAATCTGCCCCGGAATAATGCCGCCGCCCACCCGCCTGTTCACCTGGAGGGACCGCTTCAGTTCGGTCAGGCCGCTCTGGGCCTTTATGCTGCTGGCATTTGTAGTCATCGGCTCCATCTACACCGGCCTGGCAACAGCCACTGAGGCGGCGGCGGTGGGAGCTTCCGGGGCCCTGGCCATCACCCTGGCCGGCCGGAGGCTGAGGCGGGGTGACGTAAATGCGGCTCTTTTAAAGACCGTTCAGACCACCACCATGATCTTTACAATTGTCATCGGGGCCATGATTTTCGGGTATTTCCTCGCCATCACCCAGGCCACCCAGAAGATCATCAAGTGCCTGCAGGCGCTGGACGTGGCGCCCTGGGTGGTCATGGGGTGCATAATAGTCCTTTATGTCATTCTTGGCTGCATCATGGACCAGGTGGCCATCCTTTTCATCACCCTGCCCCTGACCTTTCCTCTGGTGGTGAGCCTGGGGTACGATCCCGTCTGGTTCGGGGTGATATGTACAAAGCTGGGGGAAATCGGCCTGATTACCCCGCCCGTAGGGATGAACGCCTACGTGGTCAGCGCCACCTCGCGCATCCCGCTGGACCAGGTTTTCCTGGGCACCGGGATGATGCTGGCGGTGGACATCCTCTCCCTGATCCTGTTGCTGGCCTTTCCCTCCATTTCAACCTGGCTGCCGTCCATGATGAAAGGCTGATTTTTAAGAGTGCGTCCCCGGTTTAAGGTGCCGGTGTTACCGGGCCGTACCCGGGGACTTTTGTTCTCGTTAGGGGGAGGATTTTCAAACCGGGCGGATTTTCTGAAGGCTGACTGCCGGCTCCTGGCGAAAGAGCGTATTTACCGATTCCTGATTCCGCTCTTAGGAAGCCCGGGATCCCGAATCAGTTGCGGAATTAAGTTTTAACTGCCCTTTTTTTTTGTTACAATAATCTCTGTAAGTTGTGGCTAACTAGCAGGAAGAATCATGGTCGGCCTCGCCCGGGGATTGATAAGGGTGAAACTATCACAGGAGCTATTCCATGCGGAGGAAAATAAAACCGGGTCAGCTGCTGGTTACAAGTTACGGAATTGTCGGACTGTTGGGGACTCTCCTGCTCATGCTGCCCGTGTCATCCGCCCAGTCAAGCCCCACGGGCTTTTTACAGGCCTGGTTTACGGCCGTTTCGGCGCTGACTGTAACCGGGCTGACGGTCGTCCCCACAAACACCCACTGGTCCCTGTTCGGACAGGCCGTAATCCTTGTTTTGATGCAAATCGGCGGCCTCGGACTGATGGTGCTGACCACGCTGTTTTTGATCCTGCTGGGCATGAGAATCCAGCTGGGCCACCGCATCCTTACCGCCCAGGACCGCAATTATTACAGTTTTACGGGGGTCCTCGGCCTTGTCCGGGACGTGGTTCTGCTGACCCTGGCCATAGAGGGCGCCGGAATGGTGCTGATGGCCCTTCTCCTGCCGGACGTTTGGGGCGAGGGCCGGCTTAAGGGGCTGTTCTTTGTTCTTTTTCACGCAGTCAGCGCCTTTAACGGGGCGGGGTTCGACCTTACCGGGCAGAGCCTGGGCCCTTACCGGGGCTATATCGGCCTCAACCTGCTGTTCGCCGGCATGATTATCCTGGGCAGCCTGGGCTATGTGGTGCTGCAGGAACTGATCGTCCTGCGCCGGTGGAAAAGGCCGAGCCTGCACAGCCGGCTGGTCCTTTGGGTAACCGGGATGATTACCCTGGCCGGAACGGCTTTTTACTTCCTGACCGAGTACCACCGCAATCTGGACGACCTTCCCCTGGCCGGCAAGATCGTGGAGAGCCTGTTTCAAACCGTTACGCGCACCGCAGGCTTTACCACCGTGCCGGTCCCGGCGTGGAACGAGGCCTTTACCTTTTTGATGATTCTCATGATGCTGATCGGGGCAAGCCCGGGGTCCGTCGGCGGGGGGATCAAAACGACAACTTTTGGGACGATTGTGCTGGCCGTTTTGGCCATTGCCCGGGGGAAGCGGGAGGTAGTCGTCTTTGAGCGGGAAATAGCCCCCGAAAGCGTGTCCAAGGCCTTTACGGTTGTGGTTATCGCTTTTATACTGGTTTCATTCAGCACCCTGACCCTGATGGTGTCGGAAAAACTACCCCTTCTTCCCGTGCTGTTCGAGGTCGTTTCCGCCATGGCCACGGTCGGGCTGTCCATGGGGATTACCCAGCAGTTATCCGTTTTCGGGCAATTCCTGATTACCCTGCTGATGTTTGTGGGGCGGATCGGCGTCCTGTCCCTGGTGATACTGCTGGCCGAAAAGGAATACCGGAGCATCCGTTACATGAAGGAAGAAATACTGATCGGTTAAGGGGGACGGGCAACTTTATGAAGAAATCGGTCCTGGTCATCGGCATCGGCCGTTTCGGGCGGGCCGTCATCGAGGGGCTTTTTGAAAGGGGCCACGACATATTTGCCGTCAACAAGGACGAAGAGGCTCTCAACGATGTGCGGCACATGGTTGTCTCGGGCGTCATCCTCGACGTGGCGGAGGATGACGAGGAACTGGCGCGGATCGTCGGGGAAAAGAATTTTGACGAGGCGGTAATCGCCATGGGGGAGGACTTCGAGGGCACCGTGATCGCCACCCACGTGCTCAAGGACGCGGGAATTTTCGTATCGGTCAAGGCTTCAAGTGAAAGAAGGGGAAACGCCCTCCTGAAAATGGGGGCAGACCGGGTCGTATACCCCGAGCGGGACATGGGTCAGAGGCTGGCCCAGCTGATTTCCAACGATTCAAGCATCGATATGCTGGAACTGCCCCTGGGCTTTGTCATCGAACAGATGGAAGTGGGCCCGGGCTTTGCCGGCCAGACGGTCGAAAAAATCAACAGTACGAACCGGTTCGGCGTCTGGATAATGCTGGTCTACCAGAATAACGTGCCGGTGCAGCCGGTAAAGTCCACCCGGCTCAACAAAGGCGACATCATGGTTGTGTTTGGTCAGAAAACAAAAATGAAGCGGTTTGAACAGGAAAACTTCGGGTAGCATCCCCGCCGCGACCGTGCCGGCATTTTCCCGCCCTGCCGGACGTTCCGGGTCCCCGCCGGAACTGCGCCGGCAATTGCGCTTGCGGACGGGCTTGCAATTTGTCGATAGCCGACTATATAATCTATTTCGTAATAATTTTTGCGATAACCCGCGCCGGCGTCCGGAGGGGCTTTTTGTAGCGGCGCCGAAGTAAAATTTCTGGGGAGGCAAACCGATGGCCGAAAAAAAACTACCCTTCACCAAGGAACAGCTGATAAAGATAATCGAGCAATACCCCACCCCCTTTCACATTTACGACGAGGCTGCCATCCGGGAGAACGTCCGCAACTTGCTCAAAGCCTTTTCCTGGGCACCGGAGTTCAAGGAGTATTTCGCCGTCAAGGCCACGCCCAACCCATACATCCTCAAAATTCTCCGGGAGGAGGGGCTGGGTGCGGACTGCAGCTCGCTGCCCGAGTTGATTATGGCCGAAAAAGCCGGGATTGTCGGAGAGGACATCATGTTTTCGTCCAACGACACCCCGGCCGTTGAATTCATTAAGGCCAGGGAACTGGGGGCGATTATCAATCTGGACGATATCAGCCACATCCCTTTTTTGGAAAAGCACGCCGGGATCCCCGAACTGATCTGTTTCCGGTACAATCCCGGGCCGCTGCGGGAGGGCGGCAACGCCATCATCGGCAACCCGGAGGAGTCGAAGTACGGCCTCACCCGGAAGCAGCTCCTGGATGCCTACCGGATTATGCAGGACAGGGGCGTCAGGCGCTTCGGCGTGCACACCATGGTCATCTCCAACGAACTGGACCCGAACTATTTTATCGAGACCGCCAACATGATGTTCGACCTGGTGGTGGAGGTCTTCCGGACCCTGGAAATCCGCATGGAGTTCGTCAATTTCGGGGGCGGCATCGGCATCCCCTACCGGCCGGACCAGGATCCGGTGGACCTCGGCTACTTAAGCCGTGGAATCAAGGAAGCCTACGAGAAAAAGATTGTCCTCAACGGCCTGCACCCCCTGAAGCTTTATATGGAATGCGGGAGGATGATCACCGGACCCTACGGCTACCTGGTGGCCACGGTGCTGCACAAAAAGGAGATTTACAAGAACTACGTGGGACTGGACGCCTGTATGGCCAACCTGATGCGGCCCGGGATGTACGGGGCCTACCACCACATCACCGTGGTGGGCAAGGAGGAATGGCCCCTGGGCTACATTTACGATGTTGTGGGGTCACTGTGCGAAAACAACGACAAGTTTGCCATCAACCGCAAGCTGCCCATGGTGGACATAGGTGACATCCTGGTCATTCACGACACCGGCGCCCACGGCCACGCCATGGGGTTCAACTACAACGGCAAGCTGCGTTCGGCGGAGTTGCTGCTCAGGCCCGACGGCAGCGTGGAGATGATCCGGCGGGCCGAGACCATCGAAGACTACTTCGCCACCCTGGACTTTTCCGGATTATAGACGTCACCGACAAGCCGTAAAACAAACCGGTTAAGGGGGCCGGCCGGCAGGTCCGGGCCCGGTGGCAACCTCATCCTGTGGACTTCGGAGAGAGGCATGGTGTAAAATGACCGGGGGGGGGGGGCGGGTCTGGGGCCGGGAGACAAAAAATTCCTATAGCTTGCTGCAATAATTAGAAAGTGCGAGAACGATCAAGATAACAAAAAAAATGACTTCAATTAGAAGGAATAATTTAATCGGCAACGAATAACGAATTTTAGGAAGTACAGCCGGTACCCGCGCAAGCCGTTCATTCCGCCTGTGAAAAGAAGTAAAAAACGTTTTGTTGCATTCAGGCAGCCCGGGGTTATCCGGCCTGATGACGGGACCTTGGGTTTGCTTTTCACGCCTTTCAAAAAAGGCCTTGAAAAAAGTTTGCTATGGCAGGTGCCCGGTCGTTTCCGGCGGGGTTCCGGCCATAACATACACGTGGGTCTTCACATTTAATTTTAAGGAGGGTTTTTATATGTACACTGTGACCATTGACCGCGACAAGTGTGAGGGGTGCAGCGAGTGCGTGGACAACTGCCCGGCTTCCATCCTGGAAATGGTGGACGGCAAAGCCGATGTCACCGGGAATCTCGAAGACTGCCTGGGCTGCGAGAGCTGCGTTTCGGTCTGCCCCTCGGGAGCAGTCACCGTCGCCGAATCCTAAAACAAACACCAAATCCTAAAACAAAAAAAGTGAATAATTAATCGGTTGTTAGGGGGAGGTGTTCGGGGAGGGAACACATGGTTGAAACCTCGCCGGCCGGTGAGGTTTCAGTGTGTTTCAAAAAAGGGAGAGGCGGGCTTGAGATAACAGGTTGTAAAGGTCTTTTGGGCTTGAGCAAAGAAAAAGGAGGTTTTGCCTGTGGCTTTTGAACCGAAACCGAAAAGGCCGGTAAAAGAAATAAAGTATAGCGAAACGCGGCTTTACACCGATGCCGATTTAAAGAACTACACGGAAGAGGAGCTTAAAAATTTTAAGTGCAAGCACCCGATTCCCGACGTGGAAGAGCTTGAGAAGGGCCCATGGCCCAGCTTTGTGTCCGACGCCAAGCGGAACGCCCTGCACCGCAAGAAGCTCGGCCAGGACAAGCTGATGATCGACGTGGAAGTTACCGAAGACCTGCTCGGCCTTCTGCAGCAGTCCTTCGACGACGGCGAGACCCACTGGAAGCACGGCGGCATCGTGGGTGTCATGGGATACGGCGGGGGCGTTATCGGGAGGTACTCCGACCTGGCAGAAAAATATCCTGCGGTGGCCCATTTCCATACCATCCGGGTAAACCAGCCGGCCAGCAAGTTTTACAACACCGATTTCCTCAGGACCATCTGCGACCTGTGGGAATACCGGGGAAGCGGCCTGATGAACCTGCACGGTTCCACCGGCGACCTGATTTTCCTGGGGACCTTCACCGAGCAGCTTGAGCCCATCTTCTTCGAGCTGACCCACGTTTTGGACCAGGACCTGGGCGGTTCCGGTTCCAACCTGCGCACCCCGGAGTGCTGCCTCGGCAAGGCCCGCTGCGAGTTTGCCCTGTATGACACCCAGGAAATGTGCTACGAAATGACCAACTACTACCAGGACGAACTGCACCGCCCGGCCTTCCCTTACAAGTTCAAGTTCAAGTTCGACGGTTGCCCCAACGGCTGTGTGGCCTCCATCGCCCGGGCAGACCTGTCCTTCATCGGCACCTGGAGGGACGACATCAGGATCGACCAGGAAGCGGTCAAGGCCTATATCGCGGGCGATTTCACCCCCAACGCCGGCGCCCTGGCTGGAAGGGACTGGGGCAAATTCGACATCCAGAAAGAGGTTATTGACCTTTGCCCCTCCAAGTGCATGGCCATGGTGAACGGCAAGCTGGTCATCAACAACAAGGAGTGCGTCCGCTGCATGCACTGCATCAACACCATGCCGAGGGCCCTGAGGCCGGGCACCGACACCGGCATCAGCCTCCTGTGCGGAGCCAAGGCCCCCATCCTGGAAGGAGCCCAGCTGTCGACGCTGATTGTTCCGTTCATGAAGGCCGAGCCTCCATACGATAACATCAAGGAAATAATCGAGAAGATATTCGAGTGGTGGATGGAGGAAGGCAAGAACCGGGAGCGCGTGGGCGAACTCATCCAGCGCGTCGGCTTGCCCAAGTTCCTCGAGGTTCTGGAACTCCCGGCGGCCCCGCAGTTTGTCAAGGCGCCTCGCTCCAACCCGTACATCTTCTGGAAGGAAGAGGATGTCGCAGGCGGCTGGAAGCGGGACATCAACGAATATCGGCAGAGACACAAGAGATAGGAGGGGGTTAGCGATATGACCAAATTATCCACCGAAAGACTCGGCCGGTACAATCCTGACAGTCCTCAGGAGAACAGGCTTACCGACCTCGGCCCGAGGCATTACTGGGAGTACTT
>DYET01000044.1 GCA_020725625.1 Desulfovirgula sp. | reverse complement strand
TCCGCAAGGCCCTGGCAGAATTGAGGTACCATTTAAGACGCAACTTTGTTGCGTACCAGTCTCATCGGAAAAAGAAGTTGATGTTTCTGGAATCCGGATAATTGTCAAGGTTCAGGAATTAATTTACGCTGTAGTATTAATATCAAGCTTCCCTTTTTTCCAGATACCTCTCCAGCTTCCTTTTGACCCTCTGCAGGGCGTTGTCGATTGACTTGACGTGCCTCTTCAGGTCTTCGGCGATTTCCTGGTAAGACTTTCCCTCCAGGTAGGACATGAGCACCTTCCACTCCAGGGAACTCAGTATCTCGCCCATCTTTTCCTCGATGTCGTCAAACTCTTCGCGGCTTATAATCAGTTCTTCTGGGTCAGTGATCTTGGTGCCCGAAATCACGTCCAGGAGGGTGCGGTCGGAATCCTCGTCGTAAATGGGCTTGTTCAGCGATACATACGAGTTCAGGGGGATGTGCTTCTGTCTGGTGGCTGTTTTAATGGCGGTAATAATCTGGCGGGTAATGCACAGTTCGGCAAATGCCCTGAAAGAAGAGAGCTTGTCCATCCGGAAGTCGCGGATGGCCTTGTACAGGCCGATCATGCCCTCCTGGATGATGTCCTCCCGGTCTGCTCCGATCAGGAAATACGATCGGGCTTTGGCCCGGACAAAGTTTTTGTACTTATTGATAAGATATTCCAGTGCTACGTCGTCGCCCTCCCGGGCGTACTCCACAATATCTTCGTCAATCAACAAGTGAAAACCGCCGGTGACCTCTTTCTGGGCATTTAAATTCAATTATATCCCTCCCGCTTTTTTCTCAGCATGGAGAACCAGGAATCCAGTCAACCGTTTATATTCAATTTTCTAAAAATAAAAGCCTTTCCGTTATAACAATGAATGTCCGGGTGTTACCCAGACAGTTGTCGTTTTTACGGTAGTAAGGCCTTTCTCCCTATTCTCACAAAGTAGCCAAGCCTATTATAACTTACGCCCCAAACACAGTCAAGAAATATCACCGGGACCGGAAAAACTATCTTCCTTCCCGCCTCCACTTTTCCATGGCCCTTCTTACCTCGTCAACCAGGCGGTTTTCCAGGTACGAATCGGCGGGCGGGGCCGAAGCGAAATGTCGCCGGGCTTCCTCCTGCACCCTCTTTATTTTTTCCAGCAGCTCCCCGGGAGTTATCCGGTACGCCCCGCGGCCGAAAACCGTGGACTGTTCCGCCCAGTCGGAGGTAGCCACGTGCACCGTCCCGGCGGCCGAAAGCTGCCCCACCAGCCTTTCTATGGCCGCGTCGGCGGTTTCCCCCTCCTGGGTGTAAATCACCTCAAGCTTATCCCCGACAGCTTCGGCATGTTCCAGGTTATTTCTGACCAGGTGGGCGTCGAAAACCACCACCACCTTTTCACCGCTCATGGCCGCATAGTTTACCAGGATATCCACGAGCCTTGCCCTGGCGTGGTCCATGCCGCTTTTCCTCAATTTCTCAAACTCCGGCCAGGAGAATATGATATTGTAACCGTCAACCACCAGGAAGTCGCTCACGGCCCGTTCTCCCTAGAGGCCCTTCTCTGCCGGAGGACCTCGTATATGACCAGGGCGGCGGCCACAGACGCGTTCAGGGAGTTTATCCTACCCGTCATGGGCAGCCGCACCAGAAGGTCGCATTTTTCCCGCACCAGCCTTCCCAGCCCCTTGTCCTCGCCCCCGACCACCAGGGCCAGGGGGCCGTCCAGCCGGGCGTCCCAGTAAAGGTCCGGCCCGCCGGGGTCCGCCCCCACCACCCAGAGGCCTCTTTCCTTCAACATTTCTATGGTCTGGGCAAGATTGGCCACCCGGGCCACCGGGACGTACTCGACGGCTCCCGCCGAAACCCTGGCCACGGCCGGGGTCAGCGATACCGACCGGCGCCTGGGGATGACCACGCCGTTCACCCCCGCCGCCCCGGCGGTGCGGAGGATGGCGCCCAGGTTTTGGGGGTCGTTTATCTCGTCCAGCAGCAGGAGGAGGGGTAAATCTCCCGCGCCGCCAAGGATGTCTTCCACACTGGCGTACTCCCGGGCGGCCGCGTAAGCCAGCACGCCCTGGTGCCTGGAACCGCCGGAAAGGGTGTCCAGCCTGGCCCGGTCCACCTTCAACACCGGCACACCCCTCTCCCTGGCCAGGCTCATTATCTCACCAGTCCCGGCGCCCCTTTCCCCCCGGGCCAGCAGCACCCTGTCGACCGGACGCCCGCTTTTCAGGGCCTCCCTGACCGGGTTTACGCCCACCAGGATGTTGTCGGGCCTGATCGGTTCCCTCATAGCGCACCGTCCTGTTCTACCAATTCAAATATCTTCTCCATTATTTCCGCCAGCCTGTCCAGGTTTCCCTTAAGATACAAGTAACCCACCAGGCATTCCAGCCCGGTGCTGTGGCGGTATGCCGCCACCCGGGTTCCCCGGGGGGTATGAGGGCTCCTGGCGTTCCTTCCCCGCCGGGCTATTTCGGCCTCCTCCCCGGTCAGCATGCCCTCGATGGCCTTCAGAACCCCGGCCTGGGCATCGGCCCGCACGTACTTTACCGACTCGCTATGGATTTCGCCGGTGCGGGCAAACCCCTTGGCCACAACCCGCCCCCGCACGAGAAGCTCGTAGACCGCATCCCCGATGTAAGCCAGCACAAGGGGGGACAGGAGGTGGGGCCGGTCGATTTTTTCGCCCGGAAACAACCGGTTCCAGTCTGGCATGGCTACACCTGTCTTTTCCAGCGCACTCCCTGGGGGGTATCTTCAAGGATGATTCCTATTTCCTTCAGTCCGTTCCTGATGCTGTCGGCGGTGGTCCAGTCCTTCCGTGAGCGGGCCTCCTGGCGGATCCTGACGATCAGGTCGATCAGGTCCCCCACCAGCTTGCCCTCGCCCCGGTCCTCCCGCTCCACGATTATTTTCCCATCCGGGCCGGACTTGAACAGGCCCAGCACCGAATTGAAGGATTCAAGCAGCGACCTGGCCTTTTTCAACGGGGCGGCGCTTGATCCCACCGCTTTCGTCCTGTGCAGGTAGGAGTTAATGTCCCCCACCGTGTCGAAGACCGCGCCGATGGCCAGGGCGGTGTTGAAGTCGTCGTCCATGGCGTCTTCAAACTGGCGGCGGCGATTATCCAGGGCGTCCACCAAATCTAAGTCGGATGCCGTCCCGGCCTCTTCCCTGGACGCCCCCCCGGCCGCCTCCTCCAGAAGGCGGACACAGGTTCTGATCCTCTCCAGGCCCCTGCCGGCCGCCGCCAGCTTCTCGTCGTCGAAGTCCAGGGGGCTGCGGTAGTGGGTGGAGAGCAAAAAGAACCTGACCGTTTCGGGAGGAAACTTCGACAGTATCTCCCTGACCAGGAAGAAGTTGCCCAGGGACTTGGACATTTTTTCCTGGTTCACCGTGATAAAACCGTTGTGCATCCAGTAGCGGACGAACGGCCGGCCGGTGGCCGCCTCGGACTGGGCGATCTCGTTTTCGTGGTGGGGGAAGATAAGGTCAAATCCCCCGCCGTGGATGTCAAAGTTGTCCCCCAGGTATTTCCTGGACATGGCAGAGCACTCGATGTGCCAGCCCGGGCGCCCCGGCCCCCAGGGGCTGTCCCAGGCCGGCTCACCCGGCTTTGAAGCCTTCCAGAGGGCAAAATCCATGGGATGGCGCTTCCTGGGGTCCACCTCCACCCTGGCGCCGGCCTGCATTTCCTCCAGGGAACGGCCGGACAGCTTGCCGTATTCCCGGAAAGAGGAAATGTCGAAATAGACGTCCCCCTCCACCTCGTAAGCGTGCCCGCGATTTATCAGAACCCGGACCATGCCAATTATCTCCGGCAGGTGATCCGAGACCTTGGGGTGCACGTCGGCCCTCAAGACATTCAGGGCGTCGGCGTCCCGGTAGTATTCATCAACATATTTCCGGGCCAGCAGTATGGGGTCCTCACCCTCTTCCCGGGCCCGGTTGATAATCTTGTCGTCGATGTCGGTAAAATTCTGGATGTACCGGACCCTGTACCCCCGGCAGATAAAATACCTGCGCACGGTGTCAAAAACCACCAGCGGGCGGGCGTTGCCCAGATGTATAAAATTGTACGTGGTTGGCCCGCAGACATACATCGATACTTTCCCCGGGTCCCTGGGAACGAATTTTTCCTTCCGCCTGGTCAGTGTATTATAAATCTGCACGTTCCTTTCCAACTCCTTCGCATGCTTCCAGCACCGTCTGCGCCGGTTTGCCGGCGACCTGTATTTCCAGTTCCCTGACCCGCCTTTCCAGGCGTTCTATATTCAAGAGCAGGCAGCTGATGGCCTCGGACACCGGGTCGGGAAGTTGGTCGTGCCTGAGGTCGATGGAGGGTTCCCCAGGGTGGTCCACCTTGACCCCGTCCCTGACCACCACTCTTCCCGGCACCCCCACCACGGT
>DYET01000043.1 GCA_020725625.1 Desulfovirgula sp. | reverse complement strand
CATTATGGGGTTTTTCGTGGAGCAGAGGTTTTTGCGGAGGCAGCCCCAATATTCAAGCAATGATTTTACCGGCATGCTCATCAAGGTGTTCTTCCACGGAATACTTACCTCAAAATAGGGGCATATGATATGTGCGGGAAAATTATCGCCGTTTAGAGAAATAATTACATAATCAACCTTATAATAATCCTGGTAGGTACTCGGAGAGGGGTTGCAACACCGGGCAATCTAAGCCTTTCTCCTAGTTTAGTCGTATGATTTCTTTGATCTTGCGCATAGACAATCTCCCCCTGGGCATTTTTCACTTCCTCCCTTTTAGTGCTTTGACTCAGGCATTCTTGAACGGGAGGATAAAAACCTTGGTTTTTGGAGTTGTCCAGCGCCCGCTTCTTTTTTAACTCTTTATTACCAATTCCAGGCAAAATCGATGATCGATTTCCATCGGAATAGGTGATCGGTTTAAATTGGAACGGGTGATCGTTTTGGGCCAGAATATGCAGTCCAGACAAAGACAAGTGTTTTCGCAAGCCTTCTTTTAGCAGATCAAAAAGCAAAAAACAAGGCAGTTGCAAAACTGATATCCTGCAACTCATCACAACACAAGTAGAATAGGTTCCCGAGGGTGTATTATGACCTCCTGCGCGTCTAATAACAAGTACGGCATTCTTGGTTATAATGCCCTAAAAGGCCTTTTTTACGCCATGGAAATCAAGTAGATCGCCACCTTAACCCTCCACTTCGTCCTGGAGGGCGGGCCATCCGCCGGGGCTGCCGGGAGCGGGCGGTAAAGCCCGCCCCGGCCCCGGTTTGCTAACATTGCAGCCACTTCCTGAGAAATTCCTCCCGGCTGGAGGCGCTGAACTGGTCCACCGTCCCGTAGGTCAGGGCGCCGGTGGGGCAGGCCCGGACGCAGGCCGGCAGGCCGTCTCCGGGGGCGCACTGGCGATCACACTTAACCGCCCTGGGGTCTTCCTCTCCGCTGTCCCTGATCGCCCCGAAGGGGCAGGACATGACGCACATCCAGCAGCCGATGCACCTTTCCTGCCGGTCGTGGTTGGTTACCAGGCCGCCCCCGGCGGTGTGCATCGAAGCAGCGACGCAGGCGTCGACACAGGGCGGGTCGGTGCAGTGGCGGCAGTTCAGGGGCAGATTTTTACCCCCCGCCCGGTGCACGAAAATCCGGGCTCTGGGCTTTTCCCCGGCTGCCACCGCCCCCAGAAAATTCCCGGCCCGGCTGTGGGCTGCGGCACAGGCCAGCCGGCAGGAAAGGCAGCCGGTGCACTTATCCGGCCGGATTAAAATCTCCTTAAATTCCACGCCTTCACCCCCTACCAAGGCCGGGAGGCCAGGCCCAAACCCCGGCGCCTCTCCTGCAGAGCCCCGAAAATGGCTTCGGCCGCCTTCAGCGGGTCAGGTTCGACGATGAACCAGCCTCCCAGCAGTTCTTTCACCCCGGCGGTGAGCAGACCGGCCACCGTCTGGCTGCCCAGCACCGGGGGGACCACCCCGAGGTGCACCGGGAGCCCGAAGGCAACCGCGTAGGTGCCTATGGAAACCGCCTTCTCGGTTTTGTACTCGGGGGCCGAGGCGGCCACCGGGAGCTTGTCGGTGTCCACCCCCAGCCGGTTGGCCACCGCCACCGCGATGTCCACCGCCCGGCTGTTGTCCACGCAGGACCCGATGTGCAGCACCGGGGGCAGCGGGCCGCCCAGCCCGTTGGCCTCCCCGACGGCGGAGAGGACCGCCTTCAGTCCCGGACCGGCGTATTTTTCCGCCGCCCCGGGGGTCAGGAAGCCGTGCCGGGCGTAGGCCCCGGCGCCGCAGCCGGTGGCCAGGACAAGCACGTCCCGGGCCAGCAGCTCTTTGGCCAGCCCCAGGAAGTTTTCGTCCTGGGGCACCTTGACGTTGTTGCAGCCGGCCACCAGCACCACTCCTTGGATGTTGCCGCCGACAATGTTATCAATCAGGGGCTTCAGCGGGTCGGCGGGGTCCAGTTTGGACAAAGCGCCGACGATGGCCTCCACCGAGAACCCGGCGGTGACCTCGCTGCTGATCTCCGGTATCGAAACCGCCCGCCCTTTCCTGGACTTAAAGGCCCCGATGGCCTCCCGGATGATTTTCTGGGCCGACTCCCGGGCGTTTTCCTCTGTGAATTCGATGTGAACGGCGCCGCTGATTTTGGCCATGCCCATGGTGGTGATCACCCTGGTGTGGGCGCAGGAGGCCGCCGCCACCAGGGACGGGTAGACGCACTGGTAGTCCACTACCATGGCGTCCAGGGCCCCGGTGAAAATGGGCAGTTCTTGGGAAATGGAGTGGGTCAGGGACGGAACCCCGTGGCGCATGAGAATTTCATTGCCGGTGCAGCAGACCCCCATCAGGTTGATCCCAGCGGCTCCGGCCTCCCCGGCCTCCCCCTCCATCTCCAGGGCGGCCCGCACCAGCAGGTCGGAAAGCACCGGGTTGTGACCGTGCAGGGCGATGTTCACCTTGCCGGCGTCCATCACCCCCAGGTTGGCCCGGCTGGCCACCGGCTGCGGGGTGCCGAAAAGGATGTCGGAAAGGTCGGTGGCCATGTGGCTTCCGGCGTAGTCGGCCACGGCGCAGGCAATCCCGCCGATCAGCAGGTTTACTGGGTCGGCGTCCACCCCCATGTGGGTCCGGTGCAGCATCTCGGCGATGGTGTTTTCAATGCCGGTGGGAACGGCCCCAAGCCTCTCAAGGGCTTCCCGGCGGCCGGCAGTGAGGTGGTTGAAGGCCCAGGCCAGAGGAGCCTCACCCTCGGCGAACTGTTTCAGGGCCAAATCGGCCAGTTGGCCGGCCAGCTGCCTTGTTTCCATGCCTTCCCCGGAGATCCCCATCCGCCCGGCCACGGCCTTAAGCTTGGCCTCGTCCTTGACCGGGTAATGATCGCTATGGCCCTTGGCCCACTTGTGCAGGGCGTGGGCCAGGTGCTTGGCGTGGCCCGAGTGGGAAGCGCAGCCGGCGGCGATGGCCCGCACCAACCCCCGGGCCACCATGGTGTCGGCGTCGGCCCCGCAGACCCCCTTTTGGGGGTCTTCGCCGAAGGGGTTAATTCGGCAAGGCCCCTGGGAGCAGTGCCGGCAGCACAGTCCGGTCTCGCCGAAGCCGCAGCGGGGATCCTGTTTTGCGTGGCGGTCCCAGACGGTCTCCGCCCCCTGGTCCCGGGCGGCGTCCAGCATTACCCGGACAGCCGTGTCGTGTGATTTCATGTCTATCCCTCCCTTAAAATATGGTCCCGGCCTGACAGCCAGGTCATTGCTTCCAGGGGCAGCCTTTCTCCAGCCAGGAACCGGCCCAGCCCGGGCACCCGCCGCCCGGACCGGACCAGCCAGGTGTAAAGACCGGCGTCCCGGATGTCGTTGACAAATACATAGCCCAGCAGGCGATCGTCCCGGAAGAAAAACTTTCTCAGGCTGCCCGGGGCCGGATGCCGGCGCCTGACGGCCACTTCCTCCCCGCCCCGGCGTCCCACTGAGATTACCGAAAGCGGGCCGAAGCGAACGGCGTTTTGAGCAACCCCTCCCGGCTGCCAAGGTTCTTCCCGCCCGGCCATGTTCAGCCCGGCCCGGCGCCCCTGTTCCACCGCCAGGGGCCAGAGGCCCCACGGCGCCTCTTCCCCGCCGGGGCCTGCAACCTGGGCGCAGTCCCCGGCGGCGTATACCCCGGGAAGGGTGGTCCGCAAACAGGAATCCACCAGTATCCCCCGGCCCGCGGCTCCGCCGGCCCGCTCCGCCAGCCCGGTCCTGGGGCGGACGCCCTTGCCGGCGATAACCAGCCCTGCCGGGATTTCCCTACCGTCCTCCAGCAGCACAGACCCGACCCCGCCCCCGCCCGGGCCGGGCAGGAAGGCCGAGGCGTCGGCCCCGAAGATAATCCGCACCCCCATGCCTTCAAAGGCCCGGCCGACCAGCCCGGCGGACTCCGGGTCCAGCTGCTTGGACATCAGGTGGGGGCTTTTGACTACCAGGGTAACCCGGGCAAAGCCCCGCTTTTTCAGGGCGTGGGCCGCTTTCAGGCTGACCAGCCCCCCTCCCAGCACCACCGCGTCGCCGGCCCCAGCCCCGGCAATCCTAACGGCCTCCAAGGCGTCGGAGTAGTCCCGGAAGCCCATAACGCCCTGCAGCTCCCGGCCCGGCAGGTCCGGCAGCACCGGCGCCGCCCCGGTGGCCAGAAGAAGGCGGTCGTAGGGGATTTCCCGCCCATCCTCCAGCATCACCCGGCCCGGGCCCGGCAGAATTTCCACCGCCCTCCCGCCGGCCACCTCGATGCCCTCCCGGCGCAAATCCTCCCCGGACCGGAGGATGATTCGGCTGAAATCAGCCGTGCCGGCCAGAATTTCCGGGATCAGGCAGCGGCAGTAGGCTTGAGCGCCCTCATCTCCGATCACCGTGATCCGGGCCCGGGGCGAGGCCCTGCGGGCGGCCTCGGCCGCCGCCACCCCGGCGGCGCTGTTGCCGACTATCACCAGGTTCACTTTTGAACACCCCCTTTTTAAGAAATTTCAGTAATATTTTGACGGAGCGGTCCCCAATCCTGCAGCCGTCCCGGCAAAATATTAAGGCCCGAATTTTTCCCGGGCAGCGATAAAAATTCCCGGCTCGAGAGGAAATATGCCGGAACCGAACAGTTTGCAATCTGTTGCAAAGGAATGGCAAAATGAAGGATGGGTTTAGCAATGGGCATTTAAATAGAATTGGCATTCGCTGAAAAGACAGGGAAGATTCCTTGTCCTATGAGGTAAGTGCGCCAGCGATCCCAGTTCTCTTCCTTATGACTTCCGGGGGATTATTTCCGGGAAATGTATTCCAGTATTTGTTCCTGGAAAGATTTGAAGTCCTTCAGGTTGTGCCTGATTATTTCATATAGTTCTTCTTCGGAGACCTGGTGGTACAGGTGCACCAGCCTGTTTCTGTAACCCGCCATTTTCAAAAGTTGTTGTTTCAGCCTGCTGCTTATAATACCCTTATCCGCAAGGCCCTGGGCAATACCCCTGTACTCCAGCGCCATATTTGCCCCCCTGTTTTTGGCCAGTATATGGCGGCCGATGTCGAAGACCGCCTCCAGTGAACGCCTGAGGAAGCTCTCTGCCGAAGCGGCGGTTCGAATATTGAGGAAGTCGGCTTTCGGAAGCCTGGCCAGTTCTTCAAGCTCGCGAAGGTACTGGCTTATAAGAGCAAGCCTTTGCTTGACAAGGAGCTTGTCAACGGGCATTTATCTGACCTCCTCAAGCATTTCATCAAGGTACCTTTCCAAAAACGGCCTGAAGTCCGCAGCCCGGCGGAGCACATTTTCTTCGTAAGTTTCTTTGAAGTCCCGGCTGTGGTAATATACGCAACGGCCGCAAATGGCGTTGGCCTGGAATACGGAATGGGTCTCCTGAAGAAAAACAAGGTCTACCGGAAAAGGGACAAACAGGTCTTCCAGTTGGTTGTAAATAGAGCTGTAAACTTCGGGCCTCTTCCGAGGGGATGGCAATCCGGACCTAAAAACCACGCCTATGTCGATATCGGCGAGTGGGTCATCATTTTTCCTCCGTACTCCCCTCAATATATTTATGCCGGTTTTAACCCGGGAGCCGAAAATATAAATAAGGGCTATGTCATTTTTTTCTGCAATATTGTTTATCAGTTTTAGTTTTTCCATAAAAGCCTCCCCCACAAGCTGATTATACCATTTTGGAGTAAAAATAGCGAGATGATTGAGGGTTGCTGAAAGTTAGTGGCAAAATCGGAATAATAGAGGTGGCGAATCTCTGTTCCGATATCCCGCTTGATCACCTCCGCCAGCCGTTCAAGGGCCTGGTTCAGGAGGGGCAGCATGTCCGGCGCCGCTCCTTATGGCAAGGAATCTTGGCTTGATAATCAATATGCTAGGCAACAAACCTTCGTTTCTTTAAAATGATGGTCTCGATATCTAATTTCCAATTCTGGCCTGGAACCGGCGGAGAAGCAAGAACACCAGCAGAAGATGGTAAAAAAGCCCCGCTGCAAAGAAGGGCCAGGCAGTCTCACCGGCGATGGCCGCCCAGAATGTCCTGGCCGGCCAGTAGCTGGGGAGGATGCCAAGAAGCAGCTGCCAGTCAGATTTGATAAAATAGGCGGCAAGGGGCCCCAGCATGAGAATTCCGAAGGCTTTCATCAGAGCCAGCCCCTCAACCTTATTGCCGGCGAAATTTACCAGCAGAAGAACAAGTACAACGGACATGAGACCGGACAATATCGCGGCCGGCACAGCGGAGGGCAGAGCGGAAGGGCTCGCCAGGCCGGTCAGCGGCAGTGAGGCCAGGGTAAAAAAAACACTTAAAAAAACGGCAACAGTAATCCTGTAGTAAGCGTAAGCAGACATGGAAACCGGCGTAACCCGGAGGGCCTCAAGGGTCCCGTCATCCCTCTCGTCCAGCACCAGGAATCCGACAACCACCCCGTACATCATGGGGACCTGGAGAACCAGGAAAATGCTCAGGACCAGCGGGTAAAAAGGCTCCAGGCTGAAATCGTATCCGGCCTTCAGCCAGGCGGCAATTCCTGGCAAAAGGAGCCTGAGGATAAGCACCATAAGCCACGGAAGGAGGATCATGTAAAGCAGCATAGGGTCCCGCCGTACGCTGCGCAGGTCATTCGTAAACAGGGCGGCCACAATCCGCATGTTAGTGCACACCCCTTCCGGCGATAATGTAGCGGTCATAGGCCCGGAGGGCCAGCCGGGCCAGCACGGCCACCCAGATTATCTGGTATACTGTGGCGCAAACAACCTGCCAGGCCTCCACGGGTGTAAAAGCCCCCCGCAGCAGGATCAGTGAGCTCTGGGTGGGAATGAGGTATAAAACAGGGGCCTGCCAGTACCCGAAATAGTGCAGAACCGGCAGGCTGAGCGGCAGAAGGTACAGCTGGGAGGGCAGAAGAAAAGAGCTGATAGAATCGTAGCGCACCGCGGCAATGAACCCCACCAGCAGGAAGATCAGGGAAGTCAGGACGACGCCCGCCGCAAGCATTGCCGGGCTGAACCCTTCTCCGCGGCTTGCCGGGACCACCACGGCAAAGGTGACTGCCAGGGCCAGCACGGTAAGCGTAATAAGCTTGGAGGCCAGGTATTCCCAAAATGACAGGGGGGTAACGGCCAGGGCCGACAGGGTGTCCTCACCCTTTTCAAACATGACCATGCCGGCTATAAAGTAAAACCCTATTACGGCGAGGTCTGTGAAGATGATAAAGGGCAGGGCCAGGTCCAGGCTACGGGGCGGGATCTGGGAGAGCAAAGCTATCCATACCACGGAAACAAAGACGGCGGCGTAATACAGCCCGTACCGCCACTGCAGCCGGAAATCATGCCTGATGGCGGCAAAAAGCCTGTTCATGTCAGACTCCTCCCCGTTACCCTGATGAAGATGTCTTCCAGGGTGGCCTCAAGGGTGTGTATTGTTTCAATATTCCCCCTGCGTATAAGCTCCAGGAATTCACCGTTGTTTCCCAGTCCCTCCAGCGGGAACTCCCTCTGCCCGGTGGTGCCGCCCGTACCGTATTCGACACGCACCCGCCGGTGGCCGTGGCGGATTTTCAATTCCCTCGGCGAGTCGGTGAGGGTGATTTCCCCGTCCACGATAAAAGCCACCCGGTCGCAAAGCTCGTTGGCCACGGCCATGTTGTGTGTGGTGAGGAACACCGTGCAGCCCTTTTTCCTTCGTTCGAGTATGATATCCTTTATGTTTCGGGCGTTAACGGGGTCCATTCCCGATGTGGGCTCGTCAAGGAAAAGCAAGGCCGGCCTGTTAATCAGCGCCCTGGCGAAATTCAGGCGCATTTGCATTCCCTTGGAGAATTGGCCGACGCGGACCCCGGCGTCCTCCAGAAGCCCCACCATCTCCAGCAGCTTTTTGGGGTCTTCGGTTTCCGTAGAGTACAGGGACCTGACAAAATCCAGGTTTTCCAGGGCGGTGAGCTTTTTATAGTGGTTTGGCAGCTCGAAGGAAACTCCGATCCGCTCGTAATATTCCCTGCCCCAGGAATCCAGGCTCCTGCCGAAAACGTTAACCTCTCCGCGGTAGCCGGTGAGAAGGCGGGTAATAATTTTCTGGACTGTGCTTTTACCGGCCCCGCTGGGGCCCAGGAAGCCAAAAATCTCACCCTCGTCAATGGAAAAGCTGATGCCCCTTACCGCCTCGCGATTACTTCCGGCGTAGGTATATGCCAGGTTGTTTACCTCAATCATAATCCTCCGTCCGATCTCTTTTTCTCCGGTTTTTTATATATGCCATATTTGAGGAGGTCGATGTACTCCCTTAGCTCACCAAACAATTCACTCAATTCGTTCAGCCCCCTGTCCGCCGCTTTTCTGCAGGCAATCAGGTGCTTCTGGCTGAGGGCCTCCATGGAGGTTAATACCAGTTCAACGGCCTTGTCCTGGTCAATATTGTCCCGGAAAAGCGACCTGTCGATGCCCCCGAGAAAAAGGGGGAGACTGTCGCTGAATATCCTCTGTCTCCGCATTTCAACCTCGGTTTTCAGCTTCGGGGGTGTGTCGGTGAATGTCGAGGCCACAATCCGGTACATAAGGGGGGTTTCCAGGAACATTTTTACCTTGACGGTGTATATTTCCGTTATTCGCTCCAGCAGGTCCGGGGAGAGTTGCTTGACATGGTCCGAGAAATATTTAAGGTAGTACTCCACGCAGGCGTCCAGGGTATACAGGTACAGGTTTTTCTTGCTTCCGAAATAGTGAAAAAGCAGGCCCTTTGAAATGCCCGCCTCCCTGATAATCCTGTTGGTGGAGGCCTTTTCGAAGCCGTTAGCCGCGAATTCCCTTATTGAAGCATCCAGGACGGCCTTCATTTTTTCCCCGGGCATAGGTACAGTTATCTTCATTTCCCGGCCTCCCTTCGGGGGCAAATTATATTGACCACTTGGTCAACGCCTGTCGTAATTATAACAGGCATTGACCGAGCGGTCAATTCCCCAGGAAATATTTACATAAAGGATTAATAGGAAAATATGTTGAATAATGTCAACCCAATACAAATCCAGGGGGGTTGTAAATGGCAGCCAATAAACTGAAAATCGTGGTGTTCTTATGCATGGCGTTACTGATCATTCCGGCAGCAGTTCAGGGAGCCGCTTCTTCTGACGTTGGCGGGGAGTCCGGGTGGGTAGTGCATGTGGTACAGCCGGGAGATACTCTTGGGATGATTAGCAACCGTTACCAGGTCAGCGCGGACAGGCTTCGCCTGCAAAATAATTTACCCTCCGATGTGCTTGAGATGGGCCAAAAGCTGTTAATTAAACCGGCTGAAACGTCAACCAGTTATTTTATTTATTCTGTGCAGCCGGGTGATACTCCCTGGATCTTAAGCCGGCGTTTTAATACTTCCCTGGACAAACTCCTGCAAATCAACGGTTGGGACAGCAGCGTGGTATTGTACGTGGGTAACCGGATTAGAATCCCGGTGTCTGTGGATAGTGCCCCGTGCCGCATTTATACCGTGAAAAGCGGCGATACCCCATGGCTAATCAGTCAGCATTTCGGTGTTTCTCTGGAAAAGCTTATGAAAATAAATGATCTTACCGGGTCTTCGATACTCTACGCGGGTCAAAAACTGGTAATTCCTTTAAACGAAGAACCCGGTTACTGGATCTATACCATTCGACAAGGTGACACTCCTTGGATTCTGAGCCAGCGGTACCAAGTTCCCCTGGAACAAATACTGGCATTGAATAAGTTTAGTTATTCCTCCGTGTTATACGTCGGTCAGCAGATTAAAATGCCTCTTGTCGCGGGCCGACTGCCCGATTTGAAACCGTGGGTGACTTATACGAACCATACGGTCAAAAAAGGAGAAACGCCCTGGACCATAAGCATTAATTACGGCATCCCGATGCCCGAACTACTGAAAGTAAACGGCCTGAGCGATAGTGACTACCTCTATCCGGGTCAGGTCATCACAGTCCCGGTACATCACGTGCCGGTGCATCCCACGCTCACTCCACAGCACGGCGAGCTGCTGGACTGGTGGACCGAAGCTCAATACGTGTGGCCTATAGGTACGGAGGCTACTGTCATTGACTTTTCTACCAGGAAGAGCTGGCGGGTAATACGTTCCTACGGGGCGGCCCATGCCGACGTTGAACCACTGGCTGCTGAAGATACTTTCACCATGTTGCAGGTATGGGGCGGCCAGTGGAGTTGGGCTGTACGACCCGTGTTAGTTGTTGTCAACGGGCATAGAATCGCCGCTTCGGCCAGCGCCATGCCGCATTCGATAGAGAAAATCGGCAAGGAAAACAATTTTGACGGACATTTCGATGTCCATTTCCTCAACAGCCGCAGGCATGAGGATTTTACCGTCAGCGAAGCCCACCAGCAGGCGGTGTACATAGCTGCAGGGACAGGCCCCCAACCTAATTAACTTATTGATGAGCGGTAAGCACTTTCTGTTAAAAACATGGCAGAAAGTGTTTTTCTTTAATCTGTCCGCTTGACCCGCGGCCGGCCAAAGGCGGCCCGCGGCGGGACGGACGGCGGAGGCCATCTTTCGGATTGGCGGGAAACCGGCCGCCAACCGCCGCTTGACTAGGGACGCCGGAGCAAGTTACTATCGTAACATAGTCGTCTGGCAAACAGGGAGGTGTGCCGGTATGGCCGGTCGGGAAGACGGCGATGAAATTGTCTACCGGGGGGAATTCTTTCGCTTGCCCAGGGGGGGCGTAATTAAAGCGGGTGACGGGGAAGAAATTTTCGTGCCGGAGATATGGGTGCGAAGGCTGGGGCTGGAGGACGGCGACCTGATGTCGGCGGTTCCCCTGGGGAAACTGGGGGATTCGGTGCTTTATGAGTTTGCCGTGGAGGAACGCAGGGGCCTTGGGGAGGCCTCGGAGAGGGTTTCGGTGACCGGTCCGCTGATTTCCCACGGCGGTGAATGGATGATTTACTCCGAGGAAGAAGGGGAGCTGATCAGCCTGAGGCCCGGCGAGGTCAGGGCCATGCGCCTGAGGCAGGGCGACCTGGTGGAAGTCGGCTACATGAAGGGGGACCCTTCCGGAGCCAGGATTGCCTGGAAGTACGATGAAACCGACCTGCCCCGCCCGAAGGATCCGGTGCGGAGGCGCGGCCGGGAAGAGGACACAGGGCGGCCCAGGATCGACGTCGCCGACCCGGTGCTGGCCGACCGCACGGTACTGGTGGTGGGGGCGGACATTTACAAGGAATCGTTCAAGAAAATGTTCGAGAGAAGGGGGGCCAGGTTTCTCTGGGAGTCCGGCTTCCGGGGAGGGCCCGGTAAAACGGTGGAGTCCAAGGTCCGGCAGGCCGATGTGGTTGTAATTGTAACCGAGATGATGTCCCACCGCATGCCGGCCGTGGAGGTGATGTGCAGCAAGTACAGGAGGCCTTATGTATACGCCCCGTCCAAGGGCGCAACCGGGGCCGTCCGGCAGTGCCAGAAGGCGCTGGGCGCCGGGAGTCTGCCCGGCCGGCAATAAAATAAAAGACAGGGCCGCCCCTTACCGGGGAGCTTCCGGGAGAACAGGTGCAGCCGGCCCGCCGGCCGAACCGTCAGTCCCCGTAGAGTTCTTCCAGTAGTCGGCCGTACTTTTCAAAGACCACCCTTCTCTTCACTTTCATGGTGGGCGTAAGTTCCCCGGTTTCAATGGAAAATTCCTCCGGAAGGACGGCAAACCTCTTTATCGTTTCGTACCTGGCCAGTTCGCGGTTCCTTTCGGCGATTTCGCTTTCCACCAGTTGATAAATGTCCGGGTGCCTCAGGAGGTCGCCGTAGTCGGTCCAGGTGATGTTTTTCTCCCGGGCATAGGCCTCTATTTCCGGGCGGTTCAGCGTTACCAGGGCGGTCAGGAACTTTTGCCGGTCGCCGAATACAACCAGGTGGCTGATCCAGCGGCTGTCCTTGAAGAGGTTTTCAATGTTCTGGGGAGCGATGTTCTTCCCGCCGGCGGTGATGATCAGGTCCTTCTTGCGGTCGGTGATATATAAAAAGCCGTCCTCGTCCACCCGCCCGATGTCCCCGGTGTGGAACCAGCCGTCGCGCAGCGCCCCGGCTGTGGCCCCGGGGTTGTTGTAGTACCCCAGAAAGTTGTTGCCGCGCATCAGGATCTCCCCGTCTTCGGCTATTTTAAACTCAATTCCGGGCATGGCGGGGCCGACGGACCCAAACCGGTATCTTTCGAAGGTGTTCTGGGTTCCGCCGCAGGTCTCGGTGAGGCCGTAAAATTCCAGGATATGTACTCCCGCCGCGTACATGAAGCGGGCTATTTCGGCGGACAGGGGAGCGCCGCCGCTGACGCAGAATCTCAGGCGGCCCCCGAAAAGCGCGGCGAGTTTGTCAAAAACCAGCTTCCTGGCCAGGGCGTAGCGAAGGGCGAGGGATAAGCGGACTTTCCTCCGCATTTCCCTGGCTGCCCCGTATTCCAGGCCCACGTCCCGGCTCCAGTTAAAGATCCTTTTTTGCAGAGGCGACATTTTAAGAACCTGGGAATTAAGGTGCGCGTACAGTTTTTCGTAAACCCTGGGCACGCTGATGAAATAAGTGGGCCTTATTTCCCGGATATTTTCCACCACTGTGTTGATATTTTCGGCGAAGGCGACGGGGATGGCCTTGTGCAGGCTGTAGAAGTACCCAGCCGCCCGGGCGAAGAGGTGGGACAGGGGCAGGATCAGGAGGGATATCTCCCGGGTGCGGTCAAGGCTGATCAGCCGGTCTATGGAGTCGCAGATGGTGACGATGTTGCGGTGGGCCAGCACCGCCCCCTTGGGAGGGCCCGTGGTTCCGGAGGTGTATACGATGGTGGCGATGCTTTCCCCGCCGATATTTTTAAGCCTGTCCTCCAATATCTTTTCGGTTTCCTCCCTGGTTTCTTCCCCCTTCCTGAGAAAGTCCGGGTAAGACTCCGCAATCGGTGCTGCGAACTCCTTATTATTTTCCATCACGATTATTTTTTTTATTTTGGGAAGCCTGCCCAGTTCCCCGGTTACCTTGTCCAGCTGTTCACCGTCCTCGACGAATAAGTACCCCGCCCCGGAGTCGGCGATGACGTGGGCCACCTGGGCCGGCGTGCCGGTGGGGTATATCGGCACCGTAACGCCGCCGCAACAGAGCGCCGCCAGGTCCGCCACCGCCCATTCCAGGCGGTTTTGGCTCAGGACGGCCACCCGCTCCCCGGGGAGGAGCCCGGCTGAAATCAGGCCCCCGGCGCAGTTGACCACCATTTTCCACAGCTGGCCCCAGGAGATGTCGCGGTAATACCCGTCCCTTTTGATTTTGAAGATGGTTTCGCCGGGATAGCGCCGGGAATTTTCAATGACGGCGTGGACTATGGTATGAGTTCCGGCCATCGGTTTTAGACCTCCTTATTTTTTGCCGCGCCCTTCTTTGAGCATTTCGAGAAAGGCGTCAATGCGGTTTTTGGCCTGGGCCTCGCTGAAATTGCGGGGATCCATGTGATCCCCGTCCAGGATCAGGCACGGGATGTTCAGTTCTTCCGAAAGTGCCCGGCGGATATCCATTTGACCAAGGGTGATGGGCTTGCAGCTCTTGTTGCTGTGCAGCACCGCGCCGTCGATTTTGTATTCCCGGCAGGCCTTAAGTACCGTCTTGATCCTTTGTTCGACGGAAACGCAGGAAACCAAGGGGTAGGAAAGCAGGCTCTTGTACGCCAGGCTCTCCAGCGGCCTGGCCGGATCGAGGCGGATCGACCAGGCTGATGAATAAGTTTCGGCGACGACCACCGCGTTTTTCTCTTCAAAGTAGTTGAACAGCCCGAGGTTGTACCAGAGGGGGATGTTGTCCCAGAAAATCCTGAGTTCCTCGTTTTGGATCACCCCGGCGCCCTGATCGGCCCGATCCTTTACTTCCGCCAGCGTGTCGGCCAGAAAGTCGACGGCCGTCCGGGTTCCCTGCCTGGTGACCATGACGAACATCAGGCCTATCTCGGCGGCGCTGAAGGGGGAGGGCACGCGGCTCCTGTACGACATCAGTTCGTCCCACAGGGCGCAGGCCTGATCCGAAAGGCGCACCGCTTCCCTCAGGCGTTCCATGTCCAGGCGGCGCCCCGTCACCTCCTCGAGGAAGGAGATCAATTTTTCCATCATGTACAGGGCGTAATCAAGGTGGTGGGACTTTATGTCCTCCGGCGCCACCTGGGGCAGGTCGGAATAAAACACCGCCGGCCCGAGCCTTTCCTCGAGGATCTGGAATATTTTCATCACCGGGACGCAGCCGCCCCCACAGGAAATGATGATGTCCGGGCGGGGCAGGCCGCCCAGGGGCTGGTCCGGCCGGTGCATCATGTCGTGGACATAGCCCACGATATTGCGCAAATAACCGCAAAGGTCCGGGGAGTAGCCCATTTTTTCCGCGACTTCGAAGTTGTGGGCGGAAAGTCCGAAAGCCGCGCATACCGGCGACCAGTTTTCCGGGAACACCGGCTGAATGTCCATGGCGTAAAATATTTCGATGGCGCCGTTCATGGGCGGGATCCAGCCGACCGGCTTCCGTTCGGATTTAGCCTTAAGGCCCTCCAGGTAAAATTCGGCCACTACCTGGCGCAGGCGCCGGGAGGCCTCCAGTCTTTTTCGCGCTTTGGACGTGTTCATGCCGCACCCCCGATCATTTCGAAAAACGCCTGCAGCCGGGTGGCCGCCGCCCCCGGATTGATACGGCCGTCGTATTCCAGGATCAGTGAAGGGTAACCCGCTTCCTTGAGCCAGGCCGTCAAAAGGGGCAGGTCCGCCAGGTGGGGGTCGCAAAATTTTTGTACCGCGAAAACAACACCCCTGGCGCCGGATTCCCGGGCAAGGTCGATGAGATAAGGCAGCCTTTTTTTAGCCGGTACCCGGGCCGGGCAGCCCGGCCTGCCGCGGTAAAAGGCAATGATTTCCCTGAGCGGCCCCGGAATTTCCACGTCGGCTTCCGGGGCGGCGGACAAAGGTTCTACCGTTTCCGGGCCCCGGTCAAAGCTTCTGCGGCCGTTGCACAGGTCGTCGTCCACCGCAATTCCGCCGCAGGAGTAGATAAGGTCAAACACCGAGGGGTCCAGGAGGTGGCTGCCGGACAGCAATACGGGCACCTTTCCGCCCGCCGGCCCCGCCCCGACGCCGGCACTGCCCGGCTCGCCGGGCGCCGGGTGGTGCCGGCCGGCAATCCGGTCGTTGACCCGCCCAAGCATTTCCAGGTATTCTTCCGGCGGCAGGGCGAAACCGGCGTTCACCGCATGGAAGATTTCCTCCCCGGTGAAAGCGGCCGGTTCCCGCCTGCGCAGGGAATACAGCCTGGCAAGGGCGGCCCGGATGTCGCGGTAGAGACCGGCCGACGAGGACAGGCTGTCCGGTCCCGCTTTTGTCCCGAAGTGCCGTTCGATGTTTTCAATCAGTAATTCCAGCTCCCGGTGGTAGAACTTTAGCGACTGCCTCCCGTCGAGGTAGGGCTGGTGGATGATGTGGGAAAAGGCCGGGGGAAAATTCCGCCGCCATATATTGAACACCCCGCACGCCGCGTCACAGGTATAGGCGTGAATGATGCCGTCCAGATAACGGCAGCCGCCCTGGAGGCCCAGTTCGGCAAGGGACCTCAGGTAAGGGCAGATAAAGGAGGGCAGCAGGCGGTTTGCGTCAATACCGGGCAGGTAGCCGCCGCCGATCTTGACCGGCAGCAACCCGGCAGCGTGTATAATCTCCACCGGTACGTACGTGCACAGGTAGCCGACCACTCTTTTGCCCGTGCTTGTTTTATACCCCTCGATAACCCGCTCCCTATGGTTGCAGACGTGTCTGAATTCTTTAAATAGGGCGAAAATATCACTTGCAGGTGATTCCAGTCGGACCGCCTCCCCCCGCGCACCGGTCCCGCGGTGATGTTTAGTTAATTCTTTTAATGATAAAAAATTCCTTCTGCTAAAAGGACCGCCTTGTTTAAAACAACAATCAGTTAAGTTCTTTTCGCTCACCGGTTGCGATGTATATTACTTCCTCAGCGATATTTTGCGGCATGATCGGCAATTCTTTCAAGATACCGGCCGAAAAAAAATGGTTAACTTTTTATTAGGGGTTATCCGAAGCGGCCCGTAATATAATCCTCCGTCCGCTGATCCCTGGGTTTGGTGAAAATATCTGTTGTTATTCCGTATTCAATCAATTCTCCCATGAGGAAATAAGCAGTAGAATCGGAAACCCGGGCAGCCTGCTGCATGTTGTGGGTTACAATAATTATGGTGTATTCCTGTTTTAATACCTGGATTAATTCCTCGATTTTCAAGGTGGAAATTGGATCGAGGGCCGAACTGGGCTCATCCATCAAAACCACTTCCGGCTCTACAGCCAGCAGGCGCGCGATGCACAGGCGCTGTTGCTGGCCGCCGGATAAACCCAAGGCAGATTTGTATAACCTGTCCTTTACCTCGTCCCAAAGGGCGGCGCTGCGCAGGCTGAGTTCCACGATTTCGTCCAGTTGAGATTTGTTCCTGATCCCGTGCACCCTCGGGCCGTACGCCACGTTGTCATAAACCGACATTGGAAACGGATTCGGTTTTTGAAAGACCATTCCCACTTTCTTCCGTAAAGTAACCACGTCTACTCCCGGGTCATATATGTCTTGCTCGTCCAACAGGACGGTTCCCTCCACGCGTACTCCTTCAAACAGGTCGTTCATCCTGTTTAAAGTGCGTAGAAAAGTGGACTTGCCGCAGCCTGAGGGGCCGATCAAGGCAGTAATCTTATTGGATTGGATTTTTAAATCTATGTTCTTTAGAGCGTGAAAATCCTTATAATACAGGTTAAGATTTTTGACAAGGATTTTAACGTCGTCCAAAGTGATCCTCCTCGGTACTTGTTTTAAATGCGGCTGCCAAATCTAGCAATTCAGACCTGCCTGTCTTTTTCAATTGGCAAAGTAAAGGAAAAAACGCTCCCCTTGCCCACCTTGCTTTCCACGTGTGTTTTGCCGCCGTGCACCTTGATTATGTGCTTGACTATGGCCAGGCCTATGCCTATGCCGCCCAGTTCCCGTGAGCGGGCCTTGTCCACCCTGTAAAAACGTTCAAAAACACGGGGCAGGCTTTCCGGCGGAATCCCGACGCCGGTGTCTTCCACAGCCACCTTTATGTCCGCTTCTTCAACAAGGGCGCGGACGGTTATTTTCCCTCCGGCAGGCGTGTACTTGACGGCGTTGTCCACCAGGTTGATCAGCACCTGGGTCAGCATGTCCGGGTCGCCGTACACGGCAGGTAGTTCCGGCGGCGCCTCCACGGCCAGGTCCAGGTTTTTCTCCTGAATCCGGGGGAGGAACATGTCTTTGACCCGGCCGATGTTCTCTAAAAGCTGGACCGGCTGCCAGCGGTGAACTGCCCGGCGTTCTTCAATTCTCGATAAATTGAGGAGTTCGTCCAGAAGTCCTGTTATGCGCTCCGTTTCCTTGTCAATAATTTCCAAAAAGCGAAGTGTTGTGCCGGGATCCTCCACTGCACCGCTGAGAAGGGTTTCCACGAAGCCCCGGATGGAGGTGAGCGGTGTCCGCAATTCATGGGATATGTTGGTAATAAATTCGGATCGCATATCTTCCAGTTTTTTGCGCTCGGTAATGTCGTGCAATAAAACCATCACCCCGCTGCTGCCGATTTCGAACAGCGTTAAAGGGGTGGCCTGCAGGCGGTAAGTCTTCGCCTCCGGGGTGAGCAGCTTGACCTCTTCCGTCAGGTGCTTTTTGGATTTTAAGGCGGCTTCTATTATCCGTTCAACCTCGTAACTTCGGATTATTTCCACGATTTTTTTGCCGACGGCGGATGTTTGGCTGACACCCAGTATTTTTTCCGTGACAGGGTTGACGAACAACACCTCTCCATCACCGTCTACGGCAATGACCCCGTCTGTTATGTTGTAAAGAATCGCCTGTTCCAGGCTTCTTACATCCCTTAACTGGATTAGTGTATCTTTCAACCTGCCGGCCAGGGCATTCAGGTTTACGGACAGCTGGCCCAATTCGTCATCGGAGTTAATATGAAACTTGTATTCCAGGTTGCCCCTGGACATCAGCCCGGCAGCCTTGTTTGTTCTTTTAAGGGGATCTATTATTTCTCGGTACACCATCCATAACAGAACGGCCAGAAGCATTGCCGTGGCAAGCAGCGCGACGACTGCACCGGCCGGGGTTACGGCGTCATACCGCAGCAGGGCGATAAAAATGATCAGCGCCAAAGCGTATCCGGCCGTCCAAAACAATGTCATGCGCCAAAAAATTTTGTTCTTCAGGAAGATTTTTTCCAATGACATATTTAAAACCGCCCTTGAAGTTAAACTGAAAACCCGGCTTCTTTAGAGCTACACCTTTTTATTTTACCGTCCGGCGGTTATGCGGCGGTATATGTGGTGTCCGGCCCAGCGGGCGGAAATATTGAACGCCAGGACGATAAAAACTAAAAACGCGGATGCTCCGTCGGCAACCCTGCGCACGTCGGGTATAATGCTTTCGCTGTTGATTTTCCAGATATGAACCGCCAGCGTTTCCGCCGGGCGAAAAGGATTTAAGGGAGAGGCCGGGCTTGTGATGTCGAGGTTCTGGAAGTTCAGGGCTGGACTGCTCATGCCGGCCGTGTATAAAAGGGCTGCGGCCTCGCCGAACACCCTGCCCGAGGCAATGATCCCTCCGGTGATCAGGCCGGGCAGAGCGGAAGGCAGTACAACTCTCCAGATGGTTTGCCACCGGCTGGCACCCAGGGCAAGGCTGGCTTCCCGCATTTCATTGGGTACGTCCCTGATGGCCTCTTCCGAAATGCGGACCATAAAAGGAAGATTGATTACCGAAATGGCCAGGGCACCGGCCATCAGGGAATAGCCCCAGCCGGTTTTGTTGACGAAAATCAGCAGCCCAAACAGGCCGACCACAATTGAAGGCAGGGAGGTAAGTGTTTCAATACAGAGGCGTATGGTGTTCGTGATCCTGTTTCGTTTCGCATATTCAGCCAGGTAGATGCCGGCCATCACGCCAATCGGAGTGGTAATAATCATCGTCCAGAACAAAAGATAAAATGAATTGAAAATCTGCGGGCCAATCCCGCCGCCGCCCCTGATACTTTCGGGCGGGGAGGTTAAAAAATGCCAGTTAATTGATTTTGCGCCATGGAGAAAAATATAGAACAGCAATGAACTTAAAATGAAAAGCACTATTCCCGCGCCGGTCCAGAACATAACCGTAGCCAGGCGGTCGGCCAGACGGGCGTTCATTGAACAACCCCCTTTCGGCTTATCAGCCGGATAATCAGGATGAAGAAGAAGGAGATCGACAGCAGAATAAGTGCCATGGACCAAAGCGCGTTATTCCACAGGGAGCCCATAACGGTATAGCCCATATCCATGGTTATGGCACTGGTCAGGGTGATGGCCGGGTCCAAGATTGAAGTTGGGATTTGGCGGACGTTGCCGATTACCATTTGAACAGCCAGCGCCTCTCCGAAAGCTCTTGCCAGGCCCAGTACAATACCGGTTACCAAGCCTGACCGGGCAGCAGGTATCAACACCAGCCTGATGGTCTGCCAGCGGGTTGATCCAAGGGCGATGGCCGCATGCTTCCACTGATCCGGAAGCGCGCGCAGACTCTCGGTGGAAATACTGATAATGGTCGGTAAAATCATCACGGAAAGCACCAAAAAGCCGGCCATGACGCTGAAACCCTGGCCTCCGAAGGTATCGCGGATGAAAGGAACGATCACGGACAGCCCAATGTAGCCGTAAACTACTGAAGGAATACCGGCCAGCAGTTCGACGGTTGGCTGGATGAACTTCCTTCCCCAGGAAGGGGCAATTTCCGTTATGAACACAGCCACGATAATGCTCAAGGGGGCGCTGATACATACTGCGCAGAGAGAAATAATTATTGATCCCAAGATAAAGGGGAGTGAGCCTATTGAAGCGCCGCCCTGTTCGGGTGAAGGTTCGGGCAGCCATCTGGTGCCCAGCAGGAAATCTTTAACGCTTGCACCACCGAAGAAAAAAGTGGATAGCCCCTTGACGCCGACAAAGTATATGATCGAGGCCGTAAGAATTATTACCAGCCCGGCACAGACAAAGGACAAGGCCCTGCCTGTTCTGTCGATATACCTGCGCATACCCCACCCCGAATCTAAGTGATTAAGACAGCCTGGATACACTGGCCAAGCTGCCCGGACCCATTCAGTCAGGTTATTGTTTCCTCGTGACGTTGCCTCTCGCATCTCTTGTTACAGTCATTTTGGTTACCGGAATATATCCCAGCTTGGGCACCAGGTTGTTCTGCACTTCGTCGGTCAGCATATAGTCTAAAAACCCCTTTACGTGCCCCGGGGGTTGGCCAAGTGTGTACATGTGCTCATATGCCCAGACCGGGTATTTGCCGTTAACAATGTTTTCTTCATTCGGTTCCACCCCGTCAATCTTAATTGGCCTGATGCTGCCGTCCAGGTAAGAAAGTGCCAGATAAGAAATGGCACCGGGGGTTTCCCTGACCGTTTTTTTGACCTGGCCGGAAGAGTCGATTTCCATGCCCCCCGCGGTCTCCTCCTTACCGTCCAAAGCAAAGGCTTTAAAGGTTGACCTGGTGCCGGATCCTTTGGCACGGTTGATCACGATAATTTTTTGGTCCGGTCCGCCCACTTCTTTCCAGTTAGTAATTTTTCCGGTAAAAATATCTATAATCTGGTTTTTTGCAAGGTTTTCCACCGGCACCCCGGGGTTGGCCACTGCGGCTATCCCGACTACGCAAACCAATGTGTCGACCAGTTTGGAGGCGTCGATACCGCTTTTTTCCTCGGCAAAAATGTCCGAGTTACCGATGTTCGCCGCTCCCGAAGAGACCTGGGAAAGGCCCGTGCCGCTTCCCCCGCCCTGTACATATACCTGGACCTTGGGGTTCCTGGCCATAAATTGTTTGGATGCTTCTTCCACCAGCGGCAGTAAAGCGGTCGAGCCCACGGCGGTAATGGTTCCGGAAAGTTCTGCCGGGTTTTGGCCGGCGGGCTGCCCCCGGCCGCCGCATCCCGCCAGCAGGGCGGCAGTCAGAACCAGAACACAGCCGGCCACCAGTAACCGCTTGGTTTTATTAACCATTTTTTTCTCCTCTCCTTTGCGCTTTTTCTTCTCCCCGTTTTTTCCACGCCGGTTCCTTAATGTCATTCTACAACAAGTGTTTTAAGATAAAGTTGTTCTATTGTTTTCACAAGGTTAATTTAGTGTTAAACTTTTATACCGGCCAGCGCGCACCTCTCCGCCGAGTCGGTCCAGGCCCGGGCGCGGTCCCGCAGGCCGGAGTTGTTAAATTTTACCTGGAGGGCTGGGTGGTCCGGATCTATACCCTGGCAGTGGCGCTGCTGGCCCAGGGGTTCGTGGTTCTGGTCAGGGGCGTTTTCACGGTTGAGGCCATCGGCCTGGCCTTTATCAACGGCGTCCTTGTGGCGGCAATTTGCATGGGGGGGTAAGAGGTTATATCGGACCCGAGGGCTGCAAAGACGAGGAATACCTGGTCATTAAAAGTTCGTTGCCCAGCTTGAATTCCGGCTTTTCAGCGCGGCCGGCGCAGCCGGATAAAAGGAACAGCGCGGGGATTGCGGCAGCAGCAGCGAGGGAAAGTATAATTTTTCTGGCCATGTTTTTTATCCCCCATCCGCCTAAGTGCGGTTTTTTGTTTTTCATCAATATTAGACGTTTAATATGTCGATCCTGTTTGGTATAATTTTTTATATCCTCCATGGGGAGGGGGACGAATTGACCGACTATTCCGTGTTCGACCGGCCCGGGCTGCTGAAATTTCTTTTTTACCCACGCAGGGACCATACCCCCTGCCCGGAGGGGGCTTTTGACATAGCTGTTCCAGTAGATCAGGACGTCTCGGTGACCTGCCGGTTTTATCCGGCCGCCGGTGACCTGCCGTGGATGCTGTACTTTCACGGAAACGGGGAAGTGGCCAGCGATTATGACCAGATCGCCCCTTTGTATCACCAGGCGGGCCTGAACATAGTCGTGGCCGACTACCGGGGTTACGGTACCAGCCAGGGGACGCCCACCTTTTCGTCCCTGGTCCGGGATGCCCACAGCGTCTTTTCGGCCGTCGGGGAAATCCTGGCCGAAAAAAATTTCCCGCCGGGACTGTGGGTTATGGGAAGGTCAATGGGCAGCGTGCCGGCCCTTGAGTTGGCCTACAATTACCAGGACAGGCTGAAGGGGGTTATTATAGAGAGCGGCTTTTTAAGCGTGACCGGGTTGATAAGGCACCTCGGCCTGCCGGCCGAAGGGGTGGACACCGGGCCTTTCGACCGGCGGTGCGGGCGGATGGCTTCTGAAATTAGGATTCCGGCCCTGGTTATCCACGGTGAAAAGGACCGGATCGTTCCACTGGACCAGGGAAGGCTGCTGTTTGAAGCCCTCGGGTCTACCGTCAAGAAAATGGTGGTTATACCGGGTGCGGACCACAACGATATCCTGTTTTTCGGGCTGAACCGGTACTTCGGGGCGATCAGGGAGTTTACGGCCTTGAAGGCGTAATCCCGGGCCGGGCTGCGGGCTGAATTTGACGTAAGGGGGGGCAGGTATGGTCTGTCAGAGAAAAGGCGTTCTCTACGACCTCAACACCGGCAAAGTACGGACCGTCAAGTATTCCGGCAAGCCGTTGGTGATCAAGGAGTCTTCGTGAATATGCCGGAATAAGATCTCCCAGGGTTGGGGATTTTACCCGGTGGAAGACGATGGGACGGCCGACCTTGTAAAGATTGACGGCGAGTGGTTCGTACCGGGATTTGCAAAATAACACCGCGGCCTTATTTGCGACAGCCGGGGCGTATTAAAATGGATAATAAAATATAGGGGTGGATTGATCCGATGAGGCTGGAGGACATCAGGAATATCGGAGTGGTCGGGGCCGGCATCATGGGCCACGGCATTGCCCAGACGTTCGCCCTGGCGGGCTACGCGGTGCGGCTGAACGACGTCTCCAAAGACGTCCTGTCCCGGGCGGCCGGCCAGATCCGGGCAAACCTCGACCTTTTTGTCGAAACGGGGCTGATCAGCCCGGAAGACCGCGACGCCACGCTGCGGAACATTACCTGTGAAGTAGACCTGGCCTCTGCGGTTGGCGGCTGTGACTTTGTGGTGGAGGCGGTGCCCGAAGTCATGGAGTTAAAAAAGCAGCTTTTTATGAAGCTGGACGCCGTGGCACCCCCCCATGCCGTTTTGGCCACCAACACCTCGTCCTTGAGTGGGTCGGCCATGGCGCAAGTTACCGGCAGGCCGGACAAGGTGGTGGTAACCCACTGGTTCAATCCGCCCCACCTGGTTCCCCTGGTGGAGGTGGTCAGGGGGAGCCGGACTTCGGACGAAACGCTTTTTTTGGCCCGGGACCTGATGATCAGGATAGGGAAAAAGCCGGTCGTTCTCCAGAAGGAGGTCCCCGGGTTTGTGGCCAACCGTATCCAGTCCGCCATCATGCGCGAGGCCCTGGCGATCCTGGGCCAGGGAGTGGCGGGCGCGGCCGAGATAGACCTGGCAATCAAGGCCGGGCCGGGTTTTCGCCTGCCCTCCCTGGGTATATTTGAAATCGCCGACCTGGGCGGGCTGGACACCTGGGCCAGGGCCTCCGCGGCCATGTCCAAATCCGGATCCCCCGATCCGGTCCTGGCGGAGAAGGTGGCCCGGGGAGATCTGGGAGTCAAGTCGGGAAAGGGATTTTACGATTATACCGGCCGGGATGTCAGGAAGATTATTGAAAAGCGCGACCGGGAGTTCATCAGGCGGCTGAAGGAAATCGATTATTAGCCCGGTATCCCCGCCTTGTCCGGGACCGTGACCCGCCCGGTGGTCATGGAGAGTGCCTGCTGCGGGCACACCTCCACGCACACCCCGCAGCCCACGCATTCCCCGGACCGGTTCACGGCCGGGCCGCCGGTGATATCGACGGCCATGGAGCAATTCCTGGTGCAGGTGCCGCAGCGGGAGCACAGGCTGTCGTCCCTGACCAGGGCGAACCTGCCTGCGCGGGAGATGAGGCCGGCAACCAGCCCCTGGGGACAGAAGTACCTGCACCAGATGCGGTTGCCGAACCTGGGCATGAGAATTATATTGACCGCCTGCATCAGCAGGGTTCTCAGGAATAAAATGAAAAATACCAGGAAGACCAGGTTGAACAGACTGGCCCGGGAGTAACCGGCCAGGGCCAGTACCGTGGCTGCGACCGAAAGGGCCAGGACGACCCATTTAAATGCCGTGAAGCCCCGGGGCACCCCGGCCGCCTTCGGGCCGGCCGTCCTGTAACTGTCGCCGATGGTTTCGGCCGTTGCACCGGTGCCGCAGACAAAAGAGCACCAGGCCCGCCTGCCGTAGAGATACACAGCCACCGGGATCAGGACGAAGGAAATGGCATAGTACCAGACCGCCAGTGTCCCGGCCGTCCAGATCACCTCGGGGAAGTAAGGCCAGCTGGCGTTCAGGGGAAGGCTTCTGTTTAAAATCCAGTAGGGAAGCACCAGGCAGGAAATAAACTGAACCGCCGCCAGGACAATAAACATCGTTCTGACATATTTTGTCCGGTGGCGGCGGTAAGCCGCGATTCCGAACAGCAGAATCAACGCGCAAAAGAAATAGCTGAAAAGAGGGGGAGTTACCTTGTTGATTTCCAGGTTTATGGTGATGAAAAAGACCAGAAAAACCGCAACCAGCTTGATATAGTCCTTAATCATGCTGCACCTCCCTGTTTGATATCTGGCAGGCTTTTTACCGTAATTCTTTGTCACCTTTTCAAATTCCTTCTTCCGAAAATTTCCGGAACCGCAATTTGGGCATTGATCCCGTTAGTTAGGCCGTGGAAAAACCGCGGCATTTTTAGTATATTATATAATTATATATGTTCGGTTTTGGTTGACCGGGAAAGTGAAGGCTTCTGTGACGCCGGACCGTCCTGGCCCTGATTAGCTGCCAGAGAAAGGTGATCGCCAGCCGATGTTCAGGGTATCAATTCCGGCCGTGTTCGTTCTTTTCTTTTTGCTGTACGGACTGATTAATTTCTGGATCGGCATGCGGGGATGGCAGTTCATAGGGAGGCACATTCCCTATTTGAGCAAAGGAGTGTACTGGCTGGTATTCTGGCTGGTGGCCCTCTCGTACCTTGCCGGCAGGTTCGGTAGGGATGTTCTGCCGGCCAAGGCCAGCCTCCTGCTGACCGTGGCGGGGTCCTACTGGATGGGGTTTGTCATTTACTTTGCCCTGGCCTGGCTGCGGTTGAAATCATACTCCTTTTAAACAGGCTGTTCGGCTTTATCCCCCCAGCGTTTTTCCAGAACCCCCGGGCGACCCTGGCCGCAGGCCTGACGGTCCTGTTCCTGGTTTGTGCTGTTTTCGCATACGGCTGGTGGAATGCCAGAAACCCGCAGGTGAGCCGGTACAGCATCACCATCCCGAAGCAGGCGGGATCCCTTAAAGAACTTCGCGTGGTGGCGGCTTCGGACCTGCATCTGGGAACCATCGTTCACAACGGCCGGCTGTTGAAACTTGTGGAAATGATTAACAGCCTGCAGCCGGACCTGGTGGTATTGCCCGGAGACGTGGTCGACGAAAGCCCGGGACCCTTTGCCGAACAGGGCATGATGGACACCTTCAGGCTGCTCTCACCCAAGTACGGTATTTACGCGGTTCCGGGCAACCACGAATATATCGGCCGGAAATCCGAGGAAATTGTCAAGCACCTGCAGGAGGCGGGAATAAACGTGCTCAGGGACGACGTAGTAAAAATAGCGGATAGCTTTTACCTGTTGGGCCGAGATGACGGGTCCCGCCGGCGCTTTGACGGCAGGGTCCGGAAGGATCTGGAAAGCCTGATGGAGAGCCTGGAGCGGTCCCTGCCGATAATCTTGTTGGACCACCAGCCTTCCCGGGTCCGGGAGGCTGCGGAGGAAGGGGTGGATTTGAAGCTGTCGGGTCATACCCACCGGGGCCAGTTGTTTCCGTTCAACCTGGTTACACGGCGAATGTACGAACTCGACTGGGGATACCTTCGCCGGGGCGACCTGCACGTTGTGGTTTCATCCGGTTTCGGCACCTGGGGCCCGCCCGTCCGGGTGGGCAGCAGGCCCGAAATAGTTCAGGTCGACATACGCTTTGGAGGGGACTGAGCAGGGCGGGCAAAAGAAAGCTATTTTTGTGCTTTTGCCTCCGCATGCCGGCCACAGGGGCCGGCCGGCAAAAGGGAAAAGACAGAGTGCAGCCGGGAAGGAATAAGGGAGGTTGTTATAGAAAAACAGGGTTAAACAATTTTTTTTGCGAGGAAAAGCAATGTGTATTATCCTGGCTGCCTATGACTGCCACCCCGATTATTTCCTGGTAGTCGCCGCCAACCGGGACGAATTTTACGCCCGGCCCTCGGCTCCGGCCGGCTTCTGGGAAGACTACACGGATCTACTGGCCGGCAGGGACCTGGAACGCTCCGGCACGTGGCTGGGCATTACCAAGCGGGGCCGGTTCGCCGCCCTAACCAACTACCGCGACCCGGCTTCGTACAAAGCAGGCGCCCGTTCCCGCGGGCTGCTGGTCAGGGAGTACCTCTGCTTCCCCGGGCACCCGGAGGTGTTCCTGGAGGCCCTGGACGGAGTCCGGGAGGAATATAACGGGTTCAACCTGCTGCTGCTCGACGGAAAGTCAATGTGGTATTATTCCAGCCGGACGGGGCGGACCGACAGGCTCGGCCCGGGTGTATACGGGCTTAGCAACCACCTGCTGGATACGCCCTGGCCCAAGGTGGTGAGGGGGAAGGAGGAGTTTCAGCGGATCCTCGGGGGCCGCGGGGAGGTCACGGCGGAGAGGTTGTTTGAATTGCTGTCCGACCGGGAACCGGCCCGGGACGAAGAACTTCCCCGCACGGGGGTTTCCCTGGAGTGGGAGAGGCTGCTTTCCCCCATCTTTATCGGGAGTGAAACATACGGCACCCGGGCCTCCACCGTCCTCCTGGCGGAGCGGCACGGCCGCGTGCGGTTTTACGAGCGGTCATTTACCGCCGGCGGCAGGAGGACGGGTAAAGACGCGTTTTATGAGTTTTACCTCGACCGGGCGGGCCGGTGTTGAACCGCATGCCGGTAAAAATGAAAACCAACGGATGGGAGAGAAGGTTTACGGATACGAAAGAAATGTTTATGAAAAAGGACGCCCTGGCCCGGCATCTGGGCATTGAACTGGTGGAGGCCAGGCCCGGTTACGCCCGGGCCGTCATGGAGGTAAGGCCGGAACTGCTCAACGGCGCCGGGGTCACCCACGGCGGCGCCATTTTCAGCCTGGCCGACATAGTTTTCGCGGCCGCCAGCAACGCCCACGGCCCGCTGGCCCTGGCCCTGAACGTGAACATACAGTTCCTGAAAACCACCTCCCTGGGATCGGTGCTCACCGCCACCGCCCGGGAGGAAAATATTACCAAAAAGACAGGGCTTTACCGCATGGAAGTCAGGGACGCCGCTGACAACCTGGTGGCGGTAGCCGAAGGCCTGGTGTACCGCAAGGACGGCGGGCGGTGAGCAATAATTCTGCGGCCGCGCCGGGTAAAGCGGTTGTTGCCGTTGAGCAATGTTAGCCTTCCCCGGGCGGCCGAATTGCCAAAACCGGAAACTCGGCCCAAAAACCGTCCCGCCGGGCCGAACGGTTTTTTTGGGAGGCCCGGCGAATTGACAAAGGAGTTGACATGCTTTAGAATCTTAAACAATTTAAAACAGGGAAAGGGGTGGCCGGGATGATCGTCGTGGACTGCCATTTCCACTTGGATGAAAATATGCTTTCGCTGGAAAAACTGATCGGGGCCATGGACAAGGCGGGAATAGGCAAAACGGTATTAATGGCAAAGCTCTGTGAGCCGTTTTACATCGAACACAACCCTAAAAATGAAAGGCTGAAAAAATTAATGAGGGGATTGATTCTAAACCTCAGCCCGGTGGGAAAGGGTATTTACAAATCCTTTCTGGACGGCCGGGGCAATTTCAAGATCATGGGCAACACCGTTGGCATTTCCATGGTCCCCGACAACAGCAGTGTGGCCGGGGCGCTGAAAAGGTACCCGGAAAGGTTTCTCGGCTGGATTACCGTCAATCCCGGCCAGGGCAATCCCCAGGAGGAGATCGAGGCCTTTTGGGGCCTCCCGGGGATGGTGGGGGTTAAGGTCCACCCCTTTTTCCACGGCTACCGAATAGAACAGCTTGATTCCGTGGCCGGATTCTGCCAGGAAAGAAACTGCCCCCTGATCATCCACCTGTCATCCCAGCCCGGATGCTACCGCCACCTGCCGGAAAAATTTCCCCGTCTCAAGGTTATCTACGCCCACGCCGGAATCCCCCACTTCAGGAAAATATGGGAATACGTTAAAACCAAAAAGAACGTTTACCTTGACCTGTCCAGCGACTACCTGGACGAAAACATCGCCGGCCTGACGGTCAAGGCCGTTGGACACGAAAAATGCCTGTACGGCACCGACGGCCCATACGGCATCGAACGGCCGGGCGGTGCCTACGACTATTCCAAAATTAAGGGCTGGGTGGAAAGAATGAGCATCCCCGACCGGCAGAAGGAGGATATACTGGGCGGCAATTTCATGCAGCTAATCAATTAAATCGCTTGCATAAGGGGGATATTTAAGCCGTTACCAGGAAAAGGATGGTTATAGGATGGAACTTCATATAAAATGAGGGCAGGGCTTTTTTGGGAAAAAGCACCACTACCGCCGTGAAAGGGTGATTCCAGTGTATCAGCTGAAAACCGACCCGGACCTGTGCCGGCGGTGCGAGACCACCGACTGCCTGGCGCGCTGCCAGTACCTCAATCTTGACCCGGAGGCCGCAAAAAGGGAAAAAATGAAGATGATTGAGGGACTGGATTCAATCGTGCTCCACCAGTGCGCCACCTGCTACGGCTGCGAGGAGTACTGCAAGCACCGCAACCACCCCTTTTACCTGATCGTCGGGCTCCAGGAGAAACGGGGCATAAAGCCGGCCCCGGAGGATTTCATCAGGGAGCAGGTCAAGCTGTTCGCTCCCAGGGAGGAGGCGAAGATCACCGAAATCGACGGGACCCCCCTGTCCATGTGCCTCTTCCCCAAGCTCAAGGACAGCCGGATCGCCGGCAGTATCTTCGAGGGCACATCGGTGCTGATGGGCAGGAACTTCTTCTGCAACCTGGTCTACCTGCACTACGGCATGCACTCCCTGATCCTCGAGAGGGTCGAAAACACCATCAATAATTTTGCCAGGCACAACATCGACGAGCTTGTCTGCTTCCACGACGAGTGCTACGCGCTTTATGCCTCCTATGCCCCGGCCTTCGGGCTGGAGGTTCCCTTCAGGCCGGTGCACCTGTTCGAGTTCCTTCACCGGAGGCTTCTGGACAACGCCGGTAAAATCAAAAAACTGGGCCTCAAGGTGGCCTACCAGCGCCCCTGCTCTACCAGGCTGACGCCGGAAAAGGACCATTACCTGGACAAGATTTTCGCCCTGATCGGTGTGGAAAGGGTGAAAAGGGAATACGACGGGGAGAATCCCCTGTGCTGCGGGGCGGTCTTCAGGGCACAGGGGAGGGGGGACTTGGCCGACGATGTGCAGGCCAGGAACATTGGGGACATGGTTCAGTCCGGGGCCGGCGCCTGCGTTTTCAACTGCCCCATGTGCTACATGACCCTCTCCGGGGCGGTGGCCCAAAAGGGCATCCGGCCGATACTGATCTCCGACCTCTGCCGGCTGGCCCTGGGCGAGGACGTGGCCGACTAACCGGCCGCCGGCTAATCCTTACAGGCAACCATACTTTCGGTTCATCCGGTATATGGTCAACTAGTTGCTTTATCTGAGAGCTGCGGAAACCCCGCAGCAATGAAGGTGGCCCCCCTGGCGCGGGTAATTTGAATATCTTCCTTGAAATATGCCATTTGGCATTATTTTTTGCTATCCAAGCGCAATATCATGGAATAATCAAGCAGGCCTTTTTATATTAGGCTTCACCACAATCTTAAAAAAGGATGTGATTAATATTGTCATTGTAAAGACAAACCAACAACTCGAGGGGGGATTATTTTGCAGAACAACGCTGGTTCTGATACAAAGGATAATACCTGTATCAAATCCATACAATCATAAAAGGCCTAAAGGCAAACCCTTGGGTAGGTAGAATAACCCAGGGGTTTGTCAGCAGCCTGACGGCTGTTTCTTTAACAAGCCTTTTGCTTCGGGCAGTCAACACCGCCTTAGGTCTGTTTACAAATTGACATGGTTTTTTGCAGCCAGGATAATCCTGGCATCCGCGGCCACAGCCCGGTCTGCGCAGGCGAAAACCGGGTTCAGGTCCAGTTCCACTACCTCCGGGTTCTTTTCTGCGAAGTCCGATATTTTTAGGATGATGTTCTCAACGGCGGCGATATTTACCGGATCCCGGCCCCGGTATCCCTGCAGCAGGGGGTACCCCTTGATCTCTTCAATCATCTCCCTGGCGTCCTTTCCGGTGACCGGAACAACCCTGAATGCAACATCTTTCAGCACTTCCACAAAGACGCCTCCCAGCCCGAACATTATAACGTGCCCGAACAGGGGGTCCCTGCTTACGCCGATAATTGTTTCAATTCCCGGCGGGGCCATTTTCTGGACGGTCACCCCCTGGATTTCTGCCCGGGGGTGGCGACTTGCAGCCGCTCCCATAATTTCGCGGTAAGCCCTTTCCACCCCGTCGGGGTCATTCAGGCCCAGCTTTACCCCCCCGGAATCGCTTTTATGGATAATATCAGGGGAATTTATTTTCATCGCCACCGGGAAACCAATCTCTTTGCTTATAGTAACGGCCTCCCCGCAGGTTCGGGCCAGTCTGGTTTCCACCACCTCTATTCCGGCTTTCCCGATCAGTTTCTTGGATTCAAATTCAGTCAGCACAAGGGTCATTTACATTCCCTCCCTTCCGACGGACCTGTATCCTGTATCTACAGGCAATGCCGAGGGATTTGACGGCTGCTTCCAGATCGGAATATACCGGGAAGCCCATCTCTTCCAGCTTCCGGGCAAGCCTGGCGGTGTTGGCCAGGGAAGATCCGTACAGCCAGGTGACCAGGGGCTTGGGGCAGTTTCTTTTCAGTTTCCGGTATAAATTCAGATAGATTTCTTCCGATTCGCCCGCGCTGGAATTTGACCAGATTATGTTTAACAGGCAGTCGATATTCCCGTCGGCCGATACTGCTTCCAATACCCGGGGGTAGAGGTCCATGAAACCGGCGGCGCGGGCCGCGGCCACCGGGCCCAGGTCCACCGGTGTTTCACCCAGGCCGGGAAAAATACTGTTCAGCGTTTCAGCGGTATCATCGGTTAGCCGGGCCATGGCCAGCCCGTATTTCAGGGCCTCGTCGGTGGCCAGGACGCCGACCCCGCCGGTATAGCTGACTATTCCCAGCCGGTTTCCCCCGGGTGGAGGCTGAAGTGCAAAAATCTTGGGCACCTCAAAAAGCTCACTGAACTTTTCCAGGCGGATAATACCCGCCTGCCTGCAGGCGGCGTCGAAAATCCGGTCATCCACGGCCATGGAGCCTGTGTGAGAGGCCGATGCCCTGGCCCCCTCCGGGGTCCTCCCGGATTTTAATACCAGTACAGGCTTCCTTGGGGTAACCCGTTTGGCGGTTTCCAGAAACCGCCGCCCGTTCCTGATGCTTTCCAGGTACATGGAAATTACCCCGGTGGCGGGGTCGTTCCCAAGGTATTCAAGCAAATCGCACTCGTCAACATCGCACTTGTTGCCGAAGTCGCATATTTTACTGATTCCGTATCCCAGGTCGGCGTAAGGGTACGCCTGGGGGTTGGTCATCCCGGTCTGCGAGCAGATTGCCACCGGTCCTTCCTTGATTTTGGAGTATCCGGCCTCGTATGGGCAGGGGTTGAAGCCGTTGGCTGTATTCACTATGCCGGCGGTATTGGGGCCGATGATTCGTATACCCGCCCTCCGGGCGATATCCACAATCTCCTCCTGCAGCCTGGCGCCCTTTTCGTTTCTTTCGGCAAACCCGTCCGACACCACCACAACCGCCCGTACGCCTTTGGAGGCACATTCCCCGATGATCATGGGAACGGTGTCGCAACCCACCATAATGAAAGCCAGGTCGATCCCGGCCGGAACGGCGGCTACCGACGGAAAAACCCTGATACCCAGAACCTCCCTGTAGGACGGGTTGACGGGGTAAATATCGCCCTTAAAGCCGGCTTCGCGCAGGGTTTTGATCATAACGTGGCTGCCAAAAAAACCTTCTCTGAACGACCCGATAATGGCAATGCTGTCAGGTTCAAAAAATTTACTTATAACAGGCATGGTCAAACCACCTTCTTTAAAGGGACATTATTTGGCAAGATAATTTACCTTCTCATCCTTGAGGTATTTCCTTTGAGGTGTTGTCTAAATAAATTCGAACAGATGGATGGCAATACCTTCTTTGTCCGGCAATCTTTTCAGGACCGGGGGCGGCCGTACCTGATAAAAAGTATATTTTTACTAAAGGTAATCAGTTTTTTTTGTCAAATCTGAATAAACAGAAAACATCACGGGGGAGTGGACTGCCATGAGAAACCTGGGTAGAAACATGCCGGTAACCGAAGTGATGTCCTCCATTACCCCGGATTGCTGGCTGCGGCCGGAGGACTCGATCCTGGACTCCATCGAGAGGTTTCACCGCTTCCGCCTTGATGCCCTGCCCGTGGTGGACGGGGAGGGCGCCCTGATCGGCATTCTGACCAAGTGGGCACTTTACAGGTGCCTGATCAGCAGGGTTTCGCCGGAGGAAAAGATAGACGGATACTACATCAGGGACGTTATCTTCGTGCGCAGCCACCAGGTGCTGGACGATGACATACTGGAAAACATCAAGAACAGCCCGGTCGGCCAGAGGGTGGTGGTGGACGAAAAGGGGCGCCCGGTGGGAATGCTGACCAAGATCAACATAGTCTTCTTTTTGCTGTACAGCACCGAAACCCTGATGACCGAGCTTGCCGCCGTGCTGAACGCCATCCCCATCGGGGTGATCGCCGTCGACAACCGGGGCCTGGTCAAGCTGATCAACCCGGCTGCCGAAAGCCTTCTGGACAGGCCCAGGGAGTCGGTTGCGGGGCAGCCCCTGGCCGGTACCTTCAGACAATTCAACCTGGACGGGGTGCTTGCCGACGGAAAGGTCCGGCTCTGGGAAAAATGCCGCCTGGACAGCCGGACGGTGATTTATAGCGGACACCCGATCAGGTGCAATGACCGGATTAGCGGGGCCATTGGAATAGTCCAGGACCTCACCGAGTTTGAAAATATCTCCCAGGAACTGGAGAGCGTCAAGAGGCTCAAGCAGACCCTGGAAACCATCTTGGCCAGCATCGACAGCGGCATCGTGGTTACCGACGAGAAGGGCGTCGTGGTCAGGGTCAACCAGGCCGCCCGGGCGCTGCTCAGGAAAAGCCAGGAAGAGGTGGTGGGCAGGGAGTTTAAAGAGGTGTTCGGCAGCCGGGTGGTGGACATGGTTCTCTACAAGGGGATTTCCGAGGTGGATGTGGGCAGCCTGGGGGGCCAGAGCTTCCTGATGACATCGAACCCGGTGCTGGAGTCTGGATCGGTGGTGGGAACGGTGACCAACCTGATTTTTAGGAACCTGATCAAGCTCAAGTACCTGATGTCAAGGCTCGATCTGCTGGAAAATCAGCTCAACCACTATAAAAAGGAACTGATCAAGGCCACTGCCAGCAGGTACAGCTTCGACAGCATCATCACCCGGAGCAGGGCCATGACCAGGCTCAAGAAGGAGGCCATGGCCGCGGCCTCGGGATTTTCCAACATCCTCCTGCTGGGCGAGAGCGGCACCGGCAAGGAGCTGTTCGCCCATGCCATTCACGACGCCAGCCCCAGGAGAATGTCCCCCTTCGTCAAGGTGAACTGCGCCGCGATTCCGGAAAACCTCCTGGAGTCGGAGCTTTTCGGCTACGAGGACGGGGCCTTCACCGGCGCCAAAAAAGGCGGAAAGCCCGGGAAATTCGAGCTTGCCCACGGCGGGACCATCTTCCTGGACGAGATTGGGGACATGCCCCTGCCGCTTCAGGCCAAAATACTCAGGGTCCTCCAGGACAGGGAGGTCGAAAGGGTGGGGGGTACCGGGACGATCCAGGTGGATGTCCGGATCATTGCCGCCACCAACATGAACATAACCGAGATGGTCAACAAGAACAAGTTCCGGAAGGATCTTTACTACCGGCTGAACGTCATCTCGCTCCAAATCCCTCCCCTGAGGGAGAGGAGGGAGGACGTAATGTTTATCGCCGAACACTACCTGAAGCACTTCAACCAGGTCATGGGCACCGAGGTCAGGGGGTTCAGCCGGGAGTCGGTGATGATCCTGGAAAACCACGACTGGCCCGGCAATGTCAGAGAACTGGCCAACATGGTGGAAAGGGCCGTGAACATGAATTCCGGGGGACTGATCCGGCCCGAACACCTCCCGCCTTACCTGGTGGAAAGGAATGTAAAGCCTGAGCCTGTCCTTGAACAGGAAGAAGAGGTGGACTATCGGAAGAAATTGAAGGACTATGAAAAGTCCCTCATGCTGGCGGCGCTGCAGGACGCCGGCGGCAGGTTCAGCAAGGCCGCCGAGATGCTGGGGATGAGCCGCTCCAGGTTCTATGAAAAGATGGCCGCGTACAACATCAAGGTCCCCCCGGGGGAGGGAAAAGCCCTGAAAAGGCAGGGCTGAGGGCCACGTTCGAATATTCGGACATGTGGTGCAATACTGAAATATGAATAAGGTAGAACGATTTTGGAAAAAGTCCGGTTTTTCGAACACCGACAGTTCGAAAAACCGGACTTTTTTTCGTCAGGAGGCTAAAAATTCCCCGATTTCAGGTTTTTCGTCTGGTCCCGTTATTGCAAATCCGGTGGATGAAGGGGGGCACGGGGAAGCGGAATAATACAGTTATGCCAGCTCTTTGGCCGCCTCCCGGGCCGGGTCCCGGATATGATGCAAGGAAGGTGAGGCGAGATCAATGATTCAGGAGGTTAACGGCTTTCAGTACGACCCGTCGAAATGCACCAATTGTTTGTGCTGCCGTCTGATCTGCTCCTTTAACAGCACGGACCGCTTCAATCCCCTTAAGGCGCACATTTCCATCGACTTCAACGGCCCCGGGAGCACGGTCAGCTTCCGGGACGAGTGCCTGAAATGCGGGCTGTGCGCCCGGTACTGCCCCTTCGGGGCGTTGGTGGAGAAGGAGGGGGTGAACTGATGTCCGGCGGGTTTGCGGGATCCATACTGCACATTGACCTTACGGAGCGGACAGTTAAGAAAAGTGAGCTTCCGGAGGATCTGAAAAGGGATTATATCGGCGGACAGGGGATCAACACCTGCCTTTTCCACAGCCTATGCCGGCCCAAAACCGACCCCCTTTCCCCGGAGAACCCCATGGTCATCGGAGCCGGCCCCCTGGTGGGCACCATCGCCCCGGCCTCGTCAAAAACCCTGCTGACCACCAGGAGCCCCCAGTCCGGGACGATACTGTCCTCGCCCACCGGTGAACTGGGGAACATGCTCAAGTACGCCGGCTACGACCACCTGGTGATCACCGGCAGGGCGGATAAACCGGTCTACATCAACATAGACGACGACCGGGTCAGCATCCTGGACGCCACCGACCTCAGGGGGCTGGACATCTTCGACGCCACCGACATTTTGCAGGGAAGGCACGGCCGCTGCTCGGTGGCCGCCATCGGGCCGGCCGGGGAAAACCTGGTTACCTTCGCTCTAATCTTGATTAACAAACAGGCCACCTGGGGCCGGGGGGGCGCCGGGGCGGTATTCGGATCCAAGAATTTAAAGGCCATTGCGGTGAGGGGCAGCCGGGGCATCGGGGTGGCCGACCCCAAGGCCTTCCTGAAAGTGGTCGACCAGTGCGTCCAGGAATTCAAAAGCGGCCCCTTTATCGATCAGTGGACCAGATACGGCCTCCTGATGGCCTGGGAGGCCTGGATGGCCACCGGCAAGCTGACGGTGGACAACTGGGGCGGGTCCTACCCGCCCGAGGAGGCCACCCGGCTCTGGGGGCCGAAGGCTTACGAAAAGGAACTCCGGAAGGGGTCCTACAGCTGCCCGTCCTGCCCCCTGGGCTGCAAGGGCCAGCTGGAAATCAGGGAAGGGGAGTTCAAAGGGGTGTCCTTCGTGTCCTCCAATCCCTTCGCCATTTCCGAGGGCTTCGGCAGCCGCCTGAAGACCGGGGGCTACGCCTGGTCGGCAAAATGCTACGAGGTCTGCAACCGGCTGGGCATGGACCTGGGGTCCTTCAGTGCCAAGATGGAATTCCTTTATTTCCTTTACGAAAAGGGTCTGGTGGGCAGGGAGGCCTACCAGGGATTGGAACCGGGGCTGGGGTTTGAAAAGACCATGGAGATGCTCCACAAAACAGCCTACCGGGAAGGGGTCGGGGACGTCCTGGCCGGCACCTGGCAGGAGACTGTCAACCGCCTGGGCGGCGCCGCCCGAGAGCACGCGGTGCACATCAAGAGGGTGGACCCCACCATGGACATCAGGGGATACCAGTGCACCGAAAACGTGGGGCAGCTTACCAGCAGCCGGGGCGGGCACGCCATGAGCGCCCTGTCCGTCACCATCGTACCCGGAAGGTCGGCCGACGCCCTGAAAAGGTACGGCAGGCGAATCGGCGTTCCCGAAGACGCTTTCGACAGGGTGTTTAAAGGTATCCACGGCTTTCACCCATCCAGGTTCCTTAAATGGGTGGAGGACCACAACACCCTGCTGCTTTCGCTGGGGCTTTGCAACCGGTCCCCCCTGGCCCGGGTGTTCAGCCTTGAGAGGTGCCTGGAATTGTACCAGGCGGCCACCGGCATCACGGCCACGGCGGAAAAACTCCTGGCCGCCGGCGGGGAGAAGATAATCAACGCCGAAAGGCTATACAACCTGGCAGAAGGGTTTGCCAGGAAGGACGACATGCCTCCCAAAAGGTGGATGACCGAAAGCATCATCGTGGGAGGCAGGGAGTACCCTCCCATGGACGAAAAACAGGTCGCCTCCCTTCTTGACGATTACTACGATGAGAGGGGCTGGGACACCGGCGGCGTCCCCGGGGAGGAATTGCTGAAGCGGCTGGGCCTGTAAACGCCGTCAGGTCGCATGTGATTAACCAACCAACTTGGATTAATCAACCAACATGATGGGGGGTATGGCGTTGCTTTTGGAGAACAAGACGGCTGCGGTCACCGGAGGCGGCAGGGGGATCGGGGAGGCCGTGGTGGAGAGGCTGGCCGGAAACGGCGCCCGGGTAGCCCTGCTGGACAAAAACGGGGAAAGGGCGCGGGAAGCCGCCTCCCGGATTTCGGGACTGGGCGGCCCGGAGGTGGTCCCCTTCGAGGTGGACATCACCAGCTATGATCAGGTCAAAGAGGTCTTCGGAAGGGTGCTGGACCGTTTCGGAAGGCTGGACATCCTGGTCAACAACGCGGGGTGGGACATCATGGAGCTCTTTATCGACAACCGGCCGGAGTTCTGGACCAAGATCCTGGACCTGAACCTCAAGGGTCACATGAACTGCTGCCACGTCGTCCTGCCCGGGATGATCAGGGCGGGCTACGGTAAAATAGTCAACATCTCGTCGGAGGCCGGGCGCACCGCGGCATACGGCGAAACCGCCTATGCCGCGGCCAAGGGGGGGCTGATTTCCTTTACCAGGTCGTTGGCCCAGGAGGTGTCCCGGTACGGTGTATGCGTCAACAGCGTGGCCCCGGGCCCCACCGAAACCCCGATGCTGAAAAAGGGGATCCAGCTCTCGGAGTTCGCGGCCCGGGTGCTGGAGGAAAGAAAGGCGCTGATCCCGATGAAGAGGTTCGCCCAACCCGGTGAAATCGCCGACGCCGTGCTGTTTTTCGCCAGCCCGCTGTCCGACTACGTTACCGGGCAGGTGCTGGGGGTCTCCGGAGGCCTGTGCTGACCCGGGGCCAGGGCAGGGCTGCAGGGATGAATATATCTGGGTTAATGGGGAGGAATAGGGGTTGGACTTTGGGTTAAAGGGTAAAACCGCCATTGTCACCGGCGGGGCGAGGGGAATCGGCAGAGCCGACTGCCATGTCCTGTCCCGGGAAGGGGCAAAGGTAGCCATTTTCGACATACTGCAGGAAGAGGCCGAAAAAACGGCCCAGGCAATCAGGGAAGAGGGCGGCGAGGCCCGGGCCTTTTACGTCGATATCTCGGACCGGGAACTGGTCAACCGGCAGGTCGGCCAGGTGGCTGAAATGTACGGCAGCGTCGACATACTGATTAACAATGCCGCCATCTGCGACACCATCGCCTCGATCACCAAGTTTGACGACGAACAGTGGAAGAGGGACCTTGAGGTCAACCTCACCGGCATGTACTACATCACCAAGGCCGTCTTTCCGATCATGAGGAGGAACCGGTGGGGAAGGATCGTCTCGATGAGCTCCATCGTGGGCCTGTTGGGGGGCTACGGGCAGGCCAGTTACACCACCAGCAAGATCGGCGTGGTGGGCTTCGCCAGGACCATTGCGCTGGAAGGCGCCAGGTACAACATCACCTCGAATATTATCGCCCCCGGCATTATTGGGTCGGAAATATTCCTGAACTCCATCTCCGACCCGGTCAAGGACGAGGTCAGGGCGCGCACGGCCTTCGGCAGGGAGGGGGAGACCTGGGATATAGCCAATGCCGTCGCCTTTCTCTGTTCCGAGCAGGCAAAGTACATCACCGGCGTGATCCTGCCGGTTACGGGCGGCCTTGACCTGTTCACCATCCTTCCCCACCAGTAAGTGGGAAAGTTGACCCCGGGGGGCTGCCGGTGGCATGCAATTTGCGATATGATTAAAGCATATATCGCAGTGGTTGAAGGAGGTTTTCAATTTGGGTCACCTTGTCAATTCCAAGGAAGAGGTTTACCACGCCCTGGCCCGGCGGCTGAACAAAAACCCGGTGGGGGCGCCGGTCAACGAGACCCTGATGGAGATCCTGCACCGGCTGTACACCGTCAGCGAGGCCGAGGTGGGTAGCAAGTTCCCCCTCTTCCCAATGACCCTGGACCACGTTTCCGAAGCCGTGGGGGTGGCCGGGGGGGAGCTGAAAAAGATTCTCGACGGCATGGCCGACAAAGGGCTGGTAGTGGACATCGACCGCCGGGGGGAGACCTATTACATGCTCTCTCCAATGGTGGTGGGATTCTTTGAGTACACCTTCATGCGGGTGAGCAGGGAGGACGTCAACCTCAGGGAAATGGCCGAGCTTTTCAGAACTTATTTCGAGTACCCGGAGGTCAGGGAGGAAATTTTTTCGGCCCCCACCAAGATGTTCAAGTCTCTGGTTTACGAGAAGATTATCCCGGCGGTGGTGGAGACCGAGGTGCTGGACTACGAAAGGGCTTCCGAGATCATCCGGCAGTCCGGCGGCGGGGCCCTGACGGTATGCACCTGCCGCCACAAGGCCGGACACCTGGGCACCGCCTGTGACGCGCCCCTGGAGGTGTGCACTTCCTTGGGGGACGCCGCCGCCTGGGTGATCAGACGGGGCTTCGGCAGGGCCGCCGGCGTAGACGAACTCCTGCGGGTGCTGGATTTGACCGAAAAGCATGGCTTAGTGCACCTGGGGGACAACGTGCTGTACAAGCCGGCCTACATCTGCCACTGCTGCGGTTGCTGCTGCGGGGTGCTCCAAACGATCAGAAAGTCGGGGATAATGTCGGTAAGCCCCAGCCACTTCACCCCCGAACTCACCGTCGACCTCTGCGAGGGTTGCGAGGTGTGCGCCGGGCGCTGCCAGGTCCAGGCCGTCAGGATGGACCACGACCTGGAAATACCGGTCATCGACCGGGATCTCTGCATCGGCTGCGGGGTCTGCGCGGCCAGCTGCCCGGCCGGGGCCCTGGACATGGTCAGGAAAAAGGAGATCGTTCCGCCCCCGAAAAACAAAAAGGAACAGCTCCTGGCCATCGCCCGGGAGAAGGGCAAGATTTAACGGGTATCGGGCTTTTTATCACGGCCAGCGAAGAAGGCAACTGTAGGTTAAACCGTTAACTGAACTGAAGGTGATTTTTATGCTCCCCAGCGAACTGATGACCCCGATTAATCCGCAGTGCCTGCTCAATCCGGAAAGCACCATCATCGAGTCGGTGGAAAAGCTGCAGAAATACCGGTTTGATGCCCTGCCCGTGGTCGACGGGGAGGGATCCCTGATCGGCATTTTCTCCAAGAGATCGCTGTACAAGTGCCTTTTAAAGGGCGTCGGCCCCGGGGAGAAGATCAAAGGCCACTACATCAACCAGGTGGTCTCGATCAGGCATGACCAGAAGCTCAACGAAATTTCGGAAATCCGCAACACCCCGGTGGGCCAGTGGGTGGTGGTGGACGACGGCAACCGGCCGGTGGGGATGCTGACCAAGATCAACATTGTCTTCTTTCTGCTGAACAATACCGAGCGGCTGATGAACGAGCTGTCGTCCATTTTAAAGGCCATCCCCATAGTACTACAGCGTAAATTAATTCCTGAACCTTGACAATTATCCGGATTCCAGAAACATCAACTTCTTTTTCCGATGAGACTGGTACGCAACAAAGTTGCGTCTTAAATGGTACCTCAATTCTGCCAGGGCCTTGCGGAT
>DYET01000042.1 GCA_020725625.1 Desulfovirgula sp. | reverse complement strand
CTCCCTGGCGGCGGTGATGGCCGGGGCCAACCAGGTGGAAGGAGCCATAAACGGCATCGGCGAAAGGGCGGGCAACGCCTCCCTGGAGGAGGTGATCATGGCCCTGCACACCCGCAGGGACCAGTTCGGCAAGGTTACCCGGATCAGGACCCAGGAGATCTACCGGACCAGCCGCCTGGTTTCCAACCTTACCGGCATGGTCATCCAGCCTAACAAGGCGGTGGTTGGCAAAAACGCCTTTGCCCATGAATCGGGCATTCACCAGGACGGGGTGCTCAAAGAACGCACCACCTATGAGATTATGAACCCGGTCATGGTGGGCTTAAGCCACAGCAACCTGGTTTTGGGCAAACATTCGGGGCGGCATGCCTTCAGGGACCGGCTGGAGATGCTGGGCTACAACCTGAATCCGGCCGAGCTGAACAAGGCCTTCCAGAGCTTTAAGGCCCTGGCCGACAGGAAGAAGGAGGTTACCGACCATGACCTGGAGGCCATCGTGGAGGAGGAAATCAGGACGGTGGACCCGGTCTACGCCCTGGACTACATTCACATTTCAAGCGGTTCTACGGTGGTTCCCACGGCCACGGTGGGACTGATCAGGGGAGAGGAAAGGCTTCAGGAGGCGGCCTGCGGCAACGGGCCGGTGGACGCCATCTGCAGGGCCGTGGACAAGGTTACCGGCATTTCCTGCACCTTGGCCAGCTGGGAAATCCAGGCCGTCACCTCCGGCACCGACGCCCTCGGCGAGGTCACGCTAAAAATCACCCAAGACGGCAAAAAGTTTTACCTGGGCCGCGGAATCAGCACCGACATCTTGGAGGCCAGCACCAAGGCCTATGTCAATGCGGTCAACAAGCTGATCTGGGACTCACAAAACGGAACCGGGAAATGAGTCGAAGGAGACTGCAAGGGATTTCATTGTATGTGGGTCCGCTAATTTAGCGGTAAGGTTGTCTAATCAGAACAACGAGGTGCGCGAACATGGGGATGACTATAACTGAGAAAATACTGGCCGCCCACGCCGGCAGGGAAAAGGTGGAGCCCGGGGAACTGGTCAACGTCCGGGTGGACCTGGCCCTGGGCAACGACATCACCGCCCCCGTGGCAATCAGGGAATTTGAAAGGATAGGAGTGGACCGGGTGTTCGACCGGGACCGGGTGGTTCTGGTTCCCGACCACTTCGTGCCCAACAAGGACATCAAGTCGGCCGAACAGGCCAAAATCATGCGGGAGTTCGCCCGGAAATACGAGATTACCTACTATTTCGAAGTAGGGCGGATGGGCATCGAGCACTGCCTGCTGCCCGAACAGGGGCTGGTCGGTCCCGGAGACCTGGTCATCGGGGCCGACTCCCACACCTGCACCTACGGGGGGCTGGGGGCTTTTTCCACCGGCGTGGGCAGCACCGACCTGGCCGCGGCCATGGCTCTCGGCGAGACTTGGCTGAAGGTACCGGAGTCGTTGAAATTCGTTTATCACGGGGAAATGCCGGAATGGGTTACCGGGAAGGACCTGATCCTGTACACCATCGGCAAAATAGGGGTGGACGGGGCCCTCTACATGGCCATGGAATTTACCGGCCCGGCAGTGGAGAAAATGTCCGTGGACGGCCGGCTGACCATGGCCAACATGGCGGTGGAGGCCGGGGCAAAGAACGGCATTGTTCCCCCGGACGAAGTTACCCGCCGCTACGTGGAGGGAAGGGCGAAGCGGCCCTTCACCTTCTATGCCAGCGACCCCGACGCCAGATACGCCCGGGAGTACGAGTTCGACGTGAGCAAGATGGAGCCCGCCGTAGCCCTGCCCCACCTGCCGGAGAACGTAAAGCCGGTGAGTGAGGCGGCCGGCGTCGGTATAGACCAGGCGGTCATCGGGTCCTGCACAAACGGGCGCATGGACGACCTGCGGGAGGCCGCCAGGGTGTTGAAAGGGCGCAGGGTGAACGGAAGCGTGCGGCTGATCATCATCCCGGGCACCCAGGAGATATACAGGCAGGCCATGCGGGAGGGGCTTTTCGAGATTTTCCTGGAGGCCGGGGCGGCCATCAGCACGCCCACCTGCGGGCCTTGCCTGGGAGGGTACATGGGCATCCTGGCCGAGGGCGAAAGGGCCATCGCTACCACCAACAGGAACTTCGTGGGCCGCATGGGTCATCCGGGCAGCGAGGTCTACTTGAGCAATCCGGCCGTGGCTGCGGCTTCAGCCGTGCTGGGCCGCATCGCCGCCCCCTGGGAGGTGATATGATATGAATCTCAGGGGCAGGGTGTGGAAATTCGGTAACGACGTGGACACCGACGTAATCATTCCGGCCCGCTACCTCAACACCTCGGACCCGAAAGAACTGGCGGCCCACCTCATGGAGGACGCCGATCCCCGGTTTCCGTCCAAGGTCAGGCCCGGCGACATCATAGCGGCGGGGAAGAATTTCGGCTGCGGGAGCTCCCGGGAGCACGCCCCCATTGCCATCAAGGGGGCCGGGGTGTCCTGTGTGATCGCCAAATCCTTCGCCAGGATATTTTACCGGAATGCTTTCAACATCGGACTTCCCATTTTCGAGTCCCCGGAAGCGGCCGGCAGGATTGAGGAAGGTGACGAGGTGTCGGTTGACGTGGAGGCCGGTGTAATCACCAATATAACCAAGGGCGAGGCGTACAGGGCCACCCAGGTACCGCCCTTCATGCAGCAGATTATCTCGGCAGGCGGGCTGATCAACTACGTGGCGGAAAGGGTGAAAAAGGATGGGAACCTATAATATAGCGGTGCTGCCGGGGGACGGGATAGGCCCGGAGATTACCGAACAGGCCTTGAAGGCGTTAAAGGCGGTGGGGGACAAATTCGGGCACGAATTTAGATTCACCGAGGGGCTGGTGGGAGGGGCGGCGTATGACGCCACAGGACACCCCCTGCCCCCGGAGACCCTGGACCTGTGCCGTGCCAGCGACGCCATCCTGCTGGGCGCCGTGGGAGGTCCCAAGTGGGACGACCTTCCGGTGCACCTCCGTCCGGAGGCCGGGGCGCTGCTGCCCCTTCGGAAAGCGCTGGGACTTTACGCCAACTTGAGGCCGGCCAGGGTTTTTCCGGCCCTGGTGAACGCCTCCACCCTCAAGCCGGAGGTGGTTTCCGGCCTCGACGTGCTGGTGGTCAGGGAACTCACCGGCGGCCTGTACTTCGGGCGCAAGTCGAGAGAACCCCTGCCGGGAGGCGGCACCAGGGTAATCGACACCCTGGAGTACACCACCCCCGAAATAGACCGGATCGCCAGGCTGGCCTTCCAGATGGCCAGGAAGCGGCGCAAAAAGCTCACCTCGGTGGATAAGGCCAACGTCCTGGAAAGCTCCCGTCACTGGCGGGAGGTGGTCACCGGGCTGGCAGCGGAATTTCCCGACGTGGAACTCGACCACATGTACGTCGACAACTGCGCCATGCAGCTGGTGAAAAACCCCCGGCAATTCGACGTCATTGTTACCGAGAACATGTTCGGGGACATACTTAGCGACCAGGCTTCAATGCTCAGCGGTTCCCTGGGAATGCTGGCCTCGGCCAGCATCGGCGGAAAAACCGGGCTGTACGAGCCCAGTCACGGTTCGGCCCCCAAGTACGCCGGACTGAAAAGGGCCAATCCCATCGCCACCGTTCTCTCCGGGGCCATGCTCCTGAAGTTCTCCCTCAACCTGGACCGGGAGTCCGAGGCCGTCGAGGAGGCCGTCAACCGGGTGCTGGATCTCGGGTACCGTACCGCCGACCTGATGGAGGAAGGCATGAAGTTGGTGAACACCGACGAAATGGGAGACCTGATCGCCGGGCAAGTGCTCCTGTATTCTCAATAATGGGGCGATATCTATGCAGGCTGTAGAGATATACGACACCACCCTGCGGGACGGGTCCCAGGGTGAGGGCATATCCTTTTCCGTCGAGGACAAGATCAAGATAGCCCTTAAGCTTGACAGGATGGGATTTCACTATATAGAAGGGGGCTGGCCGGGATCCAACCCCAAGGACATGGAATTTTTCCGGAAAATTGCCCAACAGCCCCTAAAAAACTCCAGGATTACCGCCTTTGGCAGCACCAGGCGGCCGGGCGGCAAGGCCGGCGAAGACCCCAACCTCAAGAGCATTCTTGCCGCCGGCGTTCAGGTGGCCACCTTGGTGGGAAAGACCTGGGACTTTCACGTTACCCATGCCCTGAACACCACCCTGGAGGAAAACCTGGCCATGATCCGTGAGTCGGTGGCATTCTTGCGGAGCAAAGGCCTGCAGGTTATCTACGACGCCGAGCACTTTTTCGACGGCCTGAAGGCAAACCCCGAATACGCCCTGGCCACTTTGGAGGCTGCGGCCGGGGGCGGTGCCGGCACCCTGGTGCTGTGCGACACAAACGGCGGGTCGCTGCCCGAAGAAATCCGGGAAGCCGTGGTTCTGGCGGGGAAAAAATTCAGTGTCCCGCTGGGCATCCACTGCCACAACGACGGCGACCTGGCCGTGGCCAATTCAATAACCGCCGTTCTGGCCGGAGCCGCCCATGTTCAGGGGACGGTCAACGGGTACGGGGAGCGCTGCGGGAATGCCAACCTCTGCTCGGTGGTACCCAACCTGGTGTTCAAGTGCGGTGTGGAGACCATACCCACCGAGAATTTGAGGAAGCTGACCGAGCTTTCGCGCTACGTCAGTGAGGTGGCGAACATGCACCCGGTCTCCAGCATGCCCTTTGTAGGGGCCAGCGCCTTCGCCCACAAGGGGGGCATCCACGTCAGCGCCATTGTCAAATCCCCGCACACCTACGAGCACATCGACCCCGAACTGGTGGGCAACCGGCGCCGGGTCCTGGTCTCGGAACTCAGCGGGTTGTCCAATTTACTGTACAAGTACAGGGAGCTCAACCTGGACCTGGAGCTTCAGAAGGAGGAAAACCGGGAGCTTCTGGAACGCATCAAAGAGATGGAAAACCAGGGCTACCAGTTCGAGGGAGCCGAAGGGTCGTTCGAGCTTTTGCTCAGGAAATTAAAGACAGGCTACAGGGAGCCCTTCAAGCTGGAAAATCTGAGGGTTATAATAGAGATGAGCGAGGACAAACCCGCCTACACCCAGTCCGTAATCAAAATGTCTGTGGGAGACAAGGTGGTGCACACCGCGGCCGAAGGCAACGGTCCGGTGAACGCCCTGGACAACGCCCTGAGAAAGGCCCTGGACAGGTTTTACCCGTGCATCAGGAATATGCAGTTGAGTGACTACAAGGTAAGGGTTCTGGACGAAAAAGACGGTACCGGCGCCCAGGTAAGGGTTCTCATTGAAACCGGCGACGGGGAGCGGTCCTGGGGCACCGTGGGAGTATCCGAGAATATCATCGAGGCCAGCTGGAAGGCGCTGATAGACAGCATCGCCTACGGGCTGCTGAAGAACAAAGAGGGCTCCCGTCCCGGCGAAGGTTGATAAAATAAGCAGTTAATTAAACGGTAAAAAAACTGAAAAAATTACCTGATAAAATTACCTCGCCTGTATGTTATCCTGGCGGTATAAGTAAAAATTCCGGCCTCAACGTGAGGGGGGAGAGAATTTGCCGGAGTGGCTGAAGGCCCTGACCGATTTCAGCCTGCTCGATACTTTCAGCCTAACCAGCATAATCGACATCGCCATTGTGGCCTTTGTCCTGTACCGGTTAATGCTGTTGATCAAGGGGACCAGGGCCGTTCAACTGCTAAAGGGGCTGGCCGTGCTGGTGGTGGCCAGCGCCGTAAGCAGCCTCCTGCAGCTCTATACCCTGCAATGGCTGTTAAAGCATGCCATGACCGCCCTGGTGGTGGCCCTGCCCATTGTTTTTCAGCCCGAGCTCAGGCGGGCCCTGGAAAAAATAGGCGGAGGAAGGTTCCTGTCACCCCAGTTCGGAACAGCCGGGGAGGTAGACCTTGGCCTGGTGGTGGATGAAATCGTTCGGGCGGTAGGGACCATGTCCAGGGAAAGAATAGGTGCGCTTATCGTTCTGGAGAGGTCCACCGGGCTGGAGGAATACATAGACACCGGCATCAAGGTGGGTGGGCAGGTAACGGCGGAGCTGCTGATTAATATTTTCATCCCCCGCACCCCCCTCCACGACGGGGCGGTTATCATCAGGGGCGACCGCATCATGGCGGCCGCCTGTGTTCTTCCCCTGACCCAGGGACAGAACCTGAGCAGGGCCCTGGGTACCAGGCACCGTGCCGGGGTGGGCATAACCGAGGAGTCAGACGCCGTCGCGGTGATTGTATCCGAGCAAACAGGAACAATTTCCCTGGCGGTGGAAGGCGTTCTGGCCAGGGAGTTGGACGGGAAACTGCTCGCGGACAGATTGCTGGGCGCACTGCAGCCTAAGAGAAAGGGAAGCGCAGTGTCGGTCCTGTGGCAGCGGAGGTGATCCGGTGGCCGCCTTGAATTGGCGCAACATGGCGTTAAGGATCCTTTCCGTAATCCTGGCAATACTGCTCTGGGTTTATGCCACCAACGAGCAGAACCCGGTGAACGACCAGATCCTCAGCATCCAGCTCCACCGGCTTAACCCCCCCAAGGATGTGGAAATAAGCGGTATTCCTTCCAACGTCAGCATCAGGGTCCAGGGTCCCAGGAATCAGATCACGGCCCTTTCACCACCCGACTTTCAAGCCGTTGTCGACTTGTCCGGGGTGACCGAAGGCAGCCAGTACGTCCCCGTCAAGGTAAATTCGCCTTCGGGCATTCAGGTGACCCAGGTAACCCCCAACAGGGTCTACGTGACGGTGGACAGAATAATTGAAAAGCAGGTGGATGTGGCCGTTTCCTTCAAGGGCAGTCCCGCCAGGGGTTATATCACCCTGGAACCGGTCGTCCAGCCGTCGAAGGTTACGCTGCGCGGCCCGGGGAGCAAAGTGAGCGCCATTGACCAGCTATGGGTGACGGTGGATATAGAATCGGCCACCGCCGTGGTAGATCAGACTTTGCCGGTGAACCCCGGGCAGAACGGGGTAAGCGCTTCCCCCCAGGCCGTCAAGGTGACCGTCCCGGTTTCCCCGCTGCCTTCCAGGACGGTGCCCGTAAGGGTCAGGGTGACTGGGGAGCCAGCTGCGGGATACGAGATAACGGGTTACATTGTCAAGCCCGAGAGTGTGCAGGTAGTGGCGCCCCCGGGTACGCTGCCGGAAATCAACTGGGTGGAAACGGACATGATTGAAATCAGGGGATCAGACCGCGACGTCATGGTCAAAATAGGCGTCAGCCCTCCCGCAGGCGCCGTGGAGATGAAGCCGGCCGCCGTGGAGGTAACTGTCCAGGTTAAGAAGTCGAAGGCCCAGGAACCGGGTGCGGCGATCGCGCCCGCACCGGCCCGTTGACCGGTGAAAAGTCATGTTTAGCAATTATTTTCTTGGCCCGGCCGCTAACCATACAGGTCCGGGCTTCATATTATAGAAAATAATCCGGAGTATGGACGGCCCGTGCAGCCGGCCGCGGCGGACGGCGGCGCCTTCAATTGACACGTCAAAACGCTGTAGTTATAATATTCTTGGCTTGTCCGAAGGAGTACTTGATCTGGAGGGTGCGGGCAAATGGGTAAAATGTTCGGAACCGACGGGGTGCGCGGGGTGGCCAACAAGGACCTGACTCCGGAACTGGCGATGAAAATAGGGCGCTACGGAGCACACGTGCTGGCCCGGGGACGGGCAGGATCCCGGATCGTCGTAGGCCGTGACACCCGGATTTCCGGGGACATGTTGGAAGCCGCCCTGATCTCCGGGATCTGCTCGGTGGGGGTTGACGTGCTGAGGGTCGGCATCCTGCCCACGCCGGCGGTTGCCCACTTGACCAGGGAACTGGGAGCAAGCGGCGGGGTGGTTATTTCGGCGTCCCACAACCCGGTGGAGGACAACGGGATAAAGTATTTCGGCCCCAGCGGGTTTAAGCTTCCGGACAGTGCCGAGGACGAGATAGAGGAACTGGTAAAGGATTCGGCCCCCGTACCGTCTCCCCGGGGGGCCGGCGTCGGGCGCTGCGTGGATGTTTCCGACGCAGGTGACCGTTACGTCAGGTTTTTGAAAGAGGCGGCCCCGGTGGACCTGGCGGGTCTGACCGTCGTGGTGGACTGCGCCAATGGGGCGGCTTACAAGGTTGCCCCGAGGGTGCTGGAGGAACTGGGAGCCCGGGTGGTGCCGATATTCAACCGGCCGGACGGCTTGAACATCAACAAAGGGTGCGGTTCAACCCACCTGGGAGGGCTTCGGGAAAAGGTCGTCAAGTTAAGGGCGGACCTGGGCCTGGCCTTCGACGGGGATGCAGACCGGATGCTTGCAGTGGATGCCGACGGGAGGATGGTCGACGGCGACCAAATCATGGTGATTTGCGCCCGGCACCTCAAGTCAAGGGGAGAGCTGGACCGGAACACGGTGGTCGCCACCGTCATGAGCAACATGGGGCTGCACCTGGCCCTGCGGGAAAGCGGGATCAATGTCCTGGAGACAAAGGTGGGGGACCGTTACGTGCTGGAAGAGTGCCTCCAGAGCGGGGCCACCTTCGGCGGGGAGCAAAGCGGGCACATAATTTTCCTTAAACATTCCACCACCGGCGACGGGCTGCTTACCGCCCTCAAGTTGCTGTCCGCGGTCAGGGATCAAGGTAAAACCCTGGCCGAACTGGCCGCCCAGATGGAGAGGCTTCCCCAGATCCTGGAGAACGTCAGGGTGAAAGACAAGAACGAGGTCATGGCCCATCCCCTTCTTGCCGACGCCATCCGTTATGCCGAAGAGAAGCTTGCCGGCCAGGGCAGGGTCCTGGTCAGGCCTTCGGGCACTGAGCCCCTGGTGCGGGTAATGGCTGAGGGAAGGGACCCGGCCGCGCTCCAGGGCCTGGTGGAAGAACTGGTGTCGTTGGTCAAAAAGCTTGCCTGACAAAAAAGGTATTTGTAATGCCCTGGTTGAATAGTTAATAAGTAACTGCCCGGCCCGGGCGGAATTCTTGCCGGGGGCGGAAACAAACGGGGCGCAATATTCAGGTTAAGGGAGGCGGTCAATGGGTTACCCGTAAAGCGACAATTGAATTCAAGCGCCAGAACCCTGCCGGGAAGCGTGATGCAGGAGCGGGAAAGCGGCCTCTCACCTCCGGATTCAGGGTTGACGAGGGGGGAGTTAATCGAAGTTTTCGGCGGGTGCTCCCCGGTGGGCCACCAACCGTAAAGGACACCACAAAACCGGCGGGCGACCGCCGGGACAAAAGTGTCCCGGGTGGCAGCAGGCATAATCATGCGCATTTTTGCCGCGGTTGAAGTATTGCCCGCGGTATTTTTGTTTGAAAAAAGGATTCTTTTTAGCACTGAGGCTATGCGCGGGAGGTTCACATATGTGCGGAATAGTGGGTTACATCGGTCCCAGGCCCGTCACCCCCATCCTGCTTGACGGGTTGAAAAAACTTGAATACAGGGGCTACGACTCATCGGGGATTGCCTTGATTGAGAATAACAGGATAGAGGTTTACAAGCGCCAGGGAAAGCTGGAAGTGCTGCGGGAAGAGCTGAACGGCCGCGAATTTTACGCCACTGCCGGCATCGGCCACACTCGCTGGGCGACCCACGGCAAGCCCTCGGACATCAACGCCCATCCCCACACGGACTGCCAGGGCAGGTTTGCCGTGATCCACAACGGGATTATCGAGAATTACCTGCCCCTGAAGGAGTGGCTCATCTCCATGGGACACGGTTTCCGCTCCGAGACGGACACCGAGGTGCTTCCCCACCTGATCGAAGAATTTTACGAGGGCGACCTGGTCCAGACCGTCCTCCGGGTGACCAGGAAGATAGAGGGTTCGTATGCCATGGTGGTGCTGGCTCTGGACGAGCCGGGCCGCCTGGTGGCCGCCCGCCAGGACAGCCCCCTGGTGGTCGGGCTGGGGGACGGGGAGAATTTCCTGGCCTCGGACATACCTGCCCTGCTCTGCCATACCCGAAACACCTACATCCTGGAGGACGGCGAAATTGCCGAGATCACCCCGGACGGGGTCACGGTAATCGACCAGTACGGCAGGCCGGTAGCAAAAAACGTTTTCCACGTCAAGTGGGAGGCAGCCCAGGCGGAAAAGGGCGGCTTCGACCACTTCATGCTGAAGGAAATCTATGAGCAGCCCAGGGCCTTAAAGGATACCTTGAGCGGCCGTATCGACCCCGACGGAGCCAGGGTGGTTTTGAGCGAGATAAAGATGACCCCGGAACAGATCCGGAACATAAAAAAGATTTTCATCTCGGCCTGTGGCACAGCCTACCACGCCGGGCTGGTGGGCAAGTACATCATTGAAAAAATGGCCCGGGTGCCGGTGGAAATCGACATTGCTTCGGAATTCCGCTACCGGGACCCGCTGGTAGATAAGGATTCCCTGGTTATTGTGGTCAGCCAGTCCGGGGAAACCGCCGACACCCTGGCCGCCCTGAGGGAATCCAAGAGGAGAGGCGCCCGGGTCCTGGCTGTGACCAACGTGGTGGACAGCTCCATCGCCCGGGAGGCTGACTACATCCTTTACACCTGGGCCGGGCCGGAGATAGCCGTAGCCTCCACCAAGGCCTACACCACCCAGCTGATGTGCATGTACCTTATCGGCCTTTACCTGGCCGATATCCGGGGCACCCTGCCGGAGGCCGACAGGCGGGAAATCATCAAGGAACTGAGGAAGCTCAGCGACAAGGTGAAGGTGATCCTGAACAACTGCAGCATTATCGACCAGTTCGTGCGGGATTATGCCGGCAGTGAGAACGCCTTCTTCATCGGCCGGGGCCTGGACCACACCGTGGCCATGGAAGGGGCGTTAAAGCTCAAGGAAATCTCCTACATCCACGCTGAAGCTTACGCCGCCGGCGAGCTGAAGCACGGGACCCTGGCCCTGATCATCAAGGGGGTGCCGGTCATCGCCCTGGCCACCCAGCAGGACCTGTTCGAGAAGATGGTCAGCAACATCAAGGAGGTCAAGGCCCGGGAGGCCACCGTCATCGCCCTGGCCATGGACGGCGTCAGGGAAATAGAAAAGGTGGCCGACCACGTCCTGCACATCCCCAGGACCCACCCCCTGCTGGCTCCGGTGCTGACCGTGGTGCCCCTGCAGCTCCTGGCCTACCGGATGGCCGTTGCCCGCAGCTGCGACGTCGACCAGCCCCGAAATTTGGCCAAGAGCGTGACGGTGGAGTAGGGGAGGATTGGGTAAATTACAACTGATGTTTTCCCATTAATGCATTATCCTTCGATCTGTCACGGGGACGGTTCCAATGACATTCATGGAAGAGATTTAATGCTGTCAAATGAACCGTCCCCGTGACAGATCTCCATGACAGAACGTCCCCAGAGGGTGCAGAGAACACAGAGAAGGTACAGAAAGAAACCGCCTTTTCCGGACGTTGAAGGGTGGTTTTCTTTTTTGTATTAGCGGGAATATGTCGCTTGTAAAAGAAAAAAAAGGAATATAACTTCCAGCACAATTACACTGGGTAAGATTGATGATTACAGTAGTCACAGTTTAATCATCTAAATCGGTGGACCGCTCTAAAACTTTCTGTAATGGAAGATAAATTATAAGCGTCAACAATATTAACATTATTGACAGGGCGGTGCTTTCACCGATCCTGGTCTCTCCCCAAAGATAATAGATGGCCACTGAAAGGGTCATGGTCTTGGCGGAACCGGCCGCAAGGAATAGAGGGGTGAGCAAATCCCGGGCGCTGGACAAGAAAGTGAGTACAAAAGTGCCCAGGAGAATGTATTTCATCAGAGGCAGGGTAACACTGGTCATGATTTTCCTCCACGTGCTGCCGCAGGCACGCGCCGCCTCCTCCAAAGATACGTCTATTTGCTGGAAGCCATCACTGCAGTTTCTTACTCCAAAAGGAAGACTTCTTGACATCTGGCCTAAAAATATCAGCCACAATGTTCCATACAAGACCAGCGGCGGTTTTATCCAGGTCCATATGATTCCTATAACAAAGGCAGATGCCGGAACAATGATCGTATACATAGCAGCTATTTCCAGGTGTCTCCTGTATTTTATCCTTGTCCTGACCTTGATATATGAAACTACTGTGCCTATTACTATTACACCCAGCGAAACAGTTACTGCCAGCACCAGTGTGTTTTTAAGATATATCCACAAATTAGATAATTCGAACAGCACATAGTGATAGTTGGCCAAGGTAAGGTTATTCCAAGAAAGCTCAAAAAACCAGGTTTTAGAAAGGGACATGAGCAGCACTATCAGGTACGGCATTATAAGGGCCGAGAAAATCAGCAGGATACCCCCCCCCGCCATGAGAAACCGGTATGGTCCAAGATCAATTTCTATTTTCTTTCCTCCCTTGCCGCCGATGGTAACATATTTACCTATATCTTCACTCCTACTTAATTTGCTGCTGAGAAACCAAATAAATATTGCCAGGGCTGAAAAGATTACGGCAACAACTGCTGAAAGCTCGATTTTGGGAGGGAATGAATTGAGCAGCATATAAATCTCGGTTGCAAAAACATAGATTTTAACCGGTATTCCTAAGATAGCCGGTGTGGCAAACATACCCCAGCTCATAATCAGGGAAAAAATTGTGGCAGTAACTATGCTTGGCCTGGCCAGGGGGATGGTTATCCGTAAAATGGTGCTTAGCTTGCTTGCACCGCTGACGACCGAGGCCTCCTCGTAAGAGCTGTCTATACTCTCAAGATACCCTGATACCGTAATAAAAACGTAGGAGTATAGAAAGAGCCCGCTAACCAGGACCATCCCGGTCATTGAATAAATGTTTAATATCTTGAACCCCAGATATTTATCCGTAAATACGTTTACAAAACCCGAGTTCGGGCTGAAAAGAAATATGTAAGCCATGGCGTTCAGCCACGGCGGACTGACAAAAGCGATTGTGCTGCCCAGCCTGATAAAATTTTTAAACGGCATGTTGGTCCGGGTTACCGCTATCGCCATTGGTATTCCAATAGCCAACGCCAAAAGGGTTGACCCGAGGGCGTAAACCCAGGTATTTTTAAACATCCTTCCAAAATCGGCCTTGTTGAAAAGCTCGGCATAGTACTTCAGTGTGAACCCTTCCGGACCTGTAAAGCTGCCCCAAAGCAGCCAAAAAAGGGGATACACATTTATAATCAAGACCGCGGCTACTGTCAGGGTCCATATAATATTTTTTGAATTAACCCTTTCCATCGGACCCCTCCAAAAAACAACGCAAGTTCTCAATGTTCAGCTGTACCCATACGTCTTCACCGGGCATAAAACGGATAGAAGTATTCAGACTCTTGACCCGTAGGCTTGTTTCGCCAACCAGCACGGAGTATTCGATACTGTCACCCAGGTACACACTCCTTGAAACAATGCCTTTGAATGTATTTTCGCCGTCAGGCCTTTTCTGGCTGAGGACTATGTGTTTGCTCCTTATAGAAATAGAGGCGCTTCCGGGCCGGGAAGCCGGACCCCTGCATCTTACCGATCCCAGGCCCGGTACGTCTACCGCCACTGTGCAGCTGTCAAAAACACTCACAAAACCCTCCAGTACATTGTTGTCTCCCATGAACCTGGCAACAAAGGGGTGGGAGGGCTCTTCAAATATTTGATGAGGGGTACCGATTTGTATAATGGTACCCTCATTCATCACAATAATCCTGTCGGATATCGCCATGGCCTCCCCCTGATCATGGGTAACGTATACCATGGTAGTCCTGGTTTTTTCGTGGATCTCCCGCAATTCGAAGCGCATTTCGTCACGCAACCTGGCATCGAGGTTGGCCAGGGGCTCATCCAGAAGCAGTAGTCTTGGACTGTACGCAAGGCACCTGGCCAGCACCACCCGCTGCTGCTGCCCGCCGCTCAGTTGGGAGGGGAACCTTTTCTCAAACCCTTCCAGCTTGACAGTTTTCAACGCCTTTTGTACCCTATCCGATATTTCGTTTTTTGAACTTCTCCTTACCTTCAGCCCGTAAGCCACGTTATCAAATACAGTCATATGCGGCCAGATTGCGTAGGATTGAAAGACCATACCGAGATTCCGCGACTCGGTGGGAATATTTAAGCCGGAATCGCCGTTAAAAACTTCTTCCCCCCCTATTTCTATGGTTCCGCCGTCCGGTATTTCCAGCCCGGCTATGCACCTCAGAAGAGTGCTTTTGCCACAGCCGCTGGGACCCAGCAGGCATACAACCTCCTGCCTGCTAACCTGGAAAGAAAGGTTTTTAACGGCTTTAAAACTGCCAAAGCTTTTGGACAGGTTGGTAACCTTGACTTCAGTCATCTTAGGCCTCCCGGGCTAACCCATTATACTTCTCCACTTCTGCACTATTTCACCGCGTTTTTCGAGGAGAGTTTTCGAATCCTCCTGGTAAACCTTTAACTCCGTAATCTTGGGGACACCTTCGGGCGCCTGGGTTCCTTCTACAACACTGTAAAGGTTTAGAGCCTTGACCATGGTATTCTGGTATCCCTGGCTCAGGCAGTAATCCATAAATACCCTGGCGGCATTCGGGTGAGGGGCGTTCTTGGGAATAACGTAAACATTCTTTGATACCACTATGTTTTCCGGCCAGTTAGCCGACAGGGGGGCTCCCTGCTTGATCATCTGGGCAGCCCAGCTGTAAGAGGCCACCACCACGGGTTTTTCGCCGCGGGACACGGCCTGTACTGCTTCGGCCTGTTTATTCATTTCGGTCAGCTCGTTTTGTTTAAGTTTGTTTATAAAATCCCATTTGTACAAATCAACCCAGGCTGCTATAGTCAACACGGATGTTCCGGCGTTTTCCGGGCTGCCCATAAGTACCTTGCCTTTCCATTTTGGGTCGGCCAGGTCCTGATAGTTTTTGGGTGCTGTATCGGAACTGAGCATCTTGTTATTATAAATAATTGGTTGCGGGATAAGCGCCGTTACAAAATAAAAACCTTCTTTGTCCTTGAATTGGGGAAGGATTTTTTCCGTGTTGGGGGTTTTGGCCTTATCCAGCCAGCCGTTTTTTACCGCATAAAGAGCGAGGGTGGCGTCGGTCAGTGTCAGCCCGTCAGCCAGATTTTGTCCGGCCTTTACTTCTGTCTCAAATTTTTTAATGACCATTTCTCCGCCGCCGAGGCGGTTATATTCAACCTTAATCCCGTACTGCTCCTCAAATTTTTTAATCATTGGCTCCTCAAAGGCAGGGGAGCCGCTGCTGTATAGAACCACTTTACCCTCTTTTTTTGCTGCTTCCATCACCTTGTTCCAGTCGTCGGATACTGGTATCCCCTCTTTTTTTGCGCTGGAGTCCTTTGTGCCCCCGCAGCCAGCTATTAGGGCCAACGCCAGCAAGAAGACGCAAAGCAGGTAAATACACCTGGAATACCTTTTCATTGTTTTCCCTCCTAACCTATATAACCTTGTCGTTTTTCAAAGATTCGAACTCCTCCTCGCCTAATTGCAGCAAATCGCAATAGATTTCCTTGTTGTGGAACCCCAGTGGGGGTCCTGGCCAACGTATGGTCCCCGGGGTTTTCGATAGCTTGGGAAAGACGCCCTGCATGACAACGTCACGTTCAAGCTCAGGGTCATATACCGAAACAAGCGAATCCCTTTCCTTGACATGCGGGTCATTATAAAGCTCCACCACGGAGTTCACCCTTTCACATGCTACCTCATGAGCCTCAAGTATTGATATAACTTCGTCCAGATCATACCTGCCCGTGAATTCTTCTATGTATTTGTCCAGTTCCTCCCTGTGCGCCACCCTCCTTTCATTTGTTATGAACCTGGGGTCGTCCACCAGCTCGGGGTGACCAATTGCTGCAGCGAGCCGTTCAAACATATTCTGGGTTGAAGCCGGCAGAACCACGTACCGGCCGTCTTTGCAGAGGTATAAATCGTTGGGTGCTACCCCCGGGTTGAAAGTGCCCACCCTTTCCCTTATCATTCCGTGTACACTGTAATTGATTATATAGTCCTCCATAATTCTCACCATTGGCTCGTACAAGGTAAGGTCGATCAACTGGCCCTCCCCGGTCTGCTTATAATGGTATATGGCCAGCATTAAAGAGAAGGCCCCGTAAATCCCCCCAATGGCATCGGCAATGGCATACCCGCAAAAAACCGGCTTTCGGTCCGGAAATCCTGTTATATGGGTCAAACCCGAAAAAGCCTCTCCAACCCTGGCAAATCCCGGTTTATGGGCATACGGGCCGCTCCTGCCGAAGGCCGTAAAATGCATCATAATAATATTTGGCTTGAATTTAACCAGATCATCATAATCAATTGACCATTTCTTTAAAACCTGAGGCCTGAAATTCAACAAAACAACGTCGGAGATGGAAACCAAGCGGTAAAAAAGCTCCACTCCCCTTTTTTTATGAAAGTCAAGGGTAATACACTTTTTATTTCTATTTGTCACCTTGTGTATCAGCGAGCTGTCGTTATACAGAGGAGGCACCTTTCTAACCGGGTCACCCACTCCCGGCTGTTCAATTTTTATTACCTCCGCGCCAAATTCCGCCATTAAAGTGCCCATCATTGGCGCCGCCAGGTACGTAGATGCGTCGATAACCCTTAATCCTTCGAGAATCCCTTTGCTGTTATACAAGCACCCAACCTCCCGCAACTAACTATGATGTTTTCAGCGATGTTTGCACACTCACTGATTCTCAATCCGCACCTCCAAGATTAGTCCGTCTATTCTGTTGGTCATTTCAGTTAGATACAGAACGTTCCCCTTATCATCGTAGCCTGTGAAATCAAACTTAAAAATTGGTGTGCCCAGTGAAACACCGAGGTTCAACGACGTTTCGTAATCAGCAATCCAGGGCCTTATTATCCTGAAAATCTTACTCATTTTAATTCCCAGCCTGGACATAATTACCTGTGGCACGTTCATTTTTTTCAGATCCGCCGCATTCATTTTTTTTCCAACATCTGGAGTTACGAAAATGTTAGAATAAAAATAGGCTATACCGTCTTTTTTCTGTAAACGTTGAATATGCAATACCTGGTCTATTTTCTGAGGATAAAAGGCATTTTGCACCCTCACCGGAGGGTTTACAAACTCTGATTTGATTATTTCTGTTTCCAAGGTCTGATCTACATACCTGGTGACCTCTTCCAGGCTGTGCAGGGTTGCCTTCAGGTTCAAGTTGCGTACAAATGTCCCCATCCCTCGCTTGCGGAATATAAAACCGTCCCGTTCAAGCAATTCCATTGCCTTGCGGATGGTTGCCCGACTCACGCCACAATCCATATAAAGTTGGTCCACCGTGGGAACCTGGGTTCCAGACGGCCAATCTCCGGATATAATTTTTGCCCTGAAATCCAAATAAACCTGATAGTACAGCGGGGTAGTACCTTCAGAAAAAGTCATCGTTATACCTCTCGTTTAATTAATACTATATTACGTAATAATGTACTAATTGCAGTCACTTTTTGTCAAGCAATTTTTAATATTTATAAAAACAATTGATTAAACCACCATAACGTCATTGGTAATTATTTCCCGGCATTTAACTTTAACCATCATTACGGTACGCTCACCTGTGGCCTCTTGTGTTTGGCCTTGCACTGGTGCATAATGGAGGGAAAAGTTACTGCAAGTCTGTTGAGGGATTAAGGATTAGGGTTTTCTCGGTGTTCGAGGCTCGAAGTTAACTAAAAGGGCGGATTAAAGGGCGGGGGGTGACGGCGGCCCTTCTGGCCTCGGAGGGAATATCCGTTTACTCGGAAGAGGAACTGACCGGCGCGCTTAACAAAACTCTTTTCGGGGATAAACTGCGCACTTAAGATAGCTGTCCGCTTGGAGCAGCCATAATTAAAAATCAACTTTTTATTATTGAACATTACTACTACACACAAATTTTTGGGAGGCCTTGATTTGATGATTTATCCCAGGGAAGTCAAAATATGTGAGGTTGTAGGCAGGGACGGATTTCAGAACGAGAAGGGCTTTATCAGGACGGAAGATAAAATAAGGATCATTGACTCCCTTTCGGAAACGGGTGTATGGAAGATAGAGGTGACCTCCTTTGTCAGCCCGAAGGCCGTTCCCCAGCTCAGGGATGCCGAGGAAGTTATGGCCGCCTTAAAAAGGAAAGACGGTGTGGTTTATACCTGCCTGGTGCCGAATGTTAAGGGAGCAGAGCGGGCCCTGGGCTGCTCCGTTGATGAACTCAATGTGGTGATATCGGCATCCGGGACACACAACCTTAAAAACGTTGGCATGCAGGTGGAAAAATCCCTGGAGAATCTCAAGGAGATTGTGTCCCTGTCCCTGCAAGAGCGGGTTCCTGTAAACGGGTCGGTGGGAACGGCATTTGGCTGTCCGTTCGAGGGGGTTGTTCCCAGGGACCGCACGCTGGAAATGGTAGAGCGCTACCTGGATATGGGTGTCGGCTCAATAACCCTCGCGGATACCACCGGGATGGCCAATCCCGTCCAGGTGTACGGCCTGCTGACCGAGTTCAAGTCAAGGTGGCCCCGGGTTCCGGTGGCCCTTCATTTCCACAATACACGCGGGATGGGGCTGGCCAACGTTCTGGCCGGCCTGCAGGCGGGGGTCGACGCTTACGACTCCTCCCTGGGCGGGCTTGGCGGATGCCCGTTTGCCCCGGGGGCAACGGGAAATATCTGTACCGAGGACCTGGTCAACATGCTGCACGACATGGGAGTCAAGACCGGGGTGGACCTGGACATGTTGATAGGGGTATCTCTTGATCTGGAGAACATTATAGGAAGGACATTGCCGGGTCAGGTCATAAAGGCCGGCAAAGTTACCTGCCTTCACCGGGCTTGAGAACAGGAGAACTGCGACTTATGTCACCATTGCTTCGCTTCCGGGCGGTTCGCCGGCAGGTTCAGCCGGGGTTGAGAAAACACTGATAGCGGGCCAGGTAACAACAGTCGGGGTTAATGTCTGCCGGGGCGGGGAAGTCGCCGGCCGGCGGCCGGTGGAAGCCGGAGGCAAAATCGTATAACAGGGGAGGAGTTCCTTGCCCGGTATCTTGCTGACGGAAAAAACCTGTAAAACAGCCCTTAACAAAACGGGCATTCCCGGTTACCGGTACTGCCTGAACCCGTACTCGGGGTGTGCCCACGGGTGCGTGTACTGCTACGCGTCCTTTATGTGCCGCTTTACGGGACGCAAAAATCCCTGGGGAAAGTTTCTCGACGTCAAGGTCAACTTTCCGCAGGTTCTGGAAAAGCAGCTCAAGGGCCGGAACGTGCCGGGGGGGAGGGTCCTGCTGGGCACCGTGACCGACGCCTACCAGCCGGGGGAAGCCGTTTACGGCCTGACCCGGTCGTGCCTGGAAATTCTTGCCGGGCACCCGTTCCTCGAAGTGGACATCCTTACCAAATCCGCCCTGGTTGCCAGGGACCTCCCCCTCCTGAAAAAACTGTCCTGCTGCTCGGTGGGCTTCACGGTTACAACCGTTGACGACAAGGCGGCGCGCATTTTGGAGCCCGGGGCCCCGCCGCCGGGTTTGCGGCTGGCGGCGGCCGTGAAATTGATCGAAGCGGGAATACCGGTTTGGGTATTTGTAGCGCCGGTCCTCCCGGGGGTGGTGGACACCGGGGAAGCCCCGGCCGGCCTTTTCCGCGCGTTAAAGCAGGCGGGGGTCAAAGAAGTTTTGGCGGATTTCCTCAATCCATACCCCGCAGTGGTCCGGCGCCTGAAAGGGGTTTACCGCCGGTATTTTCCGGCCGCCCTGGCGGACCTGGAAATGTATTTGACCCACCGGGATCTCTACCTGTACAAATCTCGGAATGCCCTCGCAGAAACGGCCGCGGGGTACGGGTGTGAACTGGGGTTTGTTTAAGGACAGGCCGCAGGACAGGAAAAACAAATTACATAACATACTCATTTTTTGCATAATTGTTAAAATTATAAATATTATACTACTTACTTACCAGTAAAAATTAATTGAAATATAATTCAATTTATTTTATTATAGAGGTAGTCGTATTTATTATTTTTTCCTGATGCTACCGGTAAATACAGTAAAATGTCGGGGGTGCCTAAGATGACCAGCGGGTTGGGCAAAATTCTCGAAGAAGCCCTTAACCCTATTGCCGATAGTATTTGGGGATATGCCTTGATCTTCGATAAGAATGGAAAGTGCATCAAAAAGGCTGATAATACCGGTTATTTACAAGATCAAATCCTGCTTGATGAAATCGTCTCCATCGTATCCCGATGCCGCAGGCCGATGGTTAAGCGGTTGAACTATTTCATGGGAATAACCACCTGTATAATTCCCATCAACGATTATTATCTGGTCACAGGAACGGAATACAGTAAATTTTATAATTACAAAAGTTTTAAGAACAATAATACCAAGTATAGTTTTTCCGATATTATCGGAGAAAGCAGGTCAATAAAAAAGTGTAAAGAGGAAGCCATTTTAGCGGCTGAAAACGATTGCAGCACGTTGATCTGGGGTGAAACAGGCACCGGCAAAGAGTTATTCGCCCAGGCGATTCATAATGCAAGTCCAAGGCAAAAAGGGCCGTTTGTTGCGGTTAATTGCAGCTCCTTTCCTTCCTCCCTGGTGGAGAGTCACTTGTTTGGATATGTAGGAGGAGCTTTTACCGGTGCAAAAAGAGAGGGCAGCGAGGGCATTTTTGAGCAGGCTCACGGAGGCACCCTTTTCCTGGATGAAATCAGTGAAATGAACATCGATATTCAGGCCAAGCTGCTTAGGGTTATCCAGGAAAGAGAGGTTGTAAGGGTTGGAGGGAAACGTGTTATTCCGGTGGATGTGCGCATTATTGCCAGTTCAAACAAAAACCTCAATAAAATGGTAATGGAAAAAAGTTTCCGGCAGGATTTATTCTTTCGTTTATATGTATTCGATATATACCTTCCTCCTTTACGCGAGCGAAAGGAGGACATACCGTTGCTGATTCAGTCCTTTCTGGAGAAAAACTATCCCCGGGAGAATATAAAATTCGACCGGAATTGTGTAAACAGGATGATGAAATACTACTGGCCTGGAAATATCAGGGAGTTGTACAACTGTTTGGATAGGAGCATAAGAGTGGCCAGGAGGCAGACCATTCAGGTAAGCCATCTTCCCCCCCATATCCGTGAATGGGAAGACTGTAAAACTATGTACAACAGCCAGATTGAAATCGATGTGGGCAATGGACTGGTCAATACGGTGCAGTTGACAGAAAAATATGTCATAGAAAGGGCACTTTCGGAAGCAAATTACAACCGGACTAAGGCAGCCCGCAAGCTGGGAATAAGCAATTCCACGCTTTGGCGCAAAATCAAGGAGTATAAAATCGATATCACACAGGTGAGAAGTGGAGGACTGTAAGTTTCGTTTACACGTGAAAGAAATGGCACAGGAAGGAGCTTCCCGATGACGACAAATACCAACAAAAACCAGACAAAACCTCTGACTGCTGAATGCATTATTAATTCGGCAGCATTGCTTTTCAAAGAAAAGGGGTTCCGTAATGCCACGCTTGAAGAGATTGCCGAATCGTTCGGCGTTACCCGACAGGCCATATATTACTATTTCGAAAGCAAGCACGAAATTTTATTCAGCATCATCAACAACACTTTTGAAAAATTTATTAGTGCCGTAACGGAAGTATTGAGTCAGGATATACCACCTCATGAGAAATTCATAAGGGCTGCAGTGGCCCATGCCAAGGTGGTGGCTGAAAACGCCAGCTTTGTTGCCGTATGGCAGGAAGAGCGAAAACAGCTGCCGAGAGAAATCGCTAAAAGATTACATGATGGATTTATAAATTACCATAAAATAATGTTCTACCTTTATCAGCAGGGTGTTAAAAGCGGTCATTTTCAAGATGCCGACGCCAAAATCGCAGTTTATACAATTCTGGGTGCCTGCCAGTGGTGTTATTTCTGGTACCAGGACAAAAAGTTTCCGGAGCCGGGACAAATGTCGGCACAAGTGGTTGACCTCATAGCAAAGGGTTTTGTGAAAAAACAGTTCCAGTAACCGATGCACGGTGGCACGTCAAGGTTTCCACCTGCTTCTTTATTTTTAAGGGAAGTATTTAAATTTAGCTGCCTCAGCCGCCGGATTGTTCCGGGTATGTTGATTTTGACAATAAGCATTTCAAAGTTGAGACGGGAGTATTTTGGGGGACTACCGGAAAAGCGAAAAACTATTTCATGAATGAAAAAGTACAAATCATACCAGTTTACGGACAGGCTTCGGGTTTGCACTGATTCGCCGGGGTTTCAATGCCAACTTAACTTTAGGTATTTTTTTTGCTCATGAGATGTGGCGGAGGGATGACTTTTGAAAACCAATAAATGACGGTGATCTCAGTCAATTATTCTCAACGCTTTAAAGAAGGGAGGTATGGGAATGGATAAAGGCTATGTCTTTAGAAGATGTGTGAAGCGGTTTAGAAATCGGCTGGCGGTAGTCTCCGGTGACGTCAGGCTGAACTATGAACAGCTGAACGAAAGAGTGAACAAACTTGCCTGCGGCTTGATTTCCCTGGGGGTTAAAAAGGGAGACCGGATCGGGCTTCTGCTGTTAAACAGCCACCACTACATCGAGGCGGAATATGCCTGCGCCAAGTGCGGATTTGTTATGGTTCCCCTGAATGCCCGGTTGGCGGGACCAGAGCATGCATACATGCTTCAACACTCGGAAGCCAACACATTGATTTTTGGGGAAGAGTTTATCGATATTATCAGTCCTATAGTTTCGCAAATACCCAGCGTAAAACGGTATATTTGTATCGGAAAAAGAACCCCCGACGGAACAATCAACTACGAAAAACTGTTGGAGGGCCAGTCAAACGCGGAGCCATACATCAAGCTATCCGGGGATGACCTGTCCAGCATCAGGTATACTTCCGGCACTACGGGGAGACCGAAAGGGGTTGTGCTAACACAGAAAAACGACATTGCTTCCGCCATCAACCAGTTGGCTGACAACTTAAACCCCCGAACCGGCGATGTCATGCTGCATGTCGGGCCTGTCACCCACGCCAGCGGGGCGCTGATTCTCCCCCATTTCATGGTGGGAGCCTCAAACGTCATCTTAAAGGAGTTTGACCCGGAGGCCACCCTCAATGCCGTTGTTAAAGAAAAAGCAACGACCATGTTCCTTGTCCCGACCATGATTATTTTTCTCCTTCAATACCCCGGACTCGCCAGCTTTGATTTGTCGACGATCAGGCACATCGGTTACGGTGCCGCCCCGATGCCTGTGGAACCGCTGAGGGAAGCCTTGAAAATATTCGGGCCGGTTTTTGCCCAGGGTTATGGTTTGACGGAAGCGCCACTCCAGGACACCCTGCTGAGAAAGGAAGAACATGTTATTGACGGATCCGAGGAGGCCCTGGCCAGACTGGCGTCGGCCGGCCGGGAACTGCAAAGGATCGAACTGACGATTAGGGATGACGAGGGCAACCTTTTACCGGCCGGGGAAATCGGGGAGATTGCGGTCAAAGGCGACCACGTGATGACGGGTTACTGGAAAGACCCGGAGGCCACCGCCGAAAGGCTTCGGGACGGCTGGCTGTACACGGGAGACATGGCTTTTATGGATGAAGACGGCTATGTATTTATCGTGGACAGAAAACACGACATGATTATCAGCGGCGGGTTTAACATCTACCCCCGTGAAGTTGAAGAAGTCATCTACAGGCACCCGGCCGTTTCACAGTGCGCGGTGATAGGTGTCCCGGACGACCGGTGGGGCGAGTCTGTAAAAGCAATAGTGGTGCTTAAGGAGGGGGCCGCAGCGACCGCAGAAGATATTATAGAACATGCCAAGAGGCATATTGCCAGTTATAAAAAGCCGAAGTCGGTGGAGTTCGCCGACAGCATTCCGGTAAACCCCTACGGAAAGGTGATGAGGAGAGAGATCCGTGAGAAGTACTGGGCAGGGCGGACAAGAAGGGTTTAGAGGGGAAGGTGCAATCTTTGAGGTTTGAACTTACCGACGAACAGAAGCTGCTTCAGAAGACGGCAAAAAACATAATGGAAAGGGAAATCAGGCCGGCCATTGACCGGCTGAACCCGAAGGAGGCAGTTCCCAAGGAGATATTGAAGGAGCTGCTCAAGAAAACCGTCCCCATCGGGGCGCTGGGCAATGTTATACCGGAGGAACACGGCGGCGCGGGGATGGATTACCTTACCTGGGGCCTGGTTTATGAGCAGCTTGACCGGGCCATCAATTCAGTGATTATGATCACCAGCGGGGCGGCAAAGGCAATTTCTTCCTGGGGAAATGACGAACAGCGGCAAAAGTACCTGCCGGGGCTGTTGAACGCGGATCTTATCGGCTGCTCTGCAATAACCGAGCCGAACGTGGGGTCCAATCCGGCGGCGATTGAAACGAGGGCGGACTTGCAGGGAGACCACTACGTTCTCAACGGGACCAAGATGTTCATAACAAACGGGGCTGTTGCGGATATTGCCATTGTTGTCGCCAGCGTTGACCGTTCCAAGGGAGCAAAGGGACTGGCCAGATTTATCGTGGATAAGTCCGAGTCTCCCTTTGAAGCACACAGGATCGAGGTTATAGGGGGGGAAGGCCACCTGGGGGAACTGGTCTTCGACAATTGCCGGGTGCCCAAGGAAAACATGCTGGGCAATGTCGGGGACGGCCTCAGGGCAACGATGAAAAGCTTCCAGGCCGCCAGGTGCTTCGTCGCCCTGACCGCTGTACATCTGGCCCAGCTGGCCATCGACGCTTCAGTTAAATATGCCCGGCAGCGTGAGCAGTTCGGCAAGCCCATCGGCAGTTTTCAGTTAATCCAGCAAATGATCGCCGATATGATTGCAGAAACAGAGGCCTCGCGGCTCCTGGCTTACAGGGCACTCCACCTGGTCGACACGGGGACCAGGAATAACGCCGCCTCTTCCATTGCCAAGTTTTATGCCACGGAGGCCGCGGTACGGGTCACTTCCATGGCCGTCCAGATTCACGGCGCCTACGGCCTGACAACTGAGTACCCGGTCGAGCGCTATTTCCGTGAGGCCCGGATGTTGACCATCCCGGACGGAACCACCCAGATCCAGAAGCTCATCGTAGGCCGCGAAGTGCTTGGATTCAGGGCCTTTGACTAATCCTTGAGGGGGTGACATGTTGGACAGCGTTAAGGAATGGGTGCCTGTCAAGCCCGGTTTGTTTGAATTTGACGGTGGTGACAGGAAGCGCATTCGACTTATAGGCAGCCGGTGCATGAATTGCGGTGAAAGGCATTTTCCCAAGAT
>DYET01000041.1 GCA_020725625.1 Desulfovirgula sp. | reverse complement strand
AGGTTGAAGGTGACATTTTCTCAGTCCGGATAAACGTGTTTTCGGGTGACATTTTCTCAGTCCATTGACACACTGCCCCCCCTGCCGTTGCAGGGTGCCTTTTGCAGGGTCTGCAGTGTTGCCTGGGTTTCCGGGGCCTCTCTCGGCCGCTTTACTCCGCCTGCCCAATCTCGGCCTCCCTGGCCAGATTCATGAACCTGGTATATTCCTTCAAAAAGGCCAACTCCACCGACCCGGTGGGGCCGTTTCTCTGCTTGGCCACGATAATTTCGGCGATGCCCCTCTTTTCGGTTTCCGGCTTGTAATACTCCTCCCGGTAGATGAACATCACTATATCTGCGTCCTGCTCAAGGCTCCCGCTCTCCCGGAGGTCGGACATGATTGGCCTCTTCTTGTCCCGCTGCTCCACCGACCTGCTGAGCTGGGCAAGGGCGACCACGGGAACATCGAGGTCTTTGGCCAGGGCTTTCAGGGACCGCGAAATATCGGCTATCTCCTGTTGGCGGTTTTCGGCCCGGGAGGTCCCCTGCATCAGCTGAAGGTAGTCGATGACGATCAGGCCCAGGCCCTTCTCGGCCTTCAGCCGCCTTGCCTTGGCCCTGACCTGCCGCACCGAAAGACCCGGCGAGTCGTCAATGTATAGAGGTATACCGGCCAGCCTGGCGGCGGCCTCGGTCAGTTTGTTCCAGTCCAGTTCGCTGAGGTTTCCGCTGCGCACCTTCTGCATGTCCACCATGGCCTCGGCGCAGAGCACCCGCTGGACCAGCTGGGCCTTGGACATTTCCAGGCTGAAAACGGCGGTGGGAACCCGGTTGTTCAGGGCAGCCTGGTGAGCCACCGTCATCCCGAAGCTGGTTTTACCCATGGCCGGTCTCCCGGCCACTATGATCAGGTCCCCCGGCTGAAGACCGCAGCAAATCCTGTCCAGGTCGGCGAAGCCGGTGAGCACCCCGTTTATTTTTCCCTTGTTCCGGAACCGGTCTTCGATCAGCCGGAAGATCTCAACCAGGACCCGGTCCATGGGGCTGAAGACCGAGGACGACCGCCTAACCCCCAGTTCCAGCAGCATCCTTTCGGCCTCGTCGATGAGCCTGTCTGCCTCCTCCCCGCCTTCATAACCCATCCCGGCAATGCGGTTGGCGATGGAGATAATGCTGCGGAGAAGGGATTTTTCCTCCACTATCCTGGCGTGGTAATCGGCGTTGGCCGCCGTGGGCACCATGCCGGCCAGGAAGGCCACGTATGTCGCCCCTCCCACCTTCTCCAGGTCGCCTTGCTGCCTCAGTCTGTCGGTGACGGTGATCAGGTCCGGGGGCACGCCGGCCTCGTCCAGGTCAAGAATGGTTTTGTAAATCAGCCGGTGATCCTCCCGGTAAAAATCCTCGGGCCGTAAAAAGCGGGAAACCCTGTACAGCGCTTCCCGGTCCACAAACAGGGCACCCAGCACCGACTGTTCCGCATCGATATCCTGCGGCGGCACTTTGTCCGTCAAGGCCATCACACCCGTCGCGTCTATTTACGTCTATTTATCAGTTAATCACTGAGGGAGAGTTGAAGAGGGCCTGCAAAACCTCTTCAACTGAAGACACCAGGGTCACGGTTATCCCCTTCAGGCTGACCGGAAGGTCCTTGGCGTTGTCCTGGGGCACCAGTACCCTTTTGATTCCGGCCCTGTCGGCCCCGTATATCTTTTCCGGGATACCCCCCACCGCCCTGACTTTGCCCTGTATGGAGAGTTCTCCGGTTACGGCCAGATCCTGGGGAATAGGCTTGTTTTGCACGGCGCTGTATAACGCCAGGAAGATGGCCAACCCGGCCGAGGGGCCGTCAATCCTCCCTCCCCCGACCACATTGACATGGACATCGTAGTTGTACAGGTCCTCGCCGGTAGTCTTCCTGATTACCGAGGCCGCGTTGAATACCGAGTCCCTGGCCATGCTGCCCGCTGTGTCGTTGAACCGTATGCTCCCCTTGCCCTTTTCCCGGGCGGGGAAGGCAATGGCCTCTATCTCCAGCACCGATCCGAGAAAACCGTACACCCCCAGCCCGAAGACCTTGCCCACCTCGGCTTTTTCCGAGGCCCTGCCCGGCGCGTACGGAGCCAGGCGGCTCCACTGGATGACCTCGTATACATCCTCTGGAGTGATCCTTATTTCGCCTTCACAGTTCCGGCGATTGTAGCATGCCAGCCCGAAGGCATCGGAAAGTATGTTTACCGCCTTGCGGCCCTCCACGGTGTACTGGCTGATGATTTCGGCCACCGATTCGTCCATGGCCGCACCCAGCTTGTCCTGGGCCTGCAGGATAATGGCCCTGATGTCGGCCGGGGTCAGGGGCTCAAAGTACACCTCTGCGCAGCGGGACCGGATGGCCGGGTTGATTTCGGACGGGTCCCGGGTGGTGGCGCCGATGAGAATGAAATCGGCCGGGGCTCCCTCTTCAAACAGTTTTTTTACGTACCGGGGAACGTTCTGGTCGTGTGGGTCGTAGTAGGACGAATCGAAGAACACCCTTTTGTCCTCCAGAACCTTGAGGAGCTTGCTCTGCAGGATGGGATCCATTTCCCCGATTTCGTCTATGAAAAGAACCCCGCCGTGGGCGTCCGTAACCAGGCCGGGCTTGGGCTCGGGAATACCCCCTTCCGCCAGGTCGCGGCGGGCTCCCTGGTAAATCGGGTCGTGGACCGAACCCAGAAGCGGGTTGGTTACTTCCCGGGGGTCCCAGCGCAGAGTGGTGCCGTTCACTTCCACAAAGGGAGCGTCGCTGCCGAAGGGAGATCCCTTCCGGCCTCTGGCCGCTTCCAGGGCCAGCCTTGCAGCCGTTGTTTTTCCCACCCCCGGCGGACCGTACAACAGGACGTGCTGCGGGTACGGAGAGGTGAGCTTGGCCATGATGGCCTTTATCGCCCCCTCCTGGCCAATTATTTCGTCGAAGCAGGCGGGGCGGAGCACTTCCATGGCCGACCGGGACAGCTTCCTCTGTTCCAACTTTTCCAGCACAGCCAGTTTTTTGAGGGTCTGGGCGTTTTCGGTGCCGGCGTTTTCCTTGACCACCTGCATCCTGATCTCCCGAACGTAGTCCTCGTGACGCAGCTGGAGTTTCTCGCTGACCCTTCTCTCAATCTCGTCCTCTACCGTGCGCCGGGCGACAATGTCGGCAATCTCGTCCTCCAGCTGCCTGAGGATTTCCGGGATTTCCTCGGGGGACGGGAGAACGTCCAACGTGGGGTCCTCAAGAATCAGCTTTTGCAGGGCCAGCACCTTTTCTTCCAGCCTGTCCGATCTCATCAACTGCAGGGCGTTTAGCTTCCCTGCCCGCAAAACGAGCTTGTCCGACCCGTAGAGGCTGGACACCATCCCGTAGAGAGCGTTAACCTGCTTGGCCAGCTGGCCTTCTCCGGAAAATTTTTTGCCGGGTCTTTTTTTGGAACCGCTCTTCACTTTTTCCAGGAACACCTTCTTGTCACACCCCTTCCTGCCATAGCCTGGAAAATTGACCGGGCCGGTTGTTGAACCGCCGGGGTTTTCCACAACCCCCTGTTTTACCTGCTTTCCACCACCACGGTTACGGTTGCCTGGACCGAAGGGTGGAGCTTCACGGTCACCGGGTGATCGCCCAGGGTTTTTATCGGTTCCTTCAACACTATCTTCTTCTTGTCCAGATCAATCCGGTGCTGCTGGGCCAGGCTTTCGGCGATGTCCTTGCTGCTCACGGCACCGAAAAGTTTTCCGCCTTCCCCCACCCTTGTCGGCACACGCACCCGGACCCCTTCCAACCGGGCGGCGGCGGCCCTGGCTTCCTCTTCTTCCCTTATTTTCTTTCTTTCCTGGGCCGCCTTTTGCTGGGAAATTTCCTTCAACTTGGCTTCAGAAGCCTCCACGGCCAGCTTTCTGGGCAGCAGGAAGTTGCGGGCGTACCCCTCGGCCACATTGATGATGTCGCCCTTTTTGCCCTGTCCCTTGACGTCCTGTAAAAGCACTACCTTCACTTTTTATTTTCCTCCTCCGGCGTCCGGCCTTCCGGGATGAGCCGGCGAATATTCCAAATGGAGTCGATTATTCCCACGGCCACCAGCATTCCCGCCGTAACGGGCAGGTAGACGGCCATGATGATTACTCCCAAAAGCTTGAGCGGCCAGGCCAGTTTCCAGCGCCGCAGGTAAAAGGCCAGCACCGACGCCCCGATTACCGAAAGAATAAAGCCCGTCACCCATAAAACAACCTTGCCGGCCGCCGCCAGGCCCTGTAAGCGGAACTGGTCCCCGCCCAGCAGAAGGCCCAGCCCGGCAATTACCCCCCAGATAACATACCAGGGCAGCCTCCAGTTGCTGAAGGGAATGGCGGCGGGGACCTCGTACCCGAACCTGGCCATCACCCGCCGGGTGATCCAGTAGGTGGCGCCGGCCGAAACCATAAACCAGATCAGCGTCGAGGCCACGGCCAGCACCGGCCAAAGGGCCTCCACCCGGTTGATGACCGCCTCGAGTTCCTTCATGGTAGCCGGATCCAATTGTCCGGCGCTTCCGCCCTGGCCGAACATCTGGTACAGCAGCCTGCGCTCCTGCTCAAACACGTACTGCTGCCTGTCGTTGAGCACAAAGGGGTTCGACCCGGTCATTAGGCAGCCGGCAAGCAAGATTACCAGGGAAACGGCCAGGGAAAAGGAAACCGCGGCCGTAAGGGCCTTTCCCGAGGGCACCCGGTTCTTGAACAAAAGCCCCAGCAAAAGACCCAGCGGGCCGGTCTGGAGAGTCAGCAGCAAGGCCAGGCTCGGCTTGGCGGTAACGGCGGAGAGAACGGCTGCCATCAGAAAAAGCAAAGCCACGCCGTATCTGAGGTCTTGTCTTCGGACCAGCACGGCGGGGGCAACGGGAATAAACAGCGCCGCCACAGGGGCAACCGGCGGAAAATAAACCCATCCCAGAGCGGGAATTACCGCCGCCGCGCTGAACAGGCAAAAATCGATCAGTTTCCTGTTTTTGCCGTTGGCAGACAAAGAATCACCTCTTCCTGTCCACCAGGTAGGTTAAAAGCATGGTCAAATCGCCGTACCATTTTTCTACCTCGTGGGACTCCTCGATGCCCTGCCTTAGTTTGGACTCCACCGCCACGTCAATTCTGGAAAAAGTAAGGCCCATCCGCCGGCCCAGCACGTAACAGGTGACAATAATTCCCGAAAGGGCGTCCAGGAGCCTTTCTTCGCTCCCCCTCAGCATGCTCTTGTACAGGGCGGAAAGCGATGTGATCAGGTCGGCTTTTAACCATTCCACCACCGTGATGTTCTTGGCAACTTCGGGTTCGTTAACGCCAGGAACCATGATCTTCCCTCCGCATACCTTCAAAACCATAAATCTATTCTGCAGTTAATCTCTTTTTTCCTCCCCTGAATTCTGTCATTTATTGGCCTTCCTGGCAGGCGGAGGCGCTCCAGAAATAATTCAGGGGAACCTCGGTTCCCCTTTTTTAGTCTGCTGTAAAAGGTAGCAGGGCTATTATTCTGGCCCTTTTCACCGCCGTGGTCAGCAGGCGCTGATGCCGGGCACAGTTTCCTGAAATCCTGCGGGGCAGTATTTTTCCCCTCTCAGTGATGAACTTTTTTAGCCGGGGCACGTCTTTGTAGTCAATGCCCTCCAGCTTATCGACACAGAAGACGCAGACTCTCTTTTTGCCCCTGCGGCCCCGTTCGCGTTTCATTTTTTATTCCTCCTTGCCTAATTGCCTCCGGCAGCCGGACCCCAGGCAGCCGGCCTTCAGAAGGGCAAATCGTCCTCGGTGAAGGGAACCTCGCTGAGTTCGTCCTCGCCGGAACGCTGGGCGGCCGCCTGGCCGTACTGGGAGTCCCGGCCGCGGTCCAGGAAGCGCACGTTGTCCGCCACCACCTCGGCGGCCTTGCGCCGAACCCCCTGGCTGTCGTCGTAGGACCGGATTTGCAGGCGCCCGTCCACTGCCACCATGTAACCCTTTTTCAGGTTGTTGGCGCAGGTTTCGGCCAACCCCCTCCACAACACCACATCGATGAAATCGGTTTCCCGCTCTCCCTGCTTGTTATTGAAGGGGCGGTTAACCGCAAGGGTGAACCTGGCCACAGGCACCCCCGAGGGGGTAAACCTGAGTTCCGGGTCCGCCGTCAACCGGCCGATCAGTATCACCTTGTTATACATAAAAGCACCGCCCTGGCGTTTTTCTGTTGATTGCCGCCTTCCTGCCCGTCTGGCCCCTATTCGTCCTCCCGGACGATGATGTGGCGCATGACGTCGTCCGATATCTTAAAAACACGGTCCACTTCGCTGGCCACCGCGGATTCGGCCTTGAATTTGGAAACCACGTAGAACCCTTCCCTGACGTGGTTGATTTCATAGGCCAGCCTTCTCTTTCCCCACTTGTCGAGGCTGACTATTTCCCCGCCGTTATCTTCGACCAGCAACTTGAACTTTTCAACCAGTTCCGCGTTCCTCTCCTCGTCCAGATCCGGACGCAGGATAAATACGGTCTCGTACTTGCGCACCCCTCTTCACCTCCTCCCCTCGGACCAAGGCCCTACCACGAAGGTAGAGCGGGGGGAATTACAAAGGCCAAAACATTTAAATTTTGGCTATTGAATTATAGCACAGAAATTGTAACAAAGGCAAGGAAAACCACTTGAAGGTCTGCGTCAAGATTTAGT
>DYET01000040.1 GCA_020725625.1 Desulfovirgula sp. | reverse complement strand
TTGTTGGAATTGGCCATAGGCCAATTCCTCGGTTCCGATTTCCGACCTCAGGCGTCCAACCTCCAAAATGTCCTGCGGCCTTGCCGGCATTCCGTATGCTCCAGTCGCCAAGAGCCGGATAACAACCTCCGGAACATCCGCTCGGCTTTGGAATCCACCCCCTCCGTACCCTCCTGTACTGATGGGGTTTTACTTACAAGGCAGGCTTTTACATTCTGTCTCCTGTCTCCTGACCCGCAAAGTTCTCAGGATAAGATCAATCAAGGTTGATCAGGCCTTCCAGCTGGGGTCCGTACTCCGCAAAAATTATCTCCCGGAACCTGTCAATCAATTTGTTGACGTAAATGTCGTGCCTTATGTAGTTGGTGACCATCCTGATTACCCCGGGATTGGCGGTCCAGTACCCTTCCCATTCGCCCCCGGGCATCAGGTTCATAAAGAAGCCGCAGTTATTGTCCGCTACCAGGATCATCTCGTTGCCGTGCCTCTGGTAAATAGTGTCCAGGAGGACATGCCTGAACACCGTGCCCACGTTGATAATGCCGGGCCCGAACTGCATGCTGTTCACTTTTACGCCTCTGGCTACCGCCCTGGCCAGGGAACCGGCGATATCCCCGGCCTGGTCTTCCCAGAAGCTAGCCAGGATTTCCCTCTCGCTTTTGTCAATTATTTCAGCGGCCTTGATCATGAGGGCGCCGTAGCCGGTGATGCGCCAGACCATATGCGGGCTTTCGGTGGTCACCAGCTTGCCGAGGTTCTCCTGCAGGAACCGGATGTTGTTGTTCAGCTCGCCTTGCTTGTACTTGAGAAATTCGGCGTACGGGAGGGGCTCATAGGTAACCGGGTCGGTTTGTAGGGGCGTCACCAGGCCCTTGACGGCCAGCCTCCCCAGGGTTTCGTAAATCTTCGGCCCCGGCACCCCGGACATGCGGCTGATCTCGTGGCCGTTAACCGGGTGGCGCTGGAGCAAGGCGATGTAGGCACGGGCCTCGTAGTTGGTGAGGCCCAGGTAGGAGAACGACTTGACCAGTTCGCTGGAGAGGTTGTCGGGCAAATTTGCAGTCCCCCGTTGGCGGAAATTTTTACTACCTTTGTAGTATATATGTCTAAATATAATTTAAATTCAAATATTGATTAAGTCAACACATTTTTTCCGGATCTTGCATAAGTGCAGGAAACGGCTAAAAACCGTGCTATAATAAAATAAACGCAGCCAATGGAGGTGCCTGCATGGTAGGCGCGGCGGTGCCGGCTTTAGCCGATGAGGTGAAGATAACGGTTGTTATCGACAATTATTACGACGGGCTGCTGATGCCCGAAAAAAATGTGCAGAGGTACAGGTTTCTCCGGCCGGAGGCCGGGGAGGAGGCGGGACTGCCGCCGCACTTGGTCGCCGAACACGGGCTGGCCTTTTATATCGAGGTCAGCGCCGCCGGGGAAAGAAACGCCATGTTGATGGATTTCGGGGTGTCCCGGGAGGGTGCGGCCCGCAACGTGGAGGCCATGGGCCTGGATCTTTCGGGGATTAAGGCGGCGGTGCTGAGCCACGGGCACTTTGACCATTACGGCGGGCTTAAGACAGTGGCCGGCATGATTTCGGGTGAGAGGCTGCCGATTCCTCTTTATGTAGGAAAAGAGGCCTTTTTGAGGAGGTATATCTGTACCCCGGGAGTCAGACTCGACATCGGCAGGCTGGATCCGGCGCAGGTTGAGGCGGCCGGCTTTGAAATCAGGGAAATAAGCCGGCCTCTGGAAATACTTCCCGGCGTCCTGGTAATCGGTCCCATTCCAAGGGTGACCGAATTTGAGCAGGGATCGCCGCTGCTGATGGTAGAGAGGAACGGGAGGGCCGAACAGGATGACTTCGCCGGGGAACTGAGCCTGGCCTTCAATGTTTCCGGAAAGGGCCTGGTCGTTCTCACCGCCTGTGCCCATGCAGGCGTTGTGAACACCGTCGGGCGGGCCGTTGAACTGACCGGGGCGGAAAAAGTGCATGCCGTACTGGGAGGGTTCCACCTTTCCGGGGCCCCGGAGGATAAGATAAAGAGGACGGCAGCCGACCTGGCGCGGCTGAGCCCGGAACTAATCGCCCCCATGCACTGCACCGGGTTTATGGCGCTGAAAATGATTTCGGAAGTCTTGCCCCGGGCCTTTGTTCTTTACTCCGCGGGAACCCGGTACAGTTTTTGATATAATTACCGTGACGGTTCACGTATTCGAGGTAGCCATGGATAAGTGTCTGTTTGCAGAGGTGCTGGTAGAAGTTGCCGCCAGGAAAATCGACCGTGGCTTCCACTATGCGGTGCCCGCCGGGATGGCCGGAAAGATCAAGGTGGGAAGCAGGGTGCTGGTTCCCTTTGGCAGAAGGTCGGTCCCGGGGTATGTTACAGGCCTGGGCCCTGCTCCCGAATGTCTGCCGGAGAAAATGGAAATTAAAGAGATCAGGGATATAATTGACGAAGGGCCGGTATTTACGCCCGGCCAGATGGAACTTGCCAGGTGGATGGCGGGCTACTACCTGTGCCCGGTCGTTTCCGCCCTGCAGGCCGTTATCTGGCCCAGGATACAGGGTGCGGGGCCCAAAAAGGTGAAGGGACTTTATCCCGCCGTTCCCGCCGGGGGAGACCCGTCCTTCGGGCGGGCTGCCAAGAGCAAGGCGGTCTGGACAACCGCCCTGGCCCATCCGGGCATGTCCCGCAAGGAACTGGCTGCGGCCTCGGGAGCCTCGGTGGCAGTGGTGGATAAACTGGTTGCCGGAGGCCTTTTGCGCTACGGGGAAATTGAAGTCCGGCGGGACCCGTACCCGGCGGGGGAGGTGGCTGAAGGGGACGGTTTCAGGCTGACCCGGGAACAGGCGGCCGTCCTTGAAGCCATAAAGAAGGCCGTGGACAGCTACAAAAGGGAGGTTTTTTTGCTGTACGGGGTTACCGGCAGCGGAAAAACGGAGGTCTACCTGAGGGCCATTGCCCATACTCTGGCCGCGGGGAGGCAGGCGCTGGTGATGGTGCCGGAAATTGCTCTGACCCCGCAGATGGTGTCGGCCTTCAAGGGGCGTTTCGGGGACCGGGTGGCCGTGCTGCATAGCAGGTTGTCCGACGGGGAACGATATGACGAATGGGCCCGCATAGCCTGCGGCGTTGCCCCGGTGGTCCTGGGGACAAGGTCGGCGGCCTTCGCCCCCCTGGTCGGCCCCGGGCTGATCGTCATGGACGAGGAGCATGAGCCTTCATACAAGCAGGACGAGACCCCGCGCTACCACGCCCGGGACGTCGCCCTCAGGCTGGCCGGACAGTTCGAGGCGGTGGCCGTCCTGGGCAGCGCCACCCCCTCCGTGGAGTCCTACCACCGGGCACAACCCGGAGGGCCGTACAAACTACTGACCATTGCCAGGAGGGTGGAGGCCAGGCCCATGCCGGAGGTCAGGATAATCGACCTGCGGGAGGAGCTGAAGGCGGGGAACTCCGGCATCCTCAGCCGCCGGCTGGCCTCCGCCGTCGGGGACAGGCTGGCCCGGAAGGAGCAGGTGATCCTGTTTTTGAACAGGAGGGGTTACGCAACCCTGGTGGTCTGCAGGGAGTGCGGCCTGGTGATGAAATGTCCGCACTGCGACATTTCGCTGACCTACCATGCCAGCGGCCGCCTTTGCTGCCATTACTGCAATCACACCGCCCCCGCCAGGGGGTTCTGCCCGGAATGCGGCAGCGGTCTGGTTGAGCACTTCGGCACAGGCACCCAAAAGGTAGAGGAAGAGGTTAAAAGAATTTTTCCGGGCGCCGGGATCCTGCGCATGGACAGCGACACCACCGGTAGAAAGGGATCACACGGACGGCTGCTGGGGATTTTCAGGGAGGGCGGAGCCGACGTGCTGATTGGCACCCAGATGGTGGCCAAGGGCCTGGACATACCCCGGGTTACCCTGGTGGGCGTGATAAATGCCGACATATCTCTCCACATGCCGGACTTCCGCTCGGCCGAAAGAACATTTCAACTGGTTGCTCAGGTGGCCGGACGCACCGGCAGGGGGGACCTGGGAGGAGAAGTCCTGGTTCAGACCATGTCTCCGGGACACTACTCCATCGTCCTGGCCTCCCGGCACGACTATGCGGGTTTTTATGCGCAGGAGATGAGGGTCCGCAGGTCCCTTGGGTATCCACCTTTTACCAGGCTGGCCAGGGTGCTGGTGACCGGCGGGGACGAGGGGGAGGTCAGGGACCTGGCGGAAGAATGGGTGTCGGCCATGACCGGCCTGGCCGGGGAACCCCCGGGACGAGGGGGGGTTGAAATCCTGGGGCCCGCCCCGGCGCCCCTGTCCAGGATTAAAGACCGGTACCGGTATCACATTATTGTCAAGTCAGCCAGCGGCAACAGACTGCGCGCCCTGTTGCAGTCGGCCATGGACCTGGTCCGGGAAAAAACAGGGAGCGGGACGGCCGCGGTGGTGGACATCGACCCGCAGAATTTAATGTAAGGCCCCGAATTTTCATTGTTCGTGGTGCCGCTTTAGCGGCATGAGGGGCAAAAATTCTGACTCCTGACATGGAAGGGTGACTGTATTGGCCGTTTATAAGGTGGTGGAAGACGGTGACGAGGTTTTACGGGAACGGGCCAGGGAAGTGCCCAGAATCACCGCCAACATCATCAAGTTATTGGACAATATGCGCGACACCATGTACGCATACAAGGGCGTGGGGCTGGCCGCGCCCCAAATAGGCGTTTCCAAGAGGGTTATCGTGGTGGATGCGGGCGAGGGGCTGGTCGAGCTGATAAACCCGGTGATTACCGGGGCCGAGGGTGAAGTCACGGATGTGGAGGGCTGCCTGAGCATCCCCGGCCTGGTGGGGGATGTCAAAAGGGCGGCGGCAGTCATGGTGAAGGGGCTGAACCGGGCCGGCCAGGAAACCGAAATCAGGGCCGAAGGGTTCGCGGCCAGGGTTTTTCAACACGAAATAGATCACCTGGAAGGTATTTTATTCACCGATAAAGCCGAAAATATTCGCAGGGCGAAAGCTTGAAAAAGCAGCCACTAGCAACTGGCAACCAGCCTATTGCAGCTGTAAGTAATTACTTTTTAGTTATTGGTTATTAGCACTACAGCGTAAATTAATTCCTGAACCTTGACAATTATCCGGATTCCAGAAACATCAACTTCTTTTTCCGATGAGACTGGTACGCAACAAAGTTGCGTCTTAAATGGTACCTCAATTCTGCCAGGGCCTTGCGGAT
>DYET01000039.1 GCA_020725625.1 Desulfovirgula sp. | reverse complement strand
TAAAAAGGGCTCGATGCCCATGTCCCCCAGCCGGGTGATGGCCCCGGCGGCGTCGTTGGTGTGCAGGGTGGAAAGCACCAGGTGGCCCGTCAGGGCGGACTCCACCGCTATGCGGGCGGTTTCCCGGTCCCTTATCTCCCCCACCATGATGATGTCCGGGTCGTTCCTCAGTATGGACCTGAGCCCGGTGGCAAATGTCAGGCCGGCCCGGGGGTTTACCTGGATCTGGTTCAGCCCGTCCAGCCTGTACTCAATGGGGTCCTCCACGGTAATAATGTTCCTGTCCACTGAATTCAGCACCGACAGGGTGGCGTACAGGGTGGTGGACTTGCCGCTCCCGGTTGGGCCGGTGACCAGTATGAAGCCGTAGGGCAGGCTCATCAGCCCCCTGTACTTTTCCAGGATGTCCGGGGAAAACCCCAAGTCCTCCAGGGTAATGATCCGGGATGTGCGGTCCAACAGCCTCAGAGTCAGTTTTTCGCCGTAGGCCGCCGGCAGCGAGGCCACCCGGACGTCCACGGCCTTGCCGTCCACCCGGATGGTGATGCGCCCGTCCTGTGGTGCGCGGCGCTCCGCGATGTTCATGTTGGCCATCACCTTGATCCGGGAAACCAGAGACGGATGCAGATGCCGGGGGGGATGCATCACGTCGTGCAGCACCCCGTCGATGCGGAAGCGCACCCGCAAGGTTTTTTCCTGAGGCTCGATATGCACGTCGCTGGCCCCGGCCCGGACGGACTGGTTCAGTATCTGGTTGGCCAATTGGACGGCGGGCTTTTCGTTGGCCTCCTCCAGGGCCGGGAGCGCCTCTTCGGGCTTCTCCTCCTCCGGCGCCTGCTCCACGTCGGCACTGCTCCGGGCGGTCCTCTCGATGGCGGCCTCCAGTTCGCTGTCCGGCAGCGCCACCGGCTGGATGTCGTAGCCAGTCAGGATCCGCAGGTCGTCAATGGCAATGATGTCGTTGGGATTTTTCATCGCCACCAGCAACCGGCCGCTGTCGAAGCCCAGGGGCAGCGCCCTGTACCGCCGGGCGTTCTCGGTGCTGATCAGGTTGGTGGCGGCACCGTCCACCCGAAAGCCCCCCAGGGTCAGGTACGGCACCCCGGCCCGCCAGGCCAGTGCCCGGCCGATGTCTTCCTCGGTGCAGTATCCCAGCTGGATCAGGATCTCTCCCAAAAGCCCCCTCTTTCCGCCTTCCGAATTCTGATACCGCAGGGCCTCCTCCAGTTGTTCGGGGGTGACCACCCCGCTCTCCACCAGGTAATGACCCAGAAGATTTTTCCCCTGATTGAGATCCAAAGCTTTCAACCTGCCTTTAGCGAGCCCCGAATTTATCAGTCATCGTCTCACTCTTCTTAGCTTTCCTCCCCCGCCTCGGAGGGCAGGCCGGAGGCCAGGTCCTGCAGCAGCTTGATCTTGTCCGGCGACTCCTCGGCCCAGAGGACGTAAGCGGGATTGTCATAGTCTCCCGACAGGTTCCCGGAGATGTGCATGTTGATTATGGAGACCCCGCTCAGTTCGCTGAGCAGGCTGCGCTTGCCGTTCAGGCTGTCGTATGAATTCTTGCCCTTGGCGGAGGCGATGGGCGCCCTGATCCTCTCCCGGGTGAGGTCAATGCTGGACAGGGCGTCCCGGACGTGCCCCTCCAGGTAGGGCGGGCAGATGACCAGCAGCTCCCGGCCCAGGTTGTCGTTGTTGTAGGTGACGGTTTTTATCTCATTGCCGCTTCCGAAGTCAAACAGCTTCAGCCGGGCCGCGGCATCCCTGGCCGAGACGTTTTTCAGCTGGTATACGAAGGCCTTTTCCTTCCGGGAATTCAGCGTGTCCAGTTTGGCAATCAGTCTTTCAATTTCGGCCCAGCGGGGAAAGAGCCTCTTTTCGAACACCAGTAACTGGTTGTTAAGGACTATGTAATGCTCCAGCTTCACCCCCGCGCCGGCCAGCAGCTCCACCGCCCTCGCGGGCGGGATCTGGCTGACGGTGACCGTCCTGTACTCCAGCAGGGCCAGCTGGTGGTTTTCCTTCAGGTCCACGGCGTTGACCAGTTCCCTGACCTTTTGCAGGGACTGGGCGGTGCCCTGAACCCAGATGGCACCCGGGTTGGCTTCCATGGAAAGCACCTTGATATTCAGCCCCAGGCTCGAGATGAGCCCCTTTATCTGGTCCGGCGCAACGTAGTATGTGTCGAACCTGGTCAAGATCATCTCGCTGAAATAGCTTCCATGGAGTCTGCCCGGTTCCCCCACCACGATGATGTTGTCCTTCTGAACCGAGGCCAGCCCCTTGCTCTGGATGATCAGGTTGAGGGCCTGCTGCGGAGATATATTTTCCGCCTTGAAGGTAATCTCCACCGGCTTGGCGTCCAGTATCACGGTAACGCCCATCTCCACGGCCAGGGCTGAAAGCACGTCCCGGATATCCGCCTCCCTGACGTCCAGGGATATCTGCCCGCTATCGGCGCAAGCCTTTCCGGGAGCCCAGGCTAAGGCCGCCAGGGTAAAAAGCAGGGCCAGGGCCGTTGCCCGGGCCAGAAGCCCCGCTTCCCCGCGCACTTTACCGGCCGCTCTCAGCATTCTTCGCACCACCGGCCGCCACCCCCCCGCCTTCCCGGTTATCCGCACCGGTGTTTTCCGTCTTTTTGGCCTCCTGGGCACCATCGGACTTCATCTTCTCGGATTTGGACCTGCCGCCGAATTCCAGCTTGACCTTTTGGTCTCCCGCCTTCAGCGTTACGCAGGTGCTGCTGATTTCCGCCACCGTCCAGGTATCGGCGATTAATGATCCCTTTCCGGCGACGAAGGTGGCTCCCCCCACCTCTATGATGGCCGTGTCATTTGTCCCGCCCCGGATGATCCCCTTGAGGGCCATGGGCCCGGCGAAGGGGTCCCTGGCCTGGTTCTTTTCCGCCGCCAGGGGCCGGTCGGCGGGATCGGACCGCCTGGTTTCCGGCAGCACCGAGGGGGTGTTCTCTGACGCCTTTGGGCTGCCCTGGACCGCAGGCTGATCATTTTTCCCCGCCCCCAGGAAGATGAAAAACACCGCCACCCCTACCGCCAGGGCCAGCACCGCCCCTCCCAAAATGACGTGGGCCCTTTCCCTCAACAGCCGCCTAATTTTTTCCCGGTCTATTTTCACCGGCTGGTTTAAGTCAAGTTTCAAACCTCAGCACTCCTTCTTATGTCCCCGGTTTGTCCCGGTCAGGCGTCCCGCGCCCGGAGGCGTAAAAGGCACTGGCAGTGATTTCCATGCGGATATAAGGCAAATCCCTCTGCCCTTTTCCCATCTTCACCTCATCTATGCGCACCGCCCGGGGGCCCTTTTTGATCTCTTCCAGCAGACTGGCAAGGTTGTGATACCTCCCCTCGAAGGTGGCCTTAAAGGGCATCTCGACGTATCCCTGGCCGCTCACCCTTTCCTCCAGCCGGATTTGGGCCAGCTGAGCGCCGCAGCTGTTGGCCGCGGCCCTAACGTCATCCAGCAGGGAGTGCTCCTCCGGCTCCCGGGGCATCATGTGATCGAACCTGGCCACGCGCTCCTTCATTTCCCCGGCCCGGTTCTTCAGCCAGACAAGCTGATCAAGCCTGTCCCGGTCCCTGGACAGGGCCGCCTGCTCCGCGGCCAGGCTGCCGTACGCCGCGCGGGCCGCCATCAGCTGATTGTAAATCAGGAAGATCATGCCCGCCAGAACCGTCGCCATTATAAAAAATATCAATACATCCCTGGTATCGGCTTTCTTCCCCAAGGTCACTGGCCACCCCTTTCGGGCGCCGGCTTAGGGGACGGCTGGGCCTGTACCCCGGCCTTAATCTCGAACTTGATCATGGACCTGCCTTCCACGGTCTCCCTGCTGGCAAACTGCAGCCTAACCTCGGAGAGACCGGATACGCCGCGCAGTTCTTCCAGCCAGAGGGCCAGCGACGGCTGATCGAAGGTCCACCCCCGGATAACCAGCTCTCCCTGGGCCCCGGCAGGCTTGGGCCCCTGCCCGGATCCTGCCTGGGGGCTTGCCGTCCGGGCTGCCGGTTCCTGCCCGACCTTTCCGGCTTCCGCCTTCTTGGAGCGGGCTCCCGAAGATCCGCTGAAATCCGTCAGCCAAACGCCGGGGGGCATGTTCCGGTTTATGTCGGCAAGCAGGGAGGCCCAGTCCGGGCTGCCGCCCACAGCCTGTTTAATCAGCTTGTCCAGAACGCTTATCCGGTCCTCCATGGCCACGTATTCCCTGAACCCGGCTATTTCCTTTTCCAGGAGGGCCCGCCGGTCCTGCAGGCTTGCAACCCTGGACCTGGCGTGCAGCGTGGCCAGGCCGGCGCCGGTGTATACCATCAGCAGCACCAAAAATACTATGCCGACGCGTTTTACATAGTTTGTCCTCCGGACCCGGGCCTGTCTCTGTGCCTTTATCTCCGGGGGCAGCAGGCTGATGCTGCGCATGCTCTCACCCCTCCAGTCCGCGCCGGGCCAGGCCCACGCTGACCGAGAAGTCCGGGGCGGCCGGGAACCCGGGCAGGTCTTCCCGGTGTTTAATCCCCCGCAGGGGCTGCATCACGTCGACGGGGATATTCAGCCTTCTCTGCAGGTGGGCGGCCAGCCCCTCCAGCCTGGCTCCCCGGCCGCTCAGCACCAGTCCCTCCACCGGGGCGGACCCGGGCTGGGACAGGTAGTATCCTATGGAGGAGCGGATTTCCCCCTCCAGGCTCCGGACCCAGGCGGACAGCGCATCGTCCGGCCGTTCCCGGCCCAGATCCGGGCCTGCATGAGGCCCGCCTTCCAGGGTGCGGGCCGGCGTTTGCGCCGCCTCCGGGAGTAAACCCGGGCCGGGCTGCGAATATCCCCCGGCCTTCGGGCTTTTTTCCCGCAGGTCACCATGCCCCGGAACCGGGGCCAAGTCGTCGGGAGTGCAGCCCAGCAGGTCCGCAGCCCCCTGCAGGCCCACCGGCAGCAGCCGGACCAGGCGGGGCGCGTTCCTGGAAACAACCAGCAAATTGCTGAATCCCACGGCCACGTCAAGGATGGCCACGGTGCCCCTGGAGGCCCCGGGCGGAAGGTTTCTGATCAGTGCCAGCGGGGCAACGTCAATCTCCAGGGGCTTAAGCCTGGCTGCGTCGAGGGCGGCCAGGAACGATTTCAGCATGTCCCTGCGGGCTGCCACCAGGAGCACTTCAAGGACGTTCCCCAGATCGCCGGGTGCTTTTCCAATCACCGCGTGGTCCAGCACCACCGTGCTAAGGGGCACGGGAATGTGTTCCTGGGCCTGTAGGCGCACCATCCGGTCGACTTTTCCCGCCTGAACCTCTGGAAAAGTGGCCATGCGCACCAGCACCGCCTGGTTGAACAACCCCAGGATTACCTCCCGGGAGCCCATGCCGGTCCTGGACCACAGTTTTCCCAGGACCCCGGCCACCGCCTCGGGCTGCAGCACCATGCCGTCCGACACTGCCCCGGGAGGCAGCGGCGCGCGGCCCCAGCACGCCAGCCAGGGGGATGCGGGGCTGCCGCGCAGCTCTACGGCCCTGGCCTCGACGCTGTCCAGCTCAAGGCCCACCGCCCCTCTTTTTTTGAAAAGACCACACAACAGTTTGAAAGCACCTCGTAAATCATATAATTGCTCATGGATTTGTTGTTTCTTGCCAGCTCACTACTTCCCACCCGGCATTGGTGGGCTCCAGGAAATGAGGGGGCGTATCGTATCTCATGCGGGGGTCGTGGCGGTAATTCTTGTTGTAACCGGTAAGCCTGCCGCCTGTCCATGAGGAAAATGTCCCCACCGCGCCCCGGTACCGCTGGGATATGGACCCGGTAAGGTTGATCGTCCCTTTTAACGACCCGCTGTCATAATCCTCAAATTCAAAGCACTGGTTGAGGGCAAAGAGGGCGGCGTGAATGGTTATATTTCCGGGGGCGACGTCACCTTTGTCGGCATAATACCGGGTCCGCCTGTCTGTTGAATTGTCGGGCCAGTCATAATGCAAAATCCTTATGAACCGGCCGGCCACCAGCCCCAGCATGTCGTCGGTGATGCTCCCGTCGGCGGGATCAAAATCGGCATTGCTGTACTTTATTCCCCCAGTGGCCGAAGCGGTGTCATAATCAAAGGCTGTAGGGTTCCTTCCGGTGATGTATATATCGTTGGCCGAGGCGATGGTCAGCCGGCCGTTCAGGGTGCCGGAAACAAACACATTGCCGGTGTCCAGGCAGAACTTGTCCCCGCTGGTTCCGTCCACGTAGATGACGCCGTTCGGCGGCAGCGGCCTGGTCACCGGGATCCCGGCCCGGTGGCTGATTGTCAGCTGGTCTCCGTTCAGCAGTATGCAGGTGCGGCCGTTGTAATAATAGCCGTTGAGCTGGGCCTGGGTTTTTAACTGGTTGTTTGAGGCCGGAAACCCCAGCTGGGATACCCGGCTTATTCCCTGCTCGTAGACGGGTTGGCTGCCGCTTCTCACCTCCAGGCTTCCGGAGTAGGTCACCGGGCCGTGGAAAACCGGATCCCCGTCTATGTGCAGGTCGCCGTTGGTGTGCAGGGGTCCCCAAACTTCGTCCCCGGTGATCCACCACACCTTTTCTCCACCCGGGGTACTTTCAGTACCGGTCAGGTAAATAGTCTGGACAAACTGCCGCTTGTGCACCTGAACCCGGACCGTGCGCCTGTTGCCGGGATCGGCGGCCGGCCAGCCCGTGGAGGTGATGGTCACCACCGGGTGCTCGGTGTCCGGAGGGGTGATCCTGAACTGGAAAAACCCGTCGCGGTAGTGGTGCACCCTGGGTTCCCCCCCGTCGAAAACGTAGTCGTCGTCCTCTTTGTAAAACTTGGAATTTTTGTTCAGCCGCCACAGGTACTCGTTTACCCCGGCCTCGGCGTAAAACAGGGCGTCCTGGCCCCTCTTATGGCGGCTGACCATGGTCCCCTGGCTGTTTACCAGGTAGGCCCCCGTAACGCCCAATAGCGATACAATGGCGATAACGGCCACTGTCAGGGGCAGGGCAATGCCCCTTCGGTCCGCAAGAATACTTTTCTTCAAGTCATTCATTCAGCCTCACCCCGGCTTCGCACCGCCAGCGTCACCAAAGCCTCAACGGGCTGGCGCAGCGGTGACTGTGCATCGTTGACCCGGAGGTTGACGGTGAGGGTGTTCCTCTGCCCGCTGGTGTCCACAGAAAACGGATCGCTGTTGTCCACCCGGGACAACACCGTCTGCCAATTGGTAATAGTTCCGTAGGTGTATGGAAAGGCGTTTCCTATCGGGGGGGCCACGCCGCGCTGGAGGGAGCCGCCGCTGACCCGGTAAACCACCATTTCCGGCCGGCCGTCGGCGGTGCCCGGAAGGTCGGTGTAAATCCTTACCTGGGAGGCCGAAACCAGCTCCACCGGGCGGCCCCCGGCGGTGGCCGTACGGGCCTCCCGCACCTCCCGCTCCATTCTGCCCAGCGCCAGGCGGACGTCCTGGACCGCCCGGGACTCGGCCGCGGCCCTCTCCCAGCTGGCCCGGGTGTAGAAGAAATACTGGTAGGTGATGGCCAGGGATATTCCCATCAGCGCCATGGCCACCAGCAGATCTACCAGGGCAAGGCCCGGCCGGCTTTTTATTAAGTCCCGGGATAAGCGCCGGATGACCGGGTGTTCATATGTCCTTCTCAGCTTTTTAGGGCTCGTCCCCGGCACTTTCACCACACCTGCCCCATTATTGGGTAAAGATAATTATGTATGATTGAATCTTAACCCCCGGGGACACGTATTGATCTTCCCCGTGGACCCAGAATGCATCCGGCTTTTCCACCGTTCCGCGGCCTATGGCGGTAGCCCTGACGCAATAAAGGCTGTATGTGTTGCCGGCCTGCGGCGGTGACGGGATAGGCGGGGGCGGGTCGTTATCCGGCAGGGGAAGCCGGCACACCCCCTGCTGGTCGGTGGTTCCCGACACCGGCGGCCCGTCGGCGAAGGCCCAGGCGGACCCGCTGTACGTGTAGGTCCGGCAGAAAGCCTCCACCAGCACCCCGGGCAACGGATTTCCGCCGGAGTCCGTTACCCCTACTGCGGCTGTAGGAGTCAGCGCCACGGGGATGGCCCGGGTCTCCCCCGGCCCGCTGAATCTCCCGCTCCACTTCGGGTCCGGTGCTTCCTCAAGTTTGTACGTCTTGTACCCCCGGGCCGTAACCAGCAGCCCGTAGACGCCAGCGTATCCGTCCCCCACCGGCCAGATTTTGCCGAACAGTTCTTTCGGGACCACCCCGTCCGCCCCGGCGGTGAAGTTTACCGTGCGGTCACCGCCGTTAAAGGGGGAGTCAAGCATAGCCGTCCCGGATGCGGACACGGGCAGCCCCGTAAAAGCGTCCTTTAGTTCCAAAGCCAGGCGGCAGGGGACCTCCACCTCGAATTCGGCCTCGGTATTCGCCCCTTCCGCCACACCCTTGCTGGCCGGGGACTGGCCGGGGCAGACCATCATCCCGATGCCCGACGGGTCAACCTCCACGGTATAGGTTCCCGCGTCCAAAACGGCGAAAAGCGCCCTGCCCTGATCGTCGGTCCAGAGGCTTTGGGGGGCGTCCGGCCCCGAGGTGAGCTCGACCTGCACCCCCTCCACCGGAACCTTGTCGCCGGGACTGGTCCTCCAGCCGCGGATCGCTACGGCCCGCAGGTTCCCTCCCGGAAAGGCCTCTTCTTCCCCCTCCAGGGAAACCAGGGTGTCCAGGTCGGCGGTAACGGCGGCCGACCCGTTAAAGAGCCCCGGAGCGCTGACGGTTACCCGGACCCTTTTGTAATCGTAAGGGATCGGGTCGCTTCCCATGGCCGGGTCGTCGCCGGGGTCGTCAACCCACCAGATATCGGTGGTTATGGTAAAGCTCATGCCGTTCACGGTAACGGTCCTGGTCCGCTGGATGGCGCCCGGGGGGTTGCCCCCAACGGTCCCCACTTCGTTGTAAGGCATGGACCTTATTTGTTCCACGGCGGTGGTGGCCAGGTTGGCGGCCGTCAGCCTGGCCCGGTTGGCCTGGGACCCCTCGGCAATGAACACGAAGAGGGGAACGAAGGCTATGGCGCTGATCAGCAAAACGGTGACGGCCACCAGGACCTCGATCACAGTGAAGCCGCCCCGGGCTTGGGGGAAATTGTCACTGTCCCGTTTTACCGCTTTCATGGTTACCTCCCCGCCTGGGTCACCACTAAAAAGATGGGCAAGTAGATGGAAATCACCATGCCCCCCACCAAAACGCCCACCACAATGACCATCAGGGGCTCAATGAGGGAGGTCAGGCTCTTGGTTATGGAGGCCACCTCGGACTCATAAAAATCGGCCACCCGGCCCAGGAGGAAGGCCAGGGTTCCCGTCTCCTCCCCCACCGCCACCATCTGGATCACCATGGGCGGGAAAAGGCCGCTTTCCTCCAGGGGCCCCGCAATGCTTTTGCCTTCCTGGATCTTTTCTGCGGCGGATTCAACAGCCTCCATCATCAGCCCGCTTCCCGAGGCCGGCCCCGCAGAATCCAGGGCCTGCAGAACCGGGATGCCCCCCGAAAGGAGAGTGGACAGGGTACGGCTAAACCTGGCCACCGCCGCCTTGTGAAAAAGGGATCCGAAAACCGGGAGCCGGAATTTTACTGCGTTCCAGGCCCTCTTCCCGGCGGGGCTGCGCAGGTACCGGCGAACACCCAGGGCCATCCCGGCGCCGGCCAGTATGTAAAGGAACCACAACTGCCGTATTGAGGCCGAAGCACCGAAAACTATCCGGGTGGGCAGCGGCAGGTACGCTTCACCAGGCAGCATCTTTTCGAATGTTGGGACAATAAAAATCAACATCATCAGCAGTACCGACACGGCGAAAACAATAATCAGCAGAGGGTAAATCGAGGCCGTCCTGATTTGGTCCCTCAGGTTTTTTTCCCTTTCCAGCTGATTGGAAAGGTGTTTCAGCATCTCCTCCAGGGTACCCCCCACTTCCCCGGCCTGAATCATATTCACGTAAAGATCGTTGAATATGCCCGGGTAACCCTTCAGGGCATCGGAAAAGCCCATCCCTCCCTCCACGCTGCGGGCGACGTTTTCCACCGCATCCTGCAGCGCGGGATTGCCGGACTGCCGGCCAAGGGTGAAGAGTGCCCTGGTCAGGGGAATGCCGGCGTCCAGCATGGCGGCCAGCTGCCGGCTGAAAAGGCCCAGCTCGCCCAGATTAACCTTCCGGCGGACCCGGAACATGTTTTTCAGGGGCGAGGGCTTGACCTCGCCGATTTCCAGCACCGTAAGCCCCAGCCCGCGCAGCTTGCCGATGGCGGCCGTCTCGTTTTCCGCTTCCAGCTGCCCGGAGGTCACTGATCCTGACTTCTCTACTGCCTGGTAAGAAAACACCGACATAAAAAGATGGTTCCCCTTATTAAAAAACTATACCGAGTAGCCGAACATCTCCTTTTGCAGCAGCCGCTCCAGTTCCACCCTGTCCACGCAGCGCAGGAGGGCCGTCTCCCGGCTTATCTTTCCCGCGGCGCACAAGCTGGCCAGGGACTGGTCCATGGTCTGCATGCCCACCGACCTGCCGGTCTGCATGGCGGTATAAATCATGTGCTCCTTGCCTTCCCGGATCAGGTTGCGCACCGCGGTGGTGGCCAGCATCAGCTCCACGGCCACCACCCTCCCCTTTCCGTCCTTGGTAGGCAGCAGTTGCTGGGCAATAACCGCCTGCAGCGAGTCGGAAAGCTGCTGGCGAACCTGGTTGCGCTGGTGCTCGTGGAATATGTCTACTATCCGGTGGACGGCCAGGGGAGCCGTCTGGGTGTGCAGGGTGGAAAACACCAGGTGCCCCGTCTCCGCCGCGGCCAGGGCGATGGAAACGCTCTCAAGGTCCCGCATCTCCCCGATCATGATCACGTCGGGATCGTGGCGCAGTGCCCGGCGCAGCGCCTCGGCGAAGGAGTGGGTGTCGGTGCCCACCTCCCGCTGCTTGATGATGGACTTTTTGTGTCGGTACAGGAACTCTATGGGCTCCTCCACGGTAACGATGTTGACGTTCCTCTCCTGGTTGATCAGGTCTATAATGCCAGCCAAGGTGGTGGATTTCCCGCTGCCGGTGGGGCCCGTAACCAGCACCAGTCCCCTGGGCAGAAAGCACAGGTCCCTGATGGCCGGTGGCAAATTAAGGTTTTCAATCTTCGGGGGGGTATAGGGGATGACCCTCAGGGCCGCGGCCAGGCTTCCCCTCTGGCGCATGATATTGCCCCGGAACCGGCTGATGCCGGGAAGCGAGTAGGAGAAGTCCAGTTCCCAGCTTTCCTCCAGCATTTTCCGGTGGCGCTGGTCCAGAACTGGCAGCAGCAGGCTTTCCACGTCGGCGGGGCGAAGCACCGGGTACTCCAGGAAAACCAGATCACCGCTGATTCTTACCACGGGGGGCGCCCCTGCCGTCAGGTGCAGGTCGGACCCGTTCCGCTCCACGGTATCCAGCAGCAGGCGGTCCAGGTTCACCGGGTATGCCCGAGGGCCTGCACCGTTAATTCCGGCGCATTCCGGCCCTGTTTTCCCCCCATAGGTCAAGTCGCCGTTGGGACCGTCACTCATCACAGGAGACCCTGCCTTTCCATTTGCCAACAGTTTATTCTATCCTGAAAATCTTACCGGTCAGGAGACAGGAGTCAGGAGACAGAATGTGAAAGCCTTGCTTTATAAGTAAATCCCGTTAGTGCCGGAGTGTACGGAGGGGGGAGGACCTGATTCGGTCGTAAGTCGTCAGACGGTGGAAGTAACCTGACCAAAGTTGACTGAGAAAAATACTTACGACTTACGACTGACGACCGACGACCAGTTTAACACACCCCCGGCCCCGAATTTTCATTTTTTCGTGGTGCTGCATTCTTGCGGCATGGAGGTCTTAATTCCCTGTCCTTACCTATCTTTCATGACATTTAATGTTATTTTTCGAGAAACTTCGAGCTTTAAACCGCCATTTTATTATGCACAAAAAAAACCCTTGCTCAGGTTCAAAGGGCAATCAAATTTTAAAATTGCATACCTTGCCCATAAATAACGTGATCGGAAAAAAAGTAAAATTAAAGCAGATTTCGGCAAAATACTCACTGACCAAATTATAACAACCGGATCTAAATTTTTAGTTAATGAAGTATTAACAATATCCAACATTTTTCTTAAATTTTCCCTAACAAATAGTCGGTTAAGGGAGGAAAAATCAACGCGGGGAAGAATATTTTGTCTGAGATGACAGAAAGGGGGATACCCCTTGGCCGGGGAAAAGATTCTGGTTGTAGACGATGAAGAAGTGATCAGGGAGCTGGTTTACCACTGCCTGGTAAAAGAAGGCTTTCAGGTGTTCACTGTCGGAGATGCATACAGTGCCATTGAATTTATCCGTACCAAAAAAGCGGACCTGATTATTCTTGATATACTCCTGCCGGAGTTGGACGGCATCGAAGTGTGCCGGGAAATCCGCAAAAGTACCAACGTACCCATCATTTTTCTCACTTCCAAGAGTGATAGTTCAGATGTTATCCTGGGGCTCGGGGTCGGGGGGGACGACTACATCGTCAAGCCTTTTATTCCGGGTGAAATGGTGGCCAGGGTGAAAGCGCAACTGCGCCGTTGTCGCCTGCAGAACTTAACCGGCGGCGGACCTGAGATAGAAAAGTCACTGCTCAAATATCCCGGACTGGAGATAGACCTGACCGGCCACAGCGTTTATGTCAACGGTTCCCCGGTCAATCTGGCCCCTAAGGAGTTTGAAATGCTGGCTCTATTGGCAAAGCACCCCAACCAGGTTTTCGGGAACGGCCAGTTGTTAGATTTGCTGTGGCAGTCGAAGGATTATACTGATAACAGGACATTATTGGTACATGTCAGCAGGCTGCGCAAAAAAATCGAAAAAGACCCGTCCAACCCTGAATACATTCTGACTGTAAGGGGTGTCGGATACAAATTTAACTCCTTCAAGGATTAGAAGGTCCCATCGGTTAGCTTTCAAGCATGGCCTGACCATTACGACCGGTTTCTAAGAATGGAATTCAAATCTTCCTCAACTCGTTTATATTCAGTTTCGATCAGCAACAGGAGTTCTTCCGTCCCTTCAACTGTACCGGAGGAAACCAGCGCTTCCAGTTTCCCGCACAGGCCTGAAAAGATCCCGGCGCCGATAACAGCGCTGCTTGATTTCATGCCGTGAGCCTCAAGGCGCATGGCTGCAGGATCCCCCTTCTCAAAAGCTTCCCGCAGGGAATCAAGCTTTTTGGGCACATCCCGCAAAAATGCCTTGATCAAATGAATAAGAACATTGATATCTCCGTCTATCATTTGAAGGAAATTATTCAGCCTGGCGGTATCAATAGCCGACAACCCTGAAAATTCCGCAACCTGCTTTTTTGACAGCGGAGAGGTTTCCGGCTCTTCCCCCGGCGGGCCATCAGAATCGGGCAGCCAGCGTGACAGAACCCTTCGCAAATCATCCTTCCTGACAGGTTTTACCAGGCAATCATCCATCCCGGCATTTAAGCACTTTTCCAACTCTCCCGGTGTAGCGCCGGCGGTGGTGGCAATGATGGCGGTATGTTTTCCCTGTGCCGCCTCCAGGCCGCGGATCGCCCTGGCTGCTTCAAATCCGTCCATTACGGGCATCTGGCAGTCCATCAGGATCAGGTCGTAAGAGGTCCGTGAAGCGGCTTCCACCGCCTCCCTGCCGTTGCTTACGGCTTCAGCCGCGAAACCCATCTTCTTCAACTGGGTGAGAATTAATTTTTGATTGCTGACGAGATCCTCGGCCACCAGGATAATGCCGGATTTACCCTTCCCCTCCGGCAGCAGAGGGCCTTCGCGGACGGAAGGGCCGACGCCGGCCGGATCACCCGCTGCACCGCCCAACTCGAAGGGAACCTGGAACCAGAAGGTGGATCCCCTGCCCTCCGCGCTCTCGAAGCCTATCTGCCCGCCCATCAACTCCACCAGCCGCTTGCAGATGGAGAGGCCAAGGCCGGTTCCTCCGTATTTGCGGGTCGTCGACAGGTCGGCCTGGGTAAAGGGCTGAAAAAGATTCCTTCCTGCTTCCTCCGGAATACCGATGCCGGTATCCCGGATTTCAAAACGGACGGATACGATGTTAATATCTTCCCTCGTCGTGAAGGCCTGAATTGTTACCTCACCCTGTTCGGTAAATTTGACGGCGTTATCCAACAAATTTAACATTACCTGGCGCAAACGCAAAGGATCCCCCCGAAGTATAGCGGGGATACCGGGGTCAAGATAAGACTTGAGGAGGAGGCCCTTTTTCCTGGCTTTGGGCTCCACCAGGGAAATAATGCTTTTTTCAACCAAGGGCAGGCTAAAACTGACCGTTTCCAGCTTCAGCTTGCCCTCCTCCATCTTGGAAAAGTCCAGTATGTCGTTGATCATGGACAGCAGTAAATCCGAACAGTTCTTGATGGTTAACGCATACTCCAGTTGCTCGCCGCCCAGGGGGGTTTCCAGCAGAAGTTCAGCCATCCCGATTATGCCGTTTATGGGCGTGCGGATTTCATGGCTGATAACGGCCAGGAAATCGCTCTTAGCGCGGTTTGCCGCATCGGCCGCTTCTTTCGCCTCCTTCAGTAATTCATTGGTTTTTTGCAGCTCACGGGTTCTTTCAGCCACCGTTTGTTCCAGGAACTGATTCCACCTGGCGATCTGGTTTCTTGATTCTTCCAGGTTGGCGTACAAGCGGGCGTTTTCCACGGAAATGGCAATCTGGGAAGACAACAGCCTCAATACTTCCACCCGATCCGGTGTAAAGGCTCCCGTGGACAGATTGTTTTCCAGGTAGAGGATACCGGCCAGTTTCCCCTTTCCGACCACGGGCAGGCAGATAACCGATTTTGGCCGGTTCCTCAGGATGTATTTATCTTGTGTAAACATCCCCTCCCGCGCTGCGTCATGCAGCACGACATATTCCCCGGTCCGGGCCACGTAATGCACTATGGCTGCGGACAGCTGCTTCGATTCCCCGAGGGGAATGGACTGGAGGAAAACCTGTTGCTCCTGCTGTGCGCTTCCTTCCTTAGAAAGCGGCGGATCCTCCGCAATGTTTTCTCCGGCCGTAGAGACCGATACTTCTATTTTCAGTTCCCCGCCGGACTCCATGATGAAAAAGCCTCTCTCTGCCCCGGCATTCTCCAGGATTATTTTCATCATCTTTTTCAGCAACTTGGCCAGCACAATTTCCCCTGAAAGCGCCTGTGAAAATTTAATCATTGACGCGAGGTCCAGTTCACTTGAAGTAACCCTGGCGGAATCTATTGAAATGACTGTTTGCATTTTATCAAGGACCGGTATTATCCCCGGTTCCGGTCCTGTAAACAGTTGAGGATATTTTTTCTCCAGGTCCTGTATTTTGCGTTTTGCCCCCCAGTTCCGGTAGCCGCGGTACGCCTTCTTCATATACAGCCCGGCGATGTCCGCCTTCCCTTCGGCCAGCCAGAACCTGGCCGCCAGTTCGTTGCCCAGGGCTTCGTCTCTCAGAAACTCATTTTCCTTCGCTGACGCAATGGCCCGGTCGTATAATTCCACGGCTTCGGCCGCCCTGCCTGACAGGCGGGCCATTTCCGCCGCCACGAGGCAGTATTTGTGCAGAAAGTTTTGGGGGCAGGAGTCGGACCATTTCTTCAACTTACGCCGGTTTTTTTTGAGGTTCTTCCAATGCCTTGCCTTTTGTCCTCTCTCCGACTGCCCGTACGAAGCGGTGATGGCCAGGGAATGCCAGAAGATGTATTCCGCAAAAAGCATCATCGTCCGGACCGAACTTCTGCTGTCTTGATCAATTTCCTGAACCACCCGCAGAGCTTCCATATAATTCCCGTACAAGTAGAAAGACTGTATTTTAAACAGGGAATAAGCAACGACTAGAGGGCCGTTATTGCTCTTAACCAATTGCTTTGCAATGCCGTCTACGTCATCGAAAGCAAATGGCACGGAGGAATTACCTTGAAGATCCTTCACAAACTTCTGTGCAACCATCAAAAACCACGACAGATTCTCCAGCTTGAACCGCCTCGTAAATTCCAGGCCTGACTCGCAATCCTCATAGATCCGGCCCAGACTATCTCCCATGATGCATTTGAACTGAACGGTACGGACCAGCGAGGCCCCGGCATAGAAAAAGTTTCCTGATTCTAGGGCATATTGATGTGCCCTCGCGGCATAATCAATGCTCTTCTGCAAGTGCTCTGTCCAGTGATTGAGGAATACGGCAACCGCAAAATAAACATTGTACTTTACGTAGTGGTTATTGCTACGGTCGGCCAGCTTCAGCGCTACTTCCCGCAGATCCCGGGTCGCCCTGAAGTCCATCAATATACTGCTGACAACAATGCCATACCCGGCATAAGCAATGGCAGAGTGTTCGGTATTACCATATTTGAGGGAAAGAGCGCTCATTTTCAGGAGTATTAAGATAAACAATTCGGGGTTGGTTATACTGGTGGGCGGGAGCAGATCAGCGAGTTGATTCATAACCTTTATGATTCGGGGATCGTCCAACTCAGGCAGTTCAGTCAATTTTTTTATTTTTTTGCCCGGCAGACTCCATTTTACTCTTAAAATCTCCTTCAAAATAACATGTTTTCCCGGCCTTATGGGCAAACGAAATCCTAACTCCTTTAGGCCCTTAAGCCCAAATAAAACGGCGTCTGCATACCTGACCGTTCCAATGCAAATAACCGCTTTCATAGCAAAAATTTCAGACCTGTCCGCCCGTGTTTTAGCCTTGACCAGCAACAATTCAAACAGCCGGTCTGCCGCATCCGTTTCACGACACAGGTACAGGCACTGGCATAATTCCAGGTGCAGATCGAAGGTGAGGCGGTAGTGTTCGTTCCAGGCGGCTTCCGGCAAGCAATTTTTACCCGCCTCCAGATAGTGGAGGGCCGAGTCAAAGGCAACCGAAACTTTTGCCTTCCGGGCGGCCATTAAATTATATTCGGCAAGCCTGACCCTTTCGTCCCGGTCTGCAATCAATTCCTGACAAATGTTCAGATGGTCGGCAATTTCAAATATTTTTCTCTCCAAAAGCTCCGGTTCTGTTTCCCGGAGGAGTGCGCGGCCTACCCTTTGGTGGGTTTTTTTCTTTTCTTCGCCGGATAGAAGGGAATAAACCGCCTGCTGGACGCGGTCATGCGGAAACTGGTAGATAACGGGGAAGCCGCCGGCGCCGGAAATTCTTTCGGCATCTCCGGAGGTATTGTCTGCAAAGGAAAGAACGTCTCCCGGTATTATGACGCCCGCCCGGACAGCCGCCCGGAGGTCCTCCGCCGTCTGGCCGGGAGATTGGCCGCAGGCAAGGGCCAGGGTTTTCAAATCAAATGTTCGTCCGATGCAGGCCGAATATTTTAATAAATCCCTGGTTTTTTCCGGAAGTTTCCGGACCCGGCCTATTACCAGGTCGACTACGTTGTCCCCGGTTTCCAGCTGCCGTATACGGGCGGTGTTCCACTTCCAGCAACGGTCCCGCCAGTCAAAAACCAGAAGGCCCTCTTCAAAGATCTTCTGCAAAATTTGCCTGGCGTAAAATGGATTGCCCGCCGACTTTTGATAAACCACATCAGCCAGGGGCCGGGCAGCGGGTTCTGCGCAGTCCAGGGCCTCCATCACCATCTGGCTGATGCAGCCGGAATCAATCGGTTCCAGCCTGATCCGGCGGACGGCAACTCCGGCTTTTTTGATTTCTTCAACGGCTTGTAGCAGCGGGTGGTTGTCCCCCACCTCATTGTCCCGGTAGGCGCCGATGAGCAGGAAATGTTTCATGTTTACATCGCTTACCAGGTGTTTCAATTGTTGAAGCGACGCGGCGTCGGCCCATTGCAGGTCATCGAAAAAAATGACCAGGGAGTGTTCTCCGGCGGCGAATATGCGCAAAAAATTCTGAAACACGAGGTGGAAACGGTTTCGCGATTCGGTGGGAGTCAAGTCCTGAGCGGGGGGTTGCGGGCCGGTAATCAATGCCAGTTCAGGAATCAGTTCAATAATGATTTGCCCGTTAGGGCCCATGGCTTTTAAGAGTTTATCTTTCCAGGAAGCAATCTGTTCTTCGGTTTCAGTCAGGATTTGCCGGACAAGTTCTTGCAAGGCCTGAACCAAAGAGGCGTAGGGGACGTTGTGCTTAAATTGCTCAAATTTGCCGGAAATGAAGAAACCGCGCCTTTGTGCCACAGGTTTGAGCATTTTGTGGACCAGCGACGTCTTGCCAATACCCGCGGAGCCCGAAACCAATACCGTTTCCACAGAACCTAGGCTGACCCGGTCGAATACGGCCAGCAGGGTTTCAATTTCTTTTTCGCGGCCGTACAGTTTCTGTGGAATCTGAAACCTGCCGGAAATGTCGTTGTCGCCGATTTCAAAGACTTCAATTCTACCTGTTGATTTGATTTGGTCCAGGCACTTCTGTAAATCGGCTTGGAGGCCGGCGGCGCTCTGATACCGTTCTTCCGCCGTTTTGGCCATCAATTTTAAAATAATATTGGAGATTACTTCCGGTATTTCCGGATTTGTTTCACGTGGCGGCACAGGTGTCCTGGCAATGTGCGAATGCACCATTTCCAGGGCGTCACCGGCTATAAAGGGCAGCCTGCCCGTGACCATCTCGTACAACGTTACGCCCAGCGAATACATGTCGGTCCGGTAATCCACGGACCGGTTCATTCTGCCCGTCTGTTCCGGGGACATGTAGGCCAATGTTCCCTCCAGGATACTAGGATTGAGAACCGCCGGGTTTTCCCGGGATAAAACCGTGGCAATCCCGAAATCGATGATTTTGACCTGGCCGGTTACCGGATTCCAGACGATATTGGACGGGTTGATATCTTTATGGATGACCCCCTGCCGGTGAATCATGTCCAGTATCCCCGTCACCTTGACGGCAAGGGACAGGAATGTATACAAATCCATTTTCATGGAAGGCAGTAAACGGTCCAGCGACGTACCCCCGAAATCTTCCAGCTCCATAATAAGATAACCCTGGTCCTGATCAAAGGCATACGCCTCAACAACCCCTCGTACGGGCAGGCTGCGGATAATTTCGTACTCCCGTTTGAAGCGGGCAGTTTCTACAGGCCCCGGATATCGCCTGTTCAGTATTTTAATAATGACGGGCCTGTCGTCTGCATTGCAGCGGGCACGGTAGACAACCGAATTTTTTTTGTGGAGTTGTTCTATAATCCGGTATTTTGAAATATACAGCATAATAACCCCGCATTATTTTATCGCTGTAAGGTTTTTGTAGTGATTATTCAACACGTATTGCTATTTTCCTCCAAAAATCAAAATATCGGTAAAAAATCACCCTCAACGAGTGACTTTATCGCCTGTAGCAGTACTCGAGTTTGACACCCCATCTGTGCTGATCCTTGAAAAATGAGGGTTTTTTAAGGCAGAAAAGAGACGTACCACTACATTTTCCTATTTATGGCAGGGGAGTTTGTGGTTTTACAATTTCTTGCACTTTGTTTGGGGGCC
>DYET01000038.1 GCA_020725625.1 Desulfovirgula sp. | reverse complement strand
GGATCGGAATCCGACTTTTTTGCCAAATGGTCGGGATACCAGGCCAAAGCGCTGAACGCGGAGCAGGAGCTGGGGGTTTCCACCCAATTTTTATCGGCCGTTCCTTCTTTCCTGACCACCCTCACCAATGCTGTGGTCTTGGTTTTAGGCGGTTTTCTAATTTTTAAAGGTGAGATGACCATCGGGATGCTGGTGGCCTTTCAAAGCCTGATGACCAGCTTTCTGGAACCGGTTACCGGCCTGGTCGGCCTTGGAAGCCGGCTTCAGGAAATGGAAGGGGATATGAACCGCATTGACGATGTTTTAAAGTATCCCGTGGACAAACAGTCCGGAGAGGACGCCCCGGCCGCTGATTACAACGGCTTTGACGAAAAGCTGGAAGGCTTTGTCGAGCTGCGAGGTATAACCTTCGGTTACAGTCCTTTGGAACCTCCTTTAATTGACAATTTTAATTTAAAGTTAACGCCGGGCTCCCGGGTGGCCCTGGTGGGAGGGTCGGGAAGCGGGAAATCCACGGTGGCAAAACTGGTTGCCGGCATATACAAACCCTGGTCCGGGGAAATTTTATTCGACGGCAAGGCAAGGGAAAACATTCCCCGGGCAGTCATAAATCATTCCCTGGCCATGGTGGACCAGGACATCAATTTGTTCCAGGGAACCATCCGGGACAACATCACCCTGTGGGATAATACCATTTCCGAATTCGACCTGATCCGCGCGGCCAAGGACGCATTCATCCACGATGAGATCACCTCCCGGCCCGGCGGCTACGATTATCCGCTGGACGAGGGGGGGAGAAACTTTAGCGGCGGGCAAAGGCAGAGGCTGGAGATTGCCCGGGCCCTGGCCGGCAATCCTTCCGTCCTGGTGCTGGACGAGGCCACCAGCGCCATGGACCCCCTGACGGAAAAGGTAATTGACGAGCGCATCCGCCGGCGCGGCTGCACCTGCATTATCATTGCCCACCGTCTGAGCACCATCAGGGACTGTGACGAGATTATCGTTCTGGATCGGGGCAAGATTGTTGAGCGCGGGACCCACGAAGAACTGAAAAATTTGAACGGTCACTATGCAAAATTGATTCAAGCCGGTTAAATTCGTCGCCAATGTTTAAATACAATGGCAACTATGCTTTTTTTGTCTGGTGGGTATTATGATGATGTTAATTGATTTTTTCCGGAAAGATGGCGCCCCGGTAGCCGTAGAGGGAAACAGGCACTTGCTGCTGACCGATCCCCAAAGTGTCTGGCTGGTGGAGAGCGGCATAGTGAATGTTTTTTCCGTTGCCGTCAAAGGTGACGGGGTTGCCGGATCAAGGGAATTT
>DYET01000002.1 GCA_020725625.1 Desulfovirgula sp. | reverse complement strand
CGTATTTCTTTACCTGGGCCTTGCCCACGGTGTTTAATACCATCGTGATCGCCGCGGTCAGGGTCGTCTTCCCGTGATCAACGTGCCCGATCGTCCCAATGTTTACGTGCGGCTTGGTGCGCTCAAACTTTGCCTTGGCCATAGTTAAATTTCCTCCTTATAAAAATTGCATTGGTTTTATCCACAGGGCGGCGGTTCAACAGGGAAGGGACGTTTCACTGTGGCTTAATATACCTCGCCTGTCAAAACTTTTATCCATACCTGCGGGTTATTATACTCTCGGCAATATTCTGGGGCACCTCGGCATAGTGGCTGAACTGCATGGTGAATGTTCCCCTGCCCTGGGTGGCCGACCTGAGATCTGTGGCGTACCCAAACATCTCGGCAAGCGGCACCGTGGCGTGAATGACCTGGGTATTCCCCCTTGGTTCCATTTCCTCGATTCTGCCGCGCCGTGAGTTCAGGTCCCCGATGACGTCACCCATGTACTCGTCCAGAACCACCACTTCCAGCTTCATAATCGGCTCCAAGAGAACCGGCTGGGCCTTGTCGGCGGCGTTTTTAAAGCCGATGGACCCGGCTATCTTGAAGGCCATTTCAGAAGAGTCAACCTCGTGGTAGGACCCGTCCAGCAGGCTTACCCCGATGTCGATCATGGGATAGCCGGCCAGCACCCCGTTGGCCATGGCCTCCCGGATCCCGGCGTCAACCGCGGGAATAAATTCCTTGGGAATTGCGCCGCCCACAACCTTGTTGTTAAACTCGTAACCCGACCCCTGCTCCCTGGGCTGGACCTCCAGCAGCACGTGCCCGTACTGGCCGCGCCCCCCGGACTGCCTGATGAATTTCCCTTCGGCCCTGGCCCTGCCCTTGACGGTCTCCTTGTATGCCACCTGGGGCTTGCCGACGTTGGCCTCCACCTTGAATTCCCTGAGCAGCCGGTCGATGATTATCTCCAGGTGCAGTTCCCCCATCCCGGAAATGATGGTCTGGCCGGTTTCCGGGTCGGTGTGCATCCTGAAGGTGGGATCCTCTTCGGCCAGCTTTAAGAGGGCAATCCCCATCTTGTCCTGGTCGGCCTTCGTCCTCGGCTCGATGGCCACGGAAATGACCGGCTCCGGAAACTCCATGGCCTCCAGCACGATGGGGTACTTTTCGTCGCACAGGGTGTCCCCGGTGGTGGTTTCCCTAAGTCCCACCGCGGCCACAATGTCCCCGGTGAAGACCTCGGCTATTTCCTCCCGGTGGTTGGCGTGCATGCGCAGGATTCGCCCGATCCGCTCCCGCTTGTTCTTGGTCGAATTAAAAACGTATGACCCTGAATTAAGCCTTCCCGAATATACCCGGAAGAAGGTCAGCTTCCCCACGTAGGGGTCAGCCATGATTTTGAAGGCCAGGGCGGAAAAGGGCTGATTATCCCCGGCAACGCGCCGGTCCTCGCCCCCGGTTTCGGGGTTGAAACCCTTTATCGCCGGCACGTCCGTGGGTGCAGGCAGATAATCCACGATGGCGTCCAGGAGGGGCTGAACACCCTTGTTCTTGAACGACGAACCGCAAAGCACCGGGACCATTTTCACCGCCAGGGTAGCCTTGCGAATGCCCCTGCTTATCTCCTGGGGGGTAAGTTCCTCCCCCTCAAGGTATTTCATCATCAGTTCCTCGTCCGACTCGGCCACCGCCTCGATTATCTTCTCCCTGTACTTGGACGCCATTTCCAGCATGTCCGCTGGTATATCTATTTCCTCGGTGACCGTTCCCAGTTCGTCGGTGTAGATGACGGCCTTGTACTTGATCAGGTCTATGTTGCCCCTGAAATTCTCTTCGCTGCCCAGGGGCAGCTGCAGGGCCACCGGGTTGGCTCCCAGCCTCTCCCGGATCATCTTTATTCCCCTGAAAAAGTCGGCCCCCACGCGGTCCATCTTATTGATGTATGCTATCCTCGGGACCTGGTACTTGTCTGCCTGCCTCCAAACGGTTTCAGATTGGGGCTCCACTCCCCCCACAGAACAGAATACTGCAACTGCCCCGTCAAGCACTCGGAGAGAGCGTTCCACCTCGATGGTGAAGTCCACGTGGCCGGGCGTATCGATAATGTTTATACAATAATCCCTCCATTGGCAGGTGGTGGCGGCGGAGGTTATGGTAATCCCCCGCTCCTGCTCCTGGACCATCCAGTCCATGGTGGCCGCGCCGTCGTGAACTTCTCCGATTTTGTGAACCCTACCGGTGTAAAACAGAATGCGCTCGGTGGTGGTGGTCTTGCCGGCGTCTATGTGAGCCATGATACCTATATTGCGTGTCCTGTCCAACGGAAACTGCCGCGCCATCAAGACTTCACCCCCCTTACCATCTGTAGTGCGCAAAGGCCTTGTTGGCTTCCGCCATTTTGTGCGTGTCTTCCTTCTTCTTTACGGAAGCCCCGGTATTGTTGGCCGCATCCAGAATTTCTGCAGCCAGTTTATCTTCCATGGATTTTCCGGACCTCGCCCTGGCAAAATTCGTCAGCCAGCGGATACCCAGGGTCTGCCTCCGCTCGTGCCTGACTTCCACCGGGACCTGGTAGTTCGCACCGCCCACCCGGCGCGCCTTGACTTCCAGCACCGGCATCACGTTTTTCAAGGCCTGCTCAAAAACCTCCAGCGGGTTTTTCCCGCTTTTCTCCCTGATCATCTCAAAGGCGTCGTAGACGATTCTTTCGGCGATGCTCTTTTTGCCTTTCAGCATAATCTGGTTGATCAGCTTGGTGATCACCTTGTTGTTGTAAACCGGGTCGGCCGGCGTTTCCATTCTCTTCACGTTTCCCCTTCTGGGCACATATCTCCCCCCTTTGCTTAAGGAGTCAGGATATATAATAAAACTTCCATCTCATAAAATCTCTATTCTTTCATTTTTTCGGCCGCTTGGTACCGTATTTGGAACGGCCGCGGTTGCGGTTCTGCACTCCCGCCGAGTCCAAAGCTCCCCGCACGATGTGGTACCTGACCCCCGGCAAGTCCTTCACCCTGCCGCCCCGCACCAGCACCACCGAGTGTTCCTGCAAGTTGTGCCCTATGCCCGGTATATAAGAAGTCACCTCAATGCCGTTGGTTAACCGCACCCGGGCCACCTTGCGCAAGGCCGAGTTAGGCTTTTTGGGAGTGGTGGTGTATACCCTCGTGCATACCCCTCTCCTCTGGGGGCATTCCTTCAATGCCGGAGCCGATGACTTCTGGGTCACTTCTTCTCTCCCCTTGCGGATTAGCTGGTTTATTGTAGGCACCTACTTACACCTCCCTTCAGTTTTAAAGCCTTGCACCCCGGGCCGGGAACCGGATTACTCCTCCAGAATGGCCGAGGCTGCGCAGCCTACATCTATCCCGCAAGCCTTTCCCAAAACCTGCATGCTATCCACGTAGATTACGGGTACCGACTTGCTCGAACAGGCCTGAATTATCGGGTCCATGACGTGCCGTTCGGCATTCCTGGCCATGTACACCACTTTGGCCTGGTTACGGTCAATGGCCTTTAACGTCTGCTTTGACCCGACAACCTTCTTGCGGGCCTTGGACAGGCGTTCTAGAGGCATTGCGCCCAACCTCCCAAATCCAGACACTTTTTTATAATATCACCTGAAATAACCATTGTCAACGATAATCTCTCTAATGCTGCCGTGAAGAAGGTCGGAATACAGAAGTCAGGAGTTAGAATACAGAATGAGGGAGGCGAATTTTCTCCTGTCTCCTGTATTCTCCGGCTTATTTTTCGGCCGCCAGGCCGTACTGGCCGGCGCTGAATTCATTCGCCTCGTCGAGGCCGTAACCGATGCCGCCAATGCTTCTGTCTACCTCGTGGACGGGAACCTGGTCGGCTGTGATTTCAATGTTTCTGTATCGGCTCATTCCGGTCCCGGCCGGAACCAGCTTCCCGATGATGACATTTTCCTTGAGACCCAGCAGCGGGTCCGTCTTGCCCTTGATGGCCGCCTCGGTAAGCACCCTGGTGGTCTCCTGGAACGAGGCCGCCGAGAGGAAGGAATCGGTGGCCAAGGAAGCCTTGGTGATTCCCAGCAGTACGGGCTTGCCGATGGCGGGCTGCCCGCCCTGAGCAACAACCCGTTCATTCTCCTTCTCCAGTTCAAAGACGTCAATCAGGCCCCCCGGCAGAAGATCGGTGTCGCCCTGGTCCTCCACCTTCACCTTCCTGAGCATCTGACGGATCATCACTTCAATGTGCTTGTCGTTGATGTCGACGCCTTGGAGCCTGTATACCCTCTGAACCTCCTGCAGGAGGTAAACCTGAACTCCCTGAACCCCTTTAATTTTCAGCAGGTCATGGGGATTGACCGAACCTTCGGTCAGTTCATCGCCGGCTTCCACCCGGTCGCCGTCCTGAACCCTCAGCCTGGCTCCGTACGGCACCTGGTAAACGTTTCTCTCGCCCTCGTCCCCGACTATCTCTACTTCCCGGCGCCCTTTGACCTCCCGGATCTCCACAACGCCGTCAAACTCCGCGATAACGGCCTGGCCCTTGGGCCTGCGGGCCTCGAATAGCTCCTCCACCCTGGGCAGGCCCTGGGTGATGTCGTCCCCGGCCACGCCCCCGGTATGGAACGTGCGCATGGTCAACTGGGTACCCGGCTCGCCTATGGATTGGGCAGCGATTATACCCACAGCCTCCCCTATGTCCACCATGTGCCCGGTGGCCAGGTTCCTCCCGTAACATTGTATGCAGACGCCGTAGCGGGTCTTGCAGGAGAGCACCGACCGGATTTTCACCTTTTTAATGCCGGCACCCACAATCCTTGCGGCCTGCCTGTTGCTGATCACGTCTCCCTTCGAGGCCAGAACCTCGCCGCTTTCAGGGTGAACCACGTCCTCCAGGGCCACCCTGCCGATAACCCTGTCCTCCAGTTTTTCAATAACCTCGGAACCGTCCTTGATTTCGGCAACCTCTATGCCGTCCTCGGTTCCGCAGTCCACTTCCCTGACAATGACGTCCTGGGCCACATCAACCAGCCGCCGGGTAAGGTAGCCTGAGTCGGCCGTCCTCAGGGCAGTATCGGCCAGACCCTTCCGGGCACCGTGGGTTGATATGAAATATTCCAGAACGGTAAGGCCCTCGCGGAAGTTGGCCTTGATCGGCATGTCGATGATTCTCCCGGAGGGGTCGGCCATCAGGCCCCGCATCCCCGCCAGCTGGCGGATCTGCTGGATGTTCCCCCGGGCACCGGAGTTGGCCATCATGTATACCGGGTTGAAGCGGTCCAGAGTGTCCATCAGGGTCTTGGTGACCATTTCCGTGGCATCGTTCCAGAGCCCGATTATCTTGCGCTCCCGCTCGTCCTCGGTAATCAGGCCCCGGCGGTACTGGATTTCCACCTTTTCCACCTCCTGGTCGGTCTGGACCAGGATTTCCCTCTTTTTCGTGGGAATGGTCAAATCCGAGATGCCTATGGTTACACCGGCCTTGGTGGCATAGTGGAACCCCAGCTTTTTAATCCCGTCCAGCAGCGTGCCGGTGGCGGCAAAGCCGAGCTCCCGGTAGCATTCGTCCACGATCCGGCTCAGTTCCTTTTTGTCGGCCACCCGGTTGATGAAGCCCAGTTCTTTCGGAATGACCTCGTTGAAAATCAGCCTGCCGACAGTGGTTTTGATGTTCTCCCCGTCAAGCAGCACCCTGATCCGGGCGTGCAGGCTTATAAAGCCGCCCTCGTAGGCAAGAACGGCCTCTTCGGGGTTGGCGAAGGCCTTATCCTCGCCAATGGCACCCTCCTTCTCCATGGTCAGGTAATAACACCCCAGCACCATGTCCTGGGTGGGAATGGCAACCGGCCTGCCGTCCTTCGGGTTCAGAATGTTGTGGGCCGACATCATCAGCAGGCGCGCCTCGGCTTGAGCCTCGGCTGACAGGGGCACGTGGACGGCCATCTGGTCGCCGTCAAAGTCCGCGTTGTAGGCAGTACAAACCATTGGGTGAATCTGGATGGCCCGTCCTTCCACCAGCACCGGCTCGAAGGCCTGGATGCCCAGCCTGTGCAGCGTAGGGGCCCGGTTAAGCAGCACCGGGTGCTCACTGATTACTTCCTCCAGCACGTCCCAGACCTCGGGCCTGACCCTTTCCACCATCCGCTTGGCGCTCTTGATGTTGT
>DYET01000037.1 GCA_020725625.1 Desulfovirgula sp. | reverse complement strand
GGCCCCCAGAAACATGGGTGCGAGGCTCCACGTCAAGGGCGGCCGCTCGGCATTTTTTTGATACAGCAGGAAGGTTGAAGGTGACATTTTCTCAGTCCGGATAAACGTGTTTTCGGGTGACATTTTCTCAGTCCATTGACACACATTTGGGCACAGATGGGGCACAGATGGGCCACAGATGGGGCACAGATGTACTGCCGGGACGGGAAATATTTTCCCTAAACTATTTTATCTATTCCTCCCATATAGCTTGCAAGGGCTTTGGGAATGATCACGCTGCCGTCCTCCTGCTGGTAGTTTTCCAGAATGGCGGCGACGGTGCGCCCCACGGCCAGGCCGGACCCGTTCAGGGTATGAACGAAGCGGGGTTTCCCCTTCCCGTCCCTGAACCTGATGTTCCCCCTGCGGGCCTGGAAATCCTCGAAGTTGCTGCAGGATGAGATCTCCTTGAAATCGTTGTAACTGGGCATCCAGACCTCCAGGTCGTAGGTCTTGGCCGAGCTGAAGCCCATGTCTCCGGTGCACAGGCAGACCACCCGGTAGTGCAGTTCCAGCAGCTGCAAAACCCTCTGGGCGTGCCAGGTGAGCTTCTCCAGTTCTTCGTAGGACTCCTCCGGCCGGGCAAACTTGACCAGTTCCACCTTGTTGAACTGGTGCTGCCGGATCAGCCCCCGGGTGTCCCGGCCCGCCGCCCCCGCCTCGGCCCGGAAGCAGGCACTGTATGCGCAGTGGGAAATGGTCAGCCTGGCCCCGTCCAGTATCTCGCCGGCGTAGAGGTTGGTAACGGGCACCTCGGCGGTGGGGATCAGGTAATAATCCGTGCCCTCCACCCTAAACATGTCCTCCGCAAACTTTGGCAACTGGCCGGTGCCCACCATGCTGGCGCTGTTCACCAAAAAAGGCGGGAAAACCTCCTCGTAGCCGTGATCCCTGGTGTGCAGGTCCAGCATGAAATTAATCACCGCCCTCTCCAGGCGCGCCCCTGCTCCCTTGTAAAAGGTGAACCTGGCCCCGGCAACCTTGCCGCCTCGCTCGAAATCCAGGATGTCCAGGGCTTCGCCGATATCCCAGTGGGCCTTAACCGGAAATCCGAATTTCGGAGGTTCCCCGTGCCGGTAAACCTCCACGTTGTCTCCGGCATCCCTGCCCACCGGGACTGTTTCATGTGGAACATTCGGCATGGTCAGCAGAATGCTCTGCAATTGATCCTCGACGGCCCTTATCTCATCGTCCATCTCTTTTATCTGCTGGGATACCCGGCGCATTTCGGCTACCATTTCTTTCGCTTCCCGGCCCTGGCGCTTGAGCCTGCCTATTTCCTCGGAAACAACATTTCTCCGGTTTTTCAGCTGCTCGACCGCCGACAGTTTTTCCCGGCGCCGTTCGTCCAGGCTCAGGAAAGGGTCAAGGTCAAAATCCGACCCTCTGTTTTTGAGGGCTTCCCTGATCGCCTCCGGATTGTTCCGGATCAGCTTGACATCCAACATCGCAAAGTCCTCCGAGGCAGTTGCAAGATCGGTCTTTAGAATAATTTACCCAATTTTTTACACAAATACAACCCCTGCTTGCGAGACCGTCTGCGTCAAGATTTAGTAGGTAGAACTCCCAGTATTTTTTCTATTGTATTTAGAGATAG
>DYET01000036.1 GCA_020725625.1 Desulfovirgula sp. | reverse complement strand
TTGTTGGGGCGATCCTGATTTGTCAAGCCAACATGTGTTCTATTTAAAACTTTTTTCCTCAAATTTTGGAGGAAAAAGCAAAAATGGCCCAAGGCTTCATGCCTTGAACCATATATACTTTCGGATTTCCGAGAGACTACCCTATTTCATGGGGGGATTTTTTATGAAAAATTTTTTGGGCGGCGGCTTTTACCTTGCTGCCTCGATCTATCTGGCGGCCACCAAACCACTGGATTTAATAACGGCAGCGGCCATAGCAGCCGGTCTGGTCATGGCCGGCCTGACCGCAACAAGATATGCCGACTGGGCGGCCTTCGGCGGGGGACTGATGATAGCAGTTTCCCTTTTTCTGCAGTCTTTGCTTTCGTACAGGTGCCTGGACTGCATCAGGGCCGACGTACTGATCCTGGCCGGGGTGATAAGCCTTTCCGTTTTGGAGCGGGGGAGGCACAGGTGCACCCTTGGATTTCTTTCAGCAATAATCACGGTCTTTGTGACAGCCACCATCGCTGCACATTATGACCCCCCGGCTGTTTTCGGGATGGAGCCGGCCGGGAAGACAGCAGAACAAGTGATAATTCAATCGGAAGGCGAGACGGCGTGCCCGGAAAAGGACCGTCAGGAAGTGTCCGGCCCGGCGATGTCCGGTGCAACAAGTCCCGGTCAAACGTCAAGCGAAAGTGCCGGAAGCAAACAGCCGGAGAAGAAGGAGGCGCCGCAGTCTCAATCCGCCGGTTCCGAAGACCCTCCCGAGACGGTTCCGGCAACTCCGGAAAGGTTCATTCAAGTCAGAGCCGTGGACGGCAGAAATGTCACCCTGGACGCCGCCGAAAAGCCGATCCTGTTCTTTTCTCCCACCTGCGGGGCCTGCGTAAGGGTAGTGGAGGCCCTGGCCAAGGCCGACCCGGAAGGCAGGAAGTGGGTGCCGGTGCAGGCTTACGGGGACCCGGTCAGGGGCAGGGAACTGCTTAAAGACAAAGGGTACAGAGGTGTAAGCTATGTTTTTGTCTTCCGGTGGAGCTGCGCGGTGCCGGCCATGGTGGCTGTCGGAAGCGTCGGGGCGTATATAACTACCACAGCAAGCGAAATGTTGAAAATCGTAAGGGGCGATGCAAGTTGACCATCGGCGAGACAATACCAATCACGGCCAGCTTTGGTGTGGCCCGGCAGATGTCCGGGAAGGATGCCGCGTCAGTCAGGCGGGCGTACAAAGTTTACGCCGCCAAGCAAGGCGGAAGGAACAGGGTCGAAAGGGGAGTCGGTGACCAGTTATGCCCAGGATAAAATTTCCGGCAAAGAGCATGAGCTTTTGGGTGGCGGTCATACTGTCCCTGGCCGCCGGCCTGTCCGTGCTGTTTGCCCTGCGTCAGCTGTACATGCCGGTGAAGGTCCCGGCACCCAGGGAGGACATCAAGGCCGGGTCGATAATCACCCAAAACGACATCGGCTACATAACCGTCTCAAGGCGGGACAGGCACGCCATGGCCGTAACAGATCCGCAGCTGATCATCGGGAAATACGCCAGGGAAAAATTGTACGCCCTGGAGCCGATATTAGCGCAAAAGATAACCTCAGATCAGAAGGAGATCATGGGAATCTCCGGCACCCTGGCCCCGGACGAAACCTACATATCCTTCAAGCCCAACGAGGCCAAGTGGCCCAGCGGATTGAGGCCCGGGGACTTTGTTTCGGTCGTGGGGGTTATCGACGGCGGCAACCCCCAGGTAATCGGAGAGAAAATCAAAGTCCTCAACGTCTCCGGGTCGAAGCCGGCCGCCGGTCAGATTGACCAGTTGAAAAACGTGGTCACGGGCAGCGAGAACAGCATCACCCTGGCCCTGAAGTGGAGCCAGCTGGGCCCCCTGTTTTACGGCAGGGCCCTGTCTAAAGAAATCTGGATATTGCCGGAACACCCGGCCAAGGAAGCTGGAGGAAAGATATATGAACAAGCCGACCTTGAGCGAATCAGAAAAGAAGCATTTAACCAGACTGGTGCAGGAAAGATTGATCCAAAATCACAGAGACCTGTTCCTGGAGCAAGATAACGGCAAGGCCCTGGATCGGCAGGAGGCGGCGATCAGGCAGGAGGTAAGGTCGCTTCTTGAACGGGAAGACCCGGAGGCGGAGACCTGCGTCATTGACCAGCTTGTGGGCTACAAAGACCTCGGGCCTTTTTTCAGGGACCCGGAGGTGACCGACATCCTGATCAACGGGCCGGGCCAGGTGTACATCGAAAAAAACAACCGGCCCATTTTAACAGGCGTAAAATTCCAGAGCAGCGAAGAAGTGATGAGGATCTTGCACCTGGCAGTGTTAAAAGCCGGGAGGAAGATAGACTTCAGCCGGCCCATAGTGAACGTGCAGCTGCCGGACGGGTCCAGGCTGAACGCGGTGATCGTCCCCAGCTGTCCGTTCCCGGCCATATCCATAAGGAAGTTTGCCCGGAAGAGGTTCACCGGGGAAGAGCTGGTGGCCCAGGGGTTTATCAGCCGGGAGATGCTGGTGTTTTTCGAGTGCGTGGTCAAGGCCGGATGCAACATAGTCATTTCCGGAGCTACGGGGTCCGGCAAGACCACGTTCCTGAAATTCCTTTGCACTTTCATCCCGAAAGACGAGCGGATCGTCACCATCGAAGACACCTACGAGTTGAACCTCGAAGGACACGTCGTTCCTTTGCAGAAGTCCAACCGGGCGGGCATCAAGGACCTCATGGAAAACGCCCTGCGCATGTACCCCCGCCGGATAATCCTGGGAGAATTCAGGGGGGACGAGACCTTCGAGCTCCTCCAGGCCATGGGTACCGGCCACATGGGGTCCATGACCACGGGGCACGCCAACAACGGCCGGCACGACCTGGTGCAGCGCCTGATCCGGGCCATGTCCAGGTCGGGCCTGACCGACGACGAGCTGACCCGGCACATCGTGAGCGCCGTCGACCTGACGGTGTTCATCAAAAAGTTCAGGGACGGCAAGTGGTGCGTCGCCGAGGTCAATGAGCTTGTGGACAACCGGGGCAGGCCCGAGTTCAGGGAGATTTTCCGGTACAACCGGAGCGCCGACCGGCACGAGGCGGTGGAAAGCCTCTCTCCGCCCCTGCTGGAGAGGCTGCAGGACGAACTGGGAAACGAAAGGTTGCCCAACATAAGGCCATTTGCCAACCTGTACAAGCCAAAGGGAGTGGTGGCCGTGTGATCGGGTTCGGCAGTTTAACCATTGCCTTTAATGAAATCAGGTCCGTCCTGAAAATGCCGGAAGTTTTGGCCCCCGCCGTTCTGATGACGGCGGCGGTAATGTCGTTATACGTCCACCGCAACATCGACAAGTTCAAGAGGTCCCTGACCAGGTTGAAAGACATCCTGGAATATAAGGCCACTCAGCGGGACTCGGCGTTCGACCGGTACAGGGTTTCCAGGGACACGGCCTACAAGCTGAAAAGGCTCGGAACGCCGATAAACTACAACGCCTTTCTGGCCGGTAACGTCCTTATAGCCCTGGCGCTGGCTCTTGCAAGTTTCCTGGTTCTGCGCAACCCCCACCTGACGGCCATTTCCCCGGCTCTCTGGATGATCTTCTCCCACCAGATGGTGGACAAACTCTACCGCACCCGGGTGAAGGCCAGGATCGACTCCCAGGCCCAGCTGGTATTGCAGCTCCTGGCTGAAGTTTACAGCGTGTCGGACAATCTCCAGCAGGCCGTAGAGAGGGTAATACCGTCAACGGCCCAGCCCATGCGGGGGGAACTGGAAAAGCTGATACTCAAGACAAAGACCAACGAGGACCTCAACCGGTGCCTGGTGGAATTCGCCGCCAACTTAGACAGCAGGGACATAGAAACCTTCGTCCACGGGATCATCCTTGCCGACGAATTCGGTGCCGACGCCAAAGAGGTCATCGTCAAGAACGCCGAGGTGATCAGGGACAGGATGGCTTTAAGGGACGAGCTGATCAACGAGACCCGCGGAAAAAAGGCCGTGATCGGACTTTTCATGGTCCTCCTGCCGGTCGTTTTTTTGTGGCTCTTTATCGGTTCCGGAGAAGCCAGGGAGATTTTCACCGGCACCCTCAAAGGGCAGTTAATGGTGGCCGTCCTGGCCCTGGTGGAGTACATTTGCTGGTATTACGACAGCAGGAAGGGGGTGGCTGAGGAGTTGTGATTTCGTATGCGGGATTGTCGGCGTTGCTGGCGGCTTCGGCGGTGTTTTCCTGGTGCATAAGAAAGGCGAAGCTGCCCAGGCCGCTTGAAGCCGTGGAAAAGCTCGGGAGCCTTACTTCCAGGGACCGCCTGAAGGCCCTGGGAAAGCGACTGGAAGCGCTGGGGGTGCCCGTGTCGCCGGAGCTGTTTTCGGCCGGCAGGATTATGCTTACGGCGCTTCCGGTCGTCCTGGGCCTGTTCTTTCTTCTGGACGGGAGCCCCCCGGGGGTGTTCTTTTTGTTCGCCGCCCCCATGCTCAGGAAGCTTCCCGAGCTTGTTTTGGAAATGCTGGAAAAAAAGAGGAAGGAGGAGATGCGGAAAGACTTCCCCCTGATGGTGGACCAGGTAAAGATATACGCCAGGGCGGCCGGCTACTACAACGCCCTTAAAATAGTCTCCAAGTCCTTCAAGGGGGCTTTGGGTAAAGAGCTGGCAGTGCTGTCGGCGGAAATGGAGATGGTGGGCCTGACGGAGGCGATGGACAGCTTTGCAGCCCGCTGCGGAATCCCCGAAGTTGCGGACTTCGCCAGGGTAATAGCAGTGGAGCAGGCCACCGGAGCGGACATCGGCCCCATACTGGCCAATTACTCAAATATGGCCCGGCAGAGGCAGGTATCCAAGGTGAAGCGGAAGATCAAGATTGAGCCTATCCTGATGAGCGTACTGCCGGGCACACTGCTGATTATCTTTATGCTGATGTTCATCATGCCAATGGTCGCCAGTATCATCAATCAGATCAACGCGATTAAGTGAAGGGGGGTCCGGAGGAATCTGTTTTAGCGAGGGAGGCTACAATGCGGGAATTAGCGACGAAACGTTCTTGGGTAGTTAATCATCAACAATTAAACTTATTCGAGGAGGCAACAATATGATTAAAAAAGTCAGAGGATTTGCAGAAGCCCTTCACAGGGACGAAAAAGGGAGCTATTTCGTGGAGGTGGCCCTGGTGCTCATCGGTGTTGCCCTGGCCGTTTTTACGGCCGCCAACGGACTGGCCAGCAACGCCCTGGTGCCGAAGTACAGCGAGATTACCAACAAGATCAGCAACGTGTCCGTTCCCAACTTGAATTAAGCGGGTCGATGAGGATGCCGGAATTGATTAAAAGACTTGACTCGGACCAGAGGGCGAGCGCGTTTGTGGAGACTGCGCTGATCATCATCGGGGTGGCTTTGGCGGTGGCGCCCTTTATGATGTCCCTGGGCAGTACCCTGGGTGACAAAATCCAGGAGATAAAGACCGAGGTTGAGCAGGTGGGGTTATAATGCTGTTAACTCTGCACAAAAACAGGAGGGGGCAGGCCTTCGTCGAGTCGCTGTTCGTCATCCCCCTCCTGTTCATGCTTTTTATCTTCATTGTGGAAATGAGTTTTTTAATGTATAACTGGGCGGCGCTGAACTTTTACACCTGCAACACCGCGGTGGTGGCCGCCACCAGGGGCCAGTTCACGGACGAATTAAGGTTCAGGCTGGCCCAGAACATCAGCGACTGGACGGTCAACAGCCGGGGGTACAGCTACAACGTTTTCGGCACCGACCCGCCGGGCGCCCCTGCCGACAACACCGTTTACATTTACGGCACCGACAGGAACACCCCCGTCCAGAGGGGGTCGTACATTCATGTTAACGTCAATTACCCCTGGCGCTTCAAGTTTTTCTTAATCGACAGCCTTTCCAGGTTTGTCGTGGGCGAGGAGAAACTGCGCATCAAGGTGAACGCTTCCGTTCCCAGCGAGGTGTTTATCGAATGAAGGTTTTAAGGGATCAGAGAGGGTCGGCCTCAGTGCCGGCCCTCTTCATGATTGTTTGTTTCTTTGCCGTGGGCGCCCTGGTGACCGACGTGGCCAGGCACTACTGCATCAAGGTTGCAGCGAAACACAAGCTGAATCTCGCCTGCCGGAGCGCTGCGGCCCAGCTGGACGAAGAGGAGCTAAAGGACGCCAACCTGGTCATAAACGAGGCGAGGGCGGTCAAGGCCTTCCACGAGGTTTTAAAAACCAACCTGGTCCTGGACGAAAGCCTCATGCCGCTTGCCGGGTCGATACTGAATTCCGGCCCGGTGCAGGTGGTTTACTTTAAAGTGGTGAGCCCGGGCGAAGCGCCCTTTACATACACCTACGGCGGCCATATGGAGACGGTGGACCGCCCGGCGGTGGTGGCCATTATCAGCTTCCCGGTCAAGAGCGGGGTGTTCGCCCGCCTTGCCGGGGGACCGGGCGCAACCACCATGTACTGCCGTGTCACGGCGGCCCCGGAGCTGATCAGCAGGCCGGCGGACCAAATATGAGTAAACAGTAACACCGGGACCGCCTCCATAAACCGCCAAGAATGGAGTGTTAGCTTGATGAAGATAATCATTATGGCTATTGCCTGCCTGGTGCTGGCCGGCTGTGGAAGAGCCGGTTCCGTGCCGGCGGGCATCGAAAAGGAAGTATTTCCGGTGGTGGAAAAGTACCTTGAAAATGCGGCGGCCGGCAACTGGGAAAAGGCGTTTGAAACTTTATCCGGGGAAGCCCTGGCCGAAGCGGAGGCAAACTCCCCCAGGGTCAAGGCCGAAGAAAAAATAGTTGCCAAAACGCTCCGGGCCTCGCCGGTATGCAGGGACATCGCCTTGGTAGAGGCCGATCTTACCAAAATTTCAGGAGAAGAATCCGACCGCCGGGCATACCTTTTCAGGCTGAAAAAGGAAGGCGGCCGGTGGCTGATATACAACACATCCAGCGGGGAGTACATTCACGGCGGCCTGAAGCCGGGGAAACTGCCGCCGGAAGCCGCCGAAACCGTGAGGACATACCTTGAGCTGCCCTATTCGGAAAAAAGGAACGGCGGCCAGAAATTCCTCGCCGGCAGGCTCCTGGACGACCACCGGAAGGCCGGGGCCCTGCCCGTGAACCCGAAAACGGTGAGTATCCAGGAAAGGATCGCAACCAGGGTGATTAACCTGGAGTGCCTGGGGGTGTCCGGGGATTACGCCGTGGTCCTGGCGGAGTGCGAAACCTCGGCGGACGGCAGGGTCCAGCGGGTCGAGGCGGTCATTGACCTGTTGTCCGCCGGCGGAAAATGGAAGATATGCAGGATGAATGTCACTAAAGCCTGAGGAGGTTAACCTGATGAACCGGTTATTAAAGAACTTTCTGTGTTTCTTTTTCGGCTGCATAATAGCCTTTTCATTTGCCTTAAAAGCAGAGGCTTATACCACTGTCGATCTGGGCAATTCAGCGTATGGAACCACCATACTGGCGACAGACAAAAACGGCGTCATATGGTCGGCGGGCATCACATATGTTGCCGCACAGGGATCATATTTCTTAAATATATATTCAAGCAATGGAAACAGCGGCCTCAGCACTGTAGCAAGCCACAAGTTAGATTTAAGTAGTTGGTGGTATGGCTCAGTAAGCGGATTTGCTGTGGACGGCAACAACTCGAAATGGGTTTCGGTTAATTTCCAAAGGGATGGCAATTATAGACGTTATGTTTTTGAATACAACGGAACTTTCATACAAAGGGACTACGGCACTACATCGGAGGCTTTTGGAGTTTTAGGCGTAGACCCCGAGGGCAAAATATGGTCGTTAAGGGGAGATAGTGCCATTAGGCAGTGGAACGGCGGCTGGATCGGCAAACCGTCGCCGGGCTGGAGTGTCAAGGGTTTTATTTCAGACTATCAAAGCAATTTTTGGATTTACGGGTATTCCGGCCAGACGGCGGTTTGGAACGGGTCGTCGTGGACGGATAAAGGAACCCTGCCCTTTAGTAATCCAAAGTTAATGGTAAATCCCGGCACGGGAAATATGGCGGCCTTCGGCAGCAGTTCCGTATACGAGCATAGCGGTTCGAGTTGGGTGTATAAGTCTTCTGCGAGTAACGGTCTTTATGGCGGCTGTTTTTCCCCCGACGGATACGTTGTCAACGGTTATTATTATTCCTCTCCAGGCGGAGACAGAACAATATATCACATCGACACGGTTTTACTCGGTGACGGCAGTATATATATCATTCAGCGCGATGAAGAACTCTTTTGTTCGGAGGGTTGTTCTTTAACCGTCAATTACACAGCCAAAAAATATGTCTTCAACATGTCTTCCTTCTCTCTGACGCCCAGCCCGGACGGCCCGACGGGGCAGCTAAGGTTGATCGGGCAGTTCGACGGCAGGAGTGTGGGCGGCGCCACCGTCCAGTACAGCACAAACGGTTCGGATTTCAGCGATTTAAGGATGATGCAGAATGGCGATGCCGGGACTATAACCCCGGCGGCAAACACCTGCTGGTTCAGGTTGAGGTGGTTCCACAGGTATCACCCGGTCAACCCGGTTAATACTTTTTATACCAACGCCCAATCAGTCCCAACCATTTCAATATCACCTTCGATAAGTAACACGACGGGTATCGCACAGTGGGACGCAGCCAGAGGCCGCTCCTGGGTAAGACTTTCATGGGGCTCCACCACGAATGCAACGGGTTATAATTTACAGATATTTGACGGCAACGTTTACAGGGTTAAAAACATCGGAAACGTTACCTCATGGGACAGCAGAACGGCAAAGGTTTTCCCGCCGGCTTCGAATCTGCCCGAGAATAACACCGTAAGCTCCGACCTGTTCAGGTGGGACGCGTCGGGAATGGATTTCGAGGACACGGCGGTCAGGCTCTACCGGAGCACCGTCGGTACAGGCTACGACAATATAAGGGGTTATTATTTCCGGGTATCGGCTTACAATGCGTGGATGGAATCCACTCCGGCTTTGATCTATATCGAATTGCCAAACGCTACAGACTCTGTTCCACCTTCGGGGACCATCTCGGTGACCGTCCCGGAAGGCGCCACCGCCCCCGCCACGGTAACCGTAAACCTGTCCGCGGTTGTCGACAACAGCGGCGGATCAGGGTTGTACCAGATGAGGTTCTCCAACGACAACGCGGCCTGGTCCGGCTGGGAGAATTTTGCCGTATCAAAATCTTGGACCACGAGCACGGGAGAGGGCCAGAAAACGGTATACGCCCAGGTGAAAGATAATGTTGGCAATACAACGACCTTTTCGGTCAGTTTCTGGCTTGGGGCGACACTGACCCAGATTTACAACGAAGCCCAGAACTCCAACCAGAAGGCCGAGGCGGCCAGGCAGGCGGCGGTGGACGCCAAGAACAGCGCCGACGCCGCCAAAGCGGCTGCCCAGACTGCATCGACAAATTCCAGCCTGGCGGCCAGCAACGCCCAGACGGCGGCCGACCGCTCCATTTACACCGGCAAGTACGGCGGCAGCACAGAAAGCGTGGCCGATCTTTCGGGCTACATGAGGTACAACCAGCTGCCCGCCATCAGCGATAAGGCCGACAGCATTCAAAACTCTGTCAATACAATCAACAACACAGTCAATTCCATCAATACCACCTTATCGGCGGACACCACGCCCCCGGCAGTAAGCGTCAGGACATTATCGGGAGCCCTGGCCACCAGCGGCGGCACCATCACCCTGATAGTCTCGGCCTCGGACAACAGGAGTTCGCTATTTACCTGCAGCGTCAACGGCGGGCCTTACCAGGACCTGCCGGCAGACGGGCTGATAACCGTTCCGGTAGGCAGCCCGGGCCCCAACGCAATTACCGTGAGGGTCAGGGATGGGGTCGGGAACACCGGCGCGGCAACCATCGTGATAAGAAAGTTGTAGATTAAAAGACCCCTTATAGAGGCTAATCAGGCTAAATATTAACAGGGGTGGCGGGTTCGTTTGAATAGGATCTTTTACATAGCCCTCATTCTGGCCGCTTCGGTTCTTTTTTCAACCCCGTCGCCGGCGGAAGTGGTTCTCGACGACGGGTTTACCGACGCGTCACAGGTGGACCTGGCCAGGACCACCGCCCGGGTGGACACCGTCAATAATTGCGTGCTGCTGCCCTGGCAATCCCTTTCCAGTTCGGTGAGCATGCTTGAGAACGCACTGGGCTACGCGACGGCCTCGAAGGAGGGTATAAGGCTTTACGAGCTTAACGACGCCACGGGGAGGGTTGAGCTGAATCCAATCTATTCCTGCCCCTGGGCTACCGACGCCACCGGCGTGTCGGTCCGGCAGGACAACCTGAACGTTTGGGCGATCACCCCGGACAGTATTGCGTACTACAGGTTTAACGGGTCCGGGATGAGCAACGACCCGGCGCTTAAAATCACCGGCCTTGTGGACGTTTTGTCGGTGGCGGCGTTTAAGAACAGCGATTCGGCCCTGGTCCTGCAGAAAGAGGGGATCACAGCAAAGATAACAAGGTATGATGCCGCGGGCAGCCTTAACCCGTCCCTGGAGTTTACCACCGCCATTACCGACCCGGTGGCGGTCTCCGTGGTTGATAACTCTCCGGACTTCATGCTTTTCGCCAAGGATGCGGCGTATTATTTTATTTACGATGAGGCGGGGGGAACATACGTCGAGGACCCGTCCAGGAGGATTACCGGTTTTGCCATTGCCGTTTCCGGAAGCAGCGATAGTTTTGGAAGCTCAATTCTCATGTCCGACGACCTGGCTTACTACATGAACCTGGACGGCGGGGGAGCGGCCCGGGTGGACGTGTTCAGCCCGGGGCCGGTTGCGGGCCCGGTGGCCGTGTCTTTGAAGCCGGGATCCTGCGACCAGGTTTTCATGGATGAAAACGGCGGCCTGCAATGGTGGACCTATGACGACGCGGCCGGCCGGATGGTCAGGAATCCCGGCCTGGAAGCCGCCGGCCTGATTCTCAACAGAGGGTACGGCCGCCCAAGAAGTTATTACTCCGAGGTTTTAAATACTCCTTCTGAATATGACGCTGTCCGCCTGACGGTAAGTGAAGCCGTGCCGCCGGGAACATCCGTTGCCTATTCCGTGTCTTCGGACGGCGGGTTGACATTCACCGGCATAACTCCCGGGAACTGGGCCGCCGTGCCCCGGGGGAGCCGCTTCGTGGTCGGGGGACTGCTGGATACCGCCGAACCCCTGGCAACCCCGAAAATACTGCGCGTCATCCTGGAAGTGGATGAGGATATAATTTTGAAGGGGAGGGTTATACCAGATCCGGTTGAGCGCGGGAGAAACGCAATCATCCTGGCCGGGGCGGTGAGCCTGACATCGGGGACCGCAGTGGCGCTGGACTCCTGTTTAGTCAGGTATCCGCTGGAAACAAAGGCGAACGGTGAGCCGGCTCTGCCGGAAGGAGATTTGCCCACAGACGCCTTCATGAATTATAACCCAGGTACAGGGTGGTGGGAACACACCTTTACAGTGCCCGGAAAAACCGTAGCCGGCCGGTGGCCGGACGACGGGGTATACCGGGTTGAAATCACCGGGGTGAAAGGGGCCGCCCAAAAACAAATAACCCTCAATCTGGAAGTGCTGGGACATGTGTTGAACAGGCTGGTGATCAAGACTTTAAACTGGTGAACCAAGCGGCCGGGTCAAACCTCCCTGACACAACGATTCTGTCCGGGGCGGCATTGGTTAATGCTTTTTGACCAATTCTGCAGCCAGATTCTTCAATTCTCCGGTGATTTCATCCAGTTGCTGGATGTAGCCGATTACTCCCTGGGATGAAGCGGCCTGTTCCTCGGTTAAGGCAGAAATGTCGGAAATTTGGGCTGCCAGTTCCTCGATATGACCTTTTATAACTGAAATTATTTCCTTTATGTCTTTTACCGAAGTGTTTGTCCGGCTTGCCAGCTTGCGGATTTCCTCCGCCACCACGTTGAACCCCTTCCCCTGGTCCCCCGCCCGTGCGGCCTCAATGGCGGCGTTCAGGCCCAGGAGGTGGGTCTGGGACGACACCTCATTGATCAGTTGCAGGATGCCGTCGGTGTTGTTTACGTCCTTGAGCATCTGCTGGGTGTTCGAGTTGATGTTTTGAACGGTGGAAGCAAGTTCTTCAGCCGATGCCGAAAGGTTTGTGATATAAGACATGATCTGGCTTACTGCGGCCACCATCTTTTCCGACATCTGCCTGACCTTTTCCACCCGTGTAGTAGGGAGCCAAAAACCGACGGTGCCCACTACGTTTCTGGACTGGTCCCTAATGCAGGTAACCTTGCCCATGTACGGGAAACCGTACAGTTCGCTTCCCGCAGTGGCCACCACGCGTTGGCGCGACTCCAGGCAACGGTGAGTCAGCGTCCCCGGCTTGACGGGATCCCCGGCCTTGAGCTTGTGGTCCAGTTCGCTCCCCGGGACGTAGTAAAGAAATTTCTCCGTATCGGATACCGTTACCGCATACTCTTCCCCCAGCGCCTCCTTCAGGTAGGGCGCCAATTCGACGACCCTCTGCATGAATGAGTTATAGTCCACCGTCATCCCTCCACAGGAAGAATTACTTTTTAATCTGAAAAATTAATTTGACAAAAAAAGACACATTCCTTTTTTTGTAATGACACAATTTTTAAATAATTCTTTTTGCCCATGTGGAAGGCCAGGAACCCCTCTTTTCATGGAAATCCGGGTAGAGTCAAATTTCTGCGCACCTGCTTATTCCCTCCAGGTACGCGTCTCCCCCCGTATATGTCATAGGCCACGACCAGGGAAAGTCCTCAACCTCGAGGCGGCGTACGGCCTCGGTCCCGAGGTCCTCGTAGATTCCGGAACAGTTGATTAAACTCAACAGTTCCTGTTTTTTGGCAAATGGTGGCGCGAAGGCATTTTTATTCCAGGGGTTCGACTCCGAGTTCTTTGGCCAGGGTATTTAATTCATCCAGAAGCTGCCGGGAAACGGGTATGCCTTCCTTGCGGCGTTTTTCGGCAGTATTGGCCCGCCTTTCCCCGGGTATGTATATTTCCCCCACTCCTTCGGCCCTGGGGGAGTCCTTTATTTCCCGGACCATGTGATCCATCCTGCCGAGAAACTCTTCAATGGGCATCAGCTTTTCAATGTCGATGGCCACGAAAAAGTGTCCGATGTTCACCGGATCGGTGCTTTCGTCGTAAATCCAGCCGACCCGGGGCCCATAGGCGGAGCCGCTGAGAATGCCGGAAAAAATTTCCACCGCCAGGGCCAGGGCGTAACCTTTTGGGCCGGCCATAGGCAGCACGGCTCCCTCCAGGGCGGCCTTGGCGTCGGTGGTGGGCCTGCCCTGGCTGTCCACGGCCCAGCCCTCGGGAATGGGTTTTCCTTCCTTGGCCGCCAGTATTATATTACCCCTGGCCACGGTGCTGGAAGACATGTCGACCACCACCGGCCCTTTTCTTCCGGGAAAGGCAAAGGCAATGGGATTCGTGCCGAAATAGGCCTGTCTTCCTCCCCAGGGTGGGATGCCCGGAGGGGTGTTGGTAAAGGCCATTCCCGCCATGTGACTGGCGCTGGCCATTTTGCAGTAATAGGACGACGCCCCGTAATGGTTGCTGTGCCTGGTGGCAACGGCCCCCACACCGGCTTCCCGGGCCAGTTTGACGGCCACCTGCATGGATCGGACGGCCACCAGCTGGCCGAGGCCGTTGTCGCCGTCCACACTGGCCAGCCCGGGGGCAGTGCGTTCAACTTTTATACGGGGCCTGGGATTAATCCGGCCGTTTTGAATCCTGGTCAGGTAAACCGGCAGCCTGCTTATTCCGTGGGTGTCGATTCCCTCCAGGCTGGTGTCCACCAGCACGTCGGCCACGACGGAGGCGTCTTCGGCCGGGACCCCGGCACCCTGCAGCAGGCTCCGGCAAAACTCTAAAATTATACCTGGCAAAAACAACGGCATGTTCATCACTCCGCATCGGTTGAAAATTGCGGCATTTGAGGCGATCCGGCACAGGTTAACCGGCCAGGCAGCAAGAGGCTTGTCCCCTCAGCACTTTGCAGACTTCCCGGGCCACCAGCACGGAGGTGCGCACCTGGGCCTCTTCGGTAAGGCCTGCGATGTGGGGGGTGAGGATAATATTTTCAAGTTCCAGCAGCGGTGATCCCGCCGGCGGCTCCCGGGACATCACATCCAGGGCGGCCCCGGCTATTTTTTTCGCCTTGAGGGCCTCATAGAGCGCTGCCTCGTCGATTATGCCGCCCCGGGCGGTGTTGATTATGTATGCGGTGGGTTTCATCAGGGCCAGCCTGTCCTTGTTAATCAGGTTGCGGGTATGGTTGTTCAGGGGCACATGGAGGCTTATGAAGTCGGATTGGGAAAGCAGCTGGTCAAGGCCGGTCATAACGACCCCGAATTCGGTGCAGGCCGTTTCGTAAGGAGGCAGATAGGGATCGTAACCGACCAGGTTCATACCGAAGGCACGGGCCCGGGCGGCCAGGCGGCTGCCGATTTCGCCGACGCCGATGAGACCCAGGGTCTTGCCGTAAAGTTCGGTCAATGTGAAGCGCCTGCGGTTCCAGTTGCCTTTTCTCACGTCCTCGGCGGCCCGGTCAAGCTGCCTGGAGAATGAAAGCATGGCGGCAAAGACGTATTCCGCCACGGATATGGCGTTGGCGTTGCGGGCAAAGACCACCTTCACACCTAACTGTTTGCAGGCTTCAAGGTCTATGTTGTCCAGGCCCACCCCCAGGCGTCCCACCACTTTCAACCCGGCTGCCGCAGCCAGGAGTTCCCTGCTTACCCGGGTCTGGTTTCTCACGACCACCGCGTCGGCTCCGGCCACTGCAGAGATCAGGGAATCCTTTTTCCAAAGGTCGGGATCATAGTCTGTCTCACCCATCTGGCGCAATACTTCAAGACCTTCTTCCCAGATCAGCTCCGTGACAACAATTTTCAATCCGGATCAACTCCTGAATGTAGTGCCTTTTTCTCGCAGTTATATAATAGCGTACCGACCCGTTCTTAAATTAGAAACATGAGGTATGTGGTATGACCAATTCAAGACTATTGTAGCTTTTGTGTCAAATGCTGTCAATCACAATTTTTGCCGGAACGGCATGGTCAAAAATAAGGCGGCAATATTTTGACCTCTAGATAATCATTGCCATTGCGATGTGCAGTGAGCGGTGATATAATTGAAAGGTAAGAGGAATGAGGTATTACCAATGTAGTGATTGACCGATTATGGAACATTGTAACGGGGATAAATAAACGGGTATGTAACAGAGCTGACGCAGACGGTATGTAAAGGCAGTGTATATTTTTAGTAGGTGTCTGGAGGGGC
>DYET01000035.1 GCA_020725625.1 Desulfovirgula sp. | reverse complement strand
TTGGCGAGGCCCTTTTCCGACCGGCACAGGTACTCGATGTACCCGTCCCCGTCCAGGTCCCCGTACTTTTCGCACCATTCCAGAGCGCCGGCCAGGGGCCCGGCCATCTCCCTGAAAAATTCCGTTTCACCGGTCCACCTGATGTAATCGGCCAGAACAATGATAAACCACAGCGTCGAGTCCACCGAACCGTAATATGGGGTGTGGGGCGTCTCGCCGGCCCGGGCCATTTCTCCGAACCTCATTTCGTGCATAATCTTGCCTGGCTGCTCGTCTTTCCACGGGTTCATTTCGCGGCCCTGGTGCCTGGCCATGAAGCGAAGCGTCTCCCTGGCCAGCTTGGGATTGACAAGCAGGGTCTGCCACGAGGCTATGAGGGCGTCCCGGCCGAAAGGAGCTGCATACCAAGGAATGCCGGCCTCGAGAACGGTCCCGGCCCGGGGATACTCGGCAATCAAGGCCCGGAGGTCGGTTATTGCCACCCGCATCATGTAATCGAACCGCTCGTTGTTCGAGTATATTTTAAGACATTCATCCTTCCACGACTGGTAGGCCTCGGCCAGGTACCCGGCGGCCCTGGTAAAGCCCAGATCGGCCCGGGACGGTGCGGCCCCGGCAGCGTTGTCTTCAGTTATAGGGGTGACCTTCAGGTAGACGTAATATTTTTTCTTTGGTTCCAGGTCCAGGAAGTAATCGACATGGATGTACATCCCTTCGGCGCCTATTGAAGACGGGGCCGGCTGGAAATTCACCCTGGTTGAACGGCGGACCTTGTCCGTGCCGGTGTAATTCAACAGCACGCTTCGTTTTTGAACGACCGGCCTGCCGGGAGTCCCCCTGGATGGGCGCGGCGTGCCCCGGACTTCAAAAATATCTGCAAAATCAGCTCCCAGCTTAAACCGGAGGTTGATTCTCACCGTTTCCTGGTTGAAGTTGATGATGCGCACCCGCTGGTAAAAACCGTCCCTGACGGTTCTCAGCAGCCTGATGTGGATTGTCTGCAGGGGGATCGTCTTTCCCCGGCTCTCGAACTCCTTATTGGCCATCTCTACCTGGGCGAAGTGGCTGTCCCTCAATGTCCTGGACAGAAAAACAGGTTCCGTGCCGTTAATCCTCATTTCCAGGCAGTTCAGGAAGCGGGTGTCGCCGTAGTAAAACCCCAGGCCGCCCATGTCCCGGCAGGGTATCTCCCCGCCGGGGAGAGAGTTTATAAACATCCTTCCCTCTTTTAAAATTTCAAAGCTGCCCCGGATATCTTCCGGGGCAATCCTGAACTGGTCCTCCGGCATGGCGACTGAGTGCTGCATTCTTTCAACTCCTCTAAGCAGTCGCGGCTTTTCCCCGTCCCGCCTCTTTTTAAAAGGACATTCCGGTAAACTTCGATCGTTGACCGGGCCATGATTTCTTTTGCCCAGTTCTTCTCCACCATGGCCCTCCCACGCCTTCCCATCTCCCGGCACAGTTCGGGATTCCTCAGCAGCCGGCGGCACTTTTCCGCCAGGTCGGCCTCATCGGCCATTTCCACCAGGAAACCGTTTACGCCGTGCTTCACCACCTCCGGCATCCCGCCCGCCCGGCTGACCACTATGGGTTTTCCGGCGGCCATGCTCTCAAGCATTACGAGGCCGAAAGGCTCCTCGAAGCAGGAGGGGTAAACGCAAAACTCGGCGGCCTTGTACACCAGCGGCATCTCCTCCCAGGCAAAGAACCTGACCAGAACATTTTCTGCAAGGCCCAGGTCTTCAATCAGTCCCAGGATTTTCCGGACGTGCTCCTGCTGCTGGGACCCCCAGTCCACAGTATTCCCGGTTCCCGCAAGCACAAGCAGCACATCCGGGAATTCCTTTCTAACCGCCGCAAGGGCCTTGACGCTGACATGGCATCCTTTTTCAAGACTCATCCGGGCCGGATGGAAAATGACCCGCCGCCCCTCAAATTCCGGGTACTTCAGCTTGATTTTTTCAAAGTCCCGGCGGCCGGCCGGGCTGAATTTCTTTAAATCTATGCCGTGGTGCACCGTGACGATTTTTCTTTCATCGTAGCCCGCCCGGACCAGCTCACGCTTTATGTAGTTGCTGACTGCAATAACGGCGTCCCAGATATGGGATCTCCCGTTCATCTCCTGCCATGTCCGGTCATCGTCGGCCCAGACGTTATGGGCCGTCAGCACCAGCGGCAGGTCCCGGGCCCTTTTTATCCCGTACAGGACGTCCGCGTGCAGCGGGCTGAAATAATGCATGTTGTGGGCATGAATCAGGTCGGGCCCGGCCTGATCAATGAACCGTTCCATCTCCTCCCTTAATTCCCGGGCCAGCCCGCTTATCCTTTCCGGTGAGAGGCTGTTCAAATCCATCAGGGGAGTCCTCCTGATGTACATCCCCCCGTACCAATCTTCTTCTTTTTGGCCCTGGGCCGACCCGGTCAGCAAGCTCACTCGGCAGTTGTTCTTAACCAGATCCGGCCCCAGCATAGCCAGGTGGCTTTCTACTCCGCCGATTATCGGCGGGAAGGCCCAGTGCAGATGGGCAACGTTCACCAAGACATCCCTCCCTTTTTCGACTCCGGCTGGGGTGCGTCACGGCATGCACAAGTAAAAGTAAATCAAAACGGGAGACCGGTAAGTCTCCCGCCGGGGGTCTATGCATTAAGTTTAAAAAAGCAGCCGTACATAATTTCCCGAAGGAATAGAACAGGGAGACTCATTTAAACTAAAATGCACCGTCGGTATTTATTTGAAAAGGTAACCGCAATAGCAGGAGTTGGCTATTCGATCGACTCCGTGATATCCCTTCCGTACTTGTCCTCCAACTGCAGGATCAGCTTGGCCCCGGACAGATTGACACCCTTTTCTTCAACCAGGTACTTAATTCTCCTTAACAGATCTATATCGTCGGAAGAATAAAGCCGGGTATTGCCCCGGGTCCGGCAGGGCTTGATGAGGCCCGCATCCTCCCACTGCCTTAAGGTTCTAATATTGACACCGGCGAGGCCGGCCGCAACGCTTATCTGATACACCCCCTGGCTGGAGGCAACCCGCACTGCCATAAAGCAACCTCCCATAAATGGATAAATTATCTACCACTTATGTAATATATAATGTTATTCATACAATGTCAATAATATTACTCTTTTTATGCATATTTCGGCAAAAACCACCGGAATCACACGTGCGGCAATGTCATG
>DYET01000034.1 GCA_020725625.1 Desulfovirgula sp. | reverse complement strand
TTCTGGCACAGGGCGGTTTCGAAGTCGTCGGCGGTCTTCCGGTGCACGCCCAGCTTCCAGGTGCGGTACTCCAGGGCGCTGAGCATCTTCTTGGCAGCTATGGCCGGATCCATTTCGAAGATGAAGTACCCCCCGTAAACGTCGCTGGCCACCTGGGTGACGATGGAGTAGATCAGGTCGCTGCCCTCCAGCGGAGGCATGGCGCCCACGTGCACCGGCATGCCCATGGCCACGCACCAGCAGCCGATGGATACAGCCTTGCCGCTCATGGCTTCTGGAGCCGAGGCCACCCAGGGCACCTTCGGGGTGTCCACGCCCAACTCGTTGGCCATGTCCATCAGCAGGTCCGAGCAGCGGGTGTTGTCCACACAGGACCCCATGTGGAAGATGGGTGCCAGGGGAGTGCTTAGGTTGGCCTTCTCGCTGAGCCTGGCCAGGAACTTCTTCAGTCCGGGGCCTGCCTTTTCCATGGCCTCGGGAGCCAGCAGCCCCATCTTGGCGCAGGCCTGCATGACGCAGCCGGTGCCCACCACGAACACATCGTTTTTAATCATTTCCTCGGCAATAACCAGGTGGCTGTCGTCCTGGGGCCGCTTCAAGTTGTTGCAGCCTGCCAGCAGGGCCACACCCTTGATTTCCCCGGCCAGGATGGCGTCGGTAAGGGCCTTCACCGGCTTGTCGGGGCTCACGGTGGCGAACAGTTCGTACAGGGCTTCCAGGCTCCAGCCGGCGACCACCTTGTTGACGACCTTGGGAACGTGAATCTTTTGCGGGTCCCTCAGTTTGAAAGCGTCTATGGCCAGGCGGACAGCGGTCTTGGCGTTGTCCAGGGCTTTGGTGGTCTGGTAGTCTATGTGGTACGCGCCGGGTATTTTAACTATGGGCGAGGTGGTGATAATCCGGGTGTGGAAGCATTCCGCCGCATTGCGGATGGCCGGCATGATGCACTGCACGTCCACCACCATGGCGTCGATGGCCCCGGTGGCAATGGCGTATTCCTGGGAGGCGAAGGAGGTCACGATGGGAATGCCGTGGCGCATGAGCACCTCGTTGCCGGTGCAGCAGATGCCCATCAGCTTGATGCCTTTGGCGCCGGCGGCCTTGGCTTCCCCGTCCAATTCCTTGGCTGCCTGGACGATGATCTCGGAAAGAATCGGGTTGTGGCCGTGCAGGACGAGGTTCACACATTCCGGGTCGATCACGCCCAGGTTGGCCTCGCTGACTACGGGCCTCGGGGTGCCAAAAAGTATATCGGAGAGGTCGGTGCCAATGTGCATCCCCACGTAGTCGCCCAGGGCCACCCGCAGGGCCGCGAAAATTATGTTTACCGGGTCGTTGTCCATGCCCACGTGGGCCTGGGTGACCAGTTCGGAAATGACATTGTAGATGCCGCTGGGCATGATGTCGTGGGTGCGGAATTTTTCGATCCGCCCCTGGGTGCAGGTGGTGTTAACCCAGGTGGACTCGCCGAATCCTTTGAGGCGGCTGTATTCCTCCAGGGCTGCCTTGGCCACGTCGTGGGCAATTTCCATGTCGCCGCGGCCCTCGGTGGCGATGCCCAGCCTCTTGGCCACCTTGTTCAGCTTGGCCCGGTCCTTCACGGTGTAATCCGGGGCGTGGCCCTCGGATGCCTCATACAGGGTGTGGGCCATATGGCTGGCGTGCTCACTGTGGGAAGCGGCCCCGGTGAGCAGCATCAGGCCGGTGCTGCGGGCGGCGATGGTCCAGTGGGAAGCGCCGCAGATGCCCTTGCTGGCGGGACCCTCGTCGGCCTTGATGCGGCAGGGGCCCATCATGCAGAAGCGGCAGCACAGGCCTTTGTAGCCGAACTGGCACTGGGGCTGCTGGGCCACCGTCCGGTCGAAGGCCGTGATCATGCCCCGCTCTTTGGCGATATCAATCATTTCAAGAACGCCGGGGTCAACGGTGCGTTTAACAGACTTCGGATCGACAACCCTTGGGGCGTCCGAAGGCCTGCAGGTGTGGCTGGGATCTCTAAACCTTGGCATACTTAAACCTCCTTAATTATAAAATTAACCTGTTTGCCGGCCGGTCTTCACAGTGGCCGACATTGCGGCCGCAGTCCCGGAAAACCGGACCCTCCCTCTCCCTTTTTCAGGAACCACCTGCCTCTCCCAAAATCTTTTCCCGGACCTCCCTCATGCCGTGCAGTAAATCTTCGTTCGCGGACGCGCATGCAGAGTCTTGATCCATGGATTTCTCCCATATATCGTTGTTAAAATTCACAAAACCCAGCACCTCTCCGGGCTGGAAACTTTTCTCTATAAACTCCCTTTCCCTGTCCGACCTGATCTTGTTGCCGACCACCTTGATGTCGGCGATACCCAGGTCGGCGGCCATCTTCTTCACGTTCAGGGCGGTATTTACACTGTTCAGACTGGGTTCAACCACCACCAGCATCAGGTTTACCCCCCGGGCGGTGCCCCTTGAAAGGTGTTCGATGCCGGCCCCCATGTCCATGATCACGGCTTCATCCTTGTCCAGGAGAAGCGCCGAGACAAGGGCCTGAAGAAACGTGTTTTCCCTGCAGTAGCATTGGGAGCCGCCCTTCTTCACGTCCCCCATGCGCATGAACCTGATGTTCCCGTGCCTGTATACGAATTCGTCAATCGACCGGTCGTCGATGGTGGGATTGAGGGTATAAAAGACGCCTTCACCGCTGATGGATTTTATTTTATCACCCATCTCAACCACCGGCTTTATCCTGGCGGACTCCTCCCGGGAAATGCCCAGGGCCGCCGCCAGGCAGGCGTCGGGGTCCCCGTCGACGGCATACACGGCCTGGTGGGTCTCGGCAAAGGACTTGATCAGGGCCGCAGCAATAGTCGTCTTGCCTACTCCGCCTTTTCCAGAGACAGCTATTTTCACGCATGTCACCCCAATCTGGATCGATTACTGTTGCGTAATTTGCAGCGTCCTTTTTTCGCCGGGAAAATACGGACAAGCTTTTTCTTTCTACAAGAACTGGAGAAAATCCTTCCCCCTCTTCAATCATAATATTTATAAATTTCGAATGACTAGTTCGACGTCTAAAAATGAAAATCCTTTTGGGGAACAAAAAATATTCTGAACCTATGAAAAATAACGGCCCAGAATAGTCCGTGAAAATATGCCGGTTTGTTTTCGGGTTGCGCCGGATCAGGTGAAGAAGAGGTACCTCTTCTTCAGGATCCTGTATTCCGCCACCATGGCGGCGGCAAACAGGATCAGCCCCGCCAGGCCGGCCAGCTTCATGACCGAGATGGTCAGCTTGAGCCGTTCGATCTCCTTTTCCCTGGCTTCAATCTCTTCCTCCACGAATCTTTTATCCCTGGCCAGGCGCGTTTTTTCCTCCTGAACCAGGATTTTTTCGTTTTCCAGGCGGGCCGCCGCGTCAACGGCGTCGGCGTATGCAGCGCCCAGGTCCCTGACCCTTTGCTTGAGCATGAAAATTTCCGTCCGGCCGGCCGCCGGCCGCAGGGCGTCCCATATGATCAGCCCTCCCCCCTCCGGCATGCTTATCCCGTACAGGTAACCCAGGGTGGGGGCCAGGTCTTTAAGGCAGACCGGCGGCAGCTTCGCCCCGGCAGCAAAGTCGTTTCCCTTGATGACCAGCGGGGGCCTGCCGGTGGTGCCGGTGACGATGATCATTGTTTCTTCAAAAATCCCGTCTGCGTGCAGTTGCCTGAACATCTTCCCCACCATGGTGTCGGCGGCGGTCACCGAGGACTGGTAATCTTTCGAGTCCTTTCCGGAAAGGGCCAACTGCCTGCCCGGCCCCGGCAGCACCACCACCGTCAGGAACGGCTTTTTGTTCCGGATCAAGTCCAGTGCCGCGGCCACCACCTCACCGTCGCTGCCGAAGGGGCCGAAGTTTTTCAGGCCTAATTCCCCGCACGCTTTTTCCAGCCGGCCGGTCCCGTCCACAACTGCACTTTTGAGCCCCTTTTCCTCCAGGTACGACATTATCGTGCGCCGCCCGGGGGAGGCCTTCCCTCCCGTGTAGCCGTGATCGGCCGGGTCGGTCCCGCTGAGCAGTGAATACAACCTGGCTTCGGAATTGTCCGGGGGCATGGCGCTGACCCTGTCGGCCCTGGCCCCAGCCATGCCCAGCCCGTTTATATTCGGCGTCCTGCCGGGGCTCAGGGAGTCGGCCTGCAGCCCGTCCACCACCAGCATGACGATCTGCCTGCTCTTTGGCGGCGGATCCGGATCGATCTCAGTTGCGGCCGGGGGCAGGGCCGGGGCCGTTTCAGGGGATGGGCACAGGACTAGCAAAAAACATAATGCCGCCCCGGCCACTATTTTTCTCATCACAGCCATTTCGCGACCTCCCCATCACTTTCTTACTAAATACTATAATGAGGAGGACTGTCATTTATTACCATAATATTGATTATCTTTTTTTCCATACCGTGTATATATTCTTAAAGAGTGGCAATAATAGTAACACTCCGCTTTGGTGAGTTCTATCTCTCCCCGTCCAGCAACGATGCTGGACTTTTTTTTTCGGCTTTTTTGACGATTGCAATGGAAAGGGTGTTCTGTTATAATTACCTTTGCGGTATTTATCGGGATGTGGCGCAGTTTGGCTAGCGCGCCTGCCTTGGGAGCAGGAGGCCGGGGGTTCAAATCCCTCCATCCCGACCAGGTTTTTTAATACGGATACCACCCAATTACTGCAATGTTACTGCAATTAGAAAGCGTGCTGAAGACCAGATTGTAATTATCAGCGGATATGAAGTCTGAATTTAATCTAACCCTGGAAAAATACAGCCTTAATTCAGGCAGGTGTTTTTACAGATATCGAAAAAAATTCTTTTAACTTCCTGCTCCCATTGTATACCTCCTCGCGGGGCGGATGGCAGCCTCTGCAATGTAGGTTGGTCATTTTATCATCGACTGTGACACTAAATTATTTAGAATCAATACTTTTTAACAGATTTAAAAAACGTCGTCAGGTAATTCTCTTACGATTTATCAAAAATGACTACGCTCTCGCGAGAAGGGCTGCGTCCGTATCTACCCATTTGCTGTGCACTATTACCCCGATAGCGAACTGCGAGGAGTTTAGAGCATTTCAAGCCAGCCTGTTCCCCGACTTCTGCCGTAAGTTCATCTACTAAAATAGTTTCTCCACAGTACCGTGCATTGCCGACCACAAAGGCAATCTTCGCCCCTTGGCGGCAAACACGCTTCATTTCTCGAAGACACAAATACAAGTCAAGGAAATAACCTTCTATCATAGATATAATTCGAGGTTCCAGATTTTTTTCTCTGAGGTTTTTAACTGCCTTGGTCAGTGCTGTTGGTGATTTGTAATCATTAGCACCCGGTCGCGTCGGGCGTGCTTCCGGATGAGAATGAAAGCTTTGATAGCGAAGCTGCCGCGTTTCTTCCCAACCTATAAAACCAAACATTAGCTCGATCCCGAATACCCTGGTGTAATCGTGGCGATTGGGATAGGGTGGAGAAGTAATGACTGCCGAATAAGACTCATCTTGAACGGGAAGCTGTCGTGCATCTGCCTGAACAGCTTGCCACCCTGGTAGCCGCGGAAGCTGTACCTCCTGCAGATCATGCAGCATCATCTCAACACGCGCCGTTAATGCTTCCGGAATGCTTTTTTCGTCCACTTGCTTCTCAACCCATTTGAGCCAACCACCCGTTGCAATAGCACTGCTGTAAAGGGGAAGAATGGAAAGTAACGCCAAACGGAGAAGATCCCGGTCCGTTTCGAACATCTCGACTTCATCAATTATCCTGGCAAGCGCGTCGAATACCTCAAGAACTCGCCCTGGTAGAGCCTTCTGAACTAATTCAGGATACGGCCTGGAAACTTTGTTCCTGTTAACATTGTAAAAAGTTTTCTTTACAGATTTCCAAGCTTTTTTTAGGTTTGAAATATTGTAGTTGGCAACCTTCGTGCGTGCGGCGAGGACTGCCAACGGTGAAAGATCAAAACCACTAGCGGGTATCTCCCTCTCTTTGGCAGCCAACAGCGTCGTTCCCGCCCCGACAAAAGGATCAAGGATGCGATCCTTCTTGCCAAGGTCCCATTCGTCTATCAGGGCATGAACCAACTCTCCAGTGAAGCTGTGTGGGAATACATACCAGCGATGTACAGGTTTATCCCTTAGGAGTTGTGGCGTTACCCATCGTCGCCAACCCAGTCGTTCCTCTACTCTATACTTGTGCGCCATTATCCTTTCTTCACCTCATGCGATCATGTCCTATCGCCTGATATGCAGTTCGCGGAAATTCGATTTTTATTGGTTGTCTATAGATGGGATGCGAGAGTAGAAGCTCCCCCTTGTCTAAGCGTGTTAGGTGCGCCTTTACGTCCTGTGCGATAAAACGATAGGCGGCATCAGACAGTTCGGACGAATCGCTCCGGCCGATAACCTTAGTGGCGCAGTTTCCTACCACCTGCCCGTGAACCTCACTCATAAATTGTTCCGCCGAGATTAGCACAACTCCCAGCGAGCGACCCCTAGCGGCAATGTCGAGTACATACTCAAGAATTGATGAGTCGCTTTCTCCCCGGCGCGATGGCGCGTACTTATTCAGTTCATCAACAAAAATGATGACTTTTTTCGGCAAGTCACCTCTTTCATCAATAGTAGCCTCGGCGTACATACCATAAACTTCTTGTATTATGTGCCCGAAAACCAGGGCCCGTTCCTCATCGGTCAGCTTGGCAATATCAACCACAGTGGTTTGACCGCCCTCAATTTTCCGGATTTCTTCACCTAGGTTTACTGCCCGCCTTGGAGCCCTTTGCTCCACAAACAAGCCAGATTGACGGTTCCTTACCACCCGCCGAAGGATCCTGATAAAGCGGCCCACGGATGAGGCCCTCACCTCTCCTATAGGCTGGGGAATACCCTTGTCCATCAGGGGAGGCCCATTTAAAAGTGCGCTCCAGGTATTGACATTTCTCCACTTGGATTCCTGATTACTGATACCGTGCTGAATTTCTCCGATAAGGGCACCCAGGGTGTCCCAGGGATCCGGCACACGGATCAAAAGGCCAAGGCCTGGCCCCGGACTGGCACGGTTACCCACCACATCCTCCAGAGAGTATGCGTAGGTCTGGAATTGGTCAGGTGGCTCACCGAAGCAATTGGGAAGTCCGGTGGTTTGTGTTTCCTTACCCCACGGGAGTAGGTAGCGGACATTCTCAAACGGTTGCGGTTTGAGGCCGAGAAGCTCCCAGAGTTCAAGATCCCCCGGTTTAATGTCCTTTCTTGGCTTGTCGATCACCAGGAGGTCGTTCTGCTTAACATTTAACAAGACAACTGCAATATCTTTCGCTCCCACACTTTGCAAGATGGACTGGATTAGGAACATCGCGTAAGAGGTCTTGGTGGCTAGACCGGAGATCCCGGAGATGTTGACATGCGCTCCTTCCGGTCCCAACACATACCGTTTGTCCAGATATACCCGCACTTTCGTTCCATTGGACATTCGGATCATTCCCGCTGGGATTGTGATACGCTCGTTATATTCCTTCTCATATTCAAACATTTTGTCAATACCGAGGGCCACGTGAATCCCTTTTTCATCTGCGAAGCACACCGGTGCATCGTTCTGGACCGGCATATAAATGCCCATGGGGTACCTTTGAGGTTCGGAGGGATCGTAATTGGCGAGCACGTTTACCTCTGCCACGTTGGTACCCTGACGAGGGGTTTGCGGTATAGATTGGGTGCTACCAAAGTCACTGGAGATATAATTGGAAATGTGGGAAGGAGCATCGGTAATCTGTTTGATATTGGTTACCAGGCCAAAGGTACGGGTATCTTCCATTTGCTCCGCTTCAACAATGTCAAAAGGGTTGACGATTTCGTCCGGCCCCAGCCAAAAAGAAAACTTTTCTGACGAGTTCGGATCCCGCTCAGTAGCGGAAGCCTTCCCGATGATCCTCCGATCCGCTGGTAGTATTGCATTGCCTTTTAGTTCGTCAGCCATACTGTGTTTTACCTCCTTTACCGGGTAATGGCACCGCTAGCATGAGCCGGCCACTTCATACCCGCCTTGAGAACCTCTGTAGTTACAAAACCGTTCTTAACCGATTGCTCGGCCAGGTAGATTGGATACAGGTGAGAATGCCACCTGGAATCTTTTCCATGTGGGGAAACACTTCTTTCGGCAACCAAGGCTCCGGATAGTTCATCGATGAGTTCCGAATGAACCGCCTCCCGGCTGGGGTTGGGAAGTTCAATGCGCAACACCCCCATGAGCGGGAATTCCAGGTATTCCGGACCCCTGATGCGGACGTACCAGGTGGCAATAAGTCCTTCTCTTAGCCCGAATGCCAGGGTTCGCTGGCCAACCTTCAGGTTAGCCAGAAGCTGGTAGGTATTAAGTGTCTGTTTTACGCGGCCGCTCTTGACAGAGAACTTAAGTTCCTTCCAGGAAGATTTAACCACCCCCAGATAATCTTTTCCATCCGGCCAGTCTTTTGCGTATTCGCTCCCCAGTCCCCCGTCGAGCACCAGCCACTGACCGGGTTTCCTTTCCAGTTTTGTGGCGATATGTTTTTCCAGTACACGCATCCGCCAGTTGGCCTTGTGCGCCGCCCTAGACCTAGGCTCCTTTCCGGCTTGGATTCCGTCTGTCTGGCGGTCCTCCTCTTTAAGGTTGACAAATTCGTAGCGCGATCCCGCCGCTTTGACTGCGTCCTCCACCTGCTGGCCAAACGAAAGTTGGTCTTTATCCATGAGCAGCACAAACCTTTGCTCTGAATCGGCGATCTTCATTCGTCCCAGGTTATCCCGAACGATTGCTGCGGCGCCAATTTGCGCCACATGAATAGGCGTCTGCCTGTCACCCTCCACTACATTGCCCAGGTAAAAGGTTCTGGCCGACCCATCAAGGAAGTACTGAAAAATATGCCTTTTTTCTCTTCCAATAGGTGTGCTGTCCACGTAAAGGTTCCGGTTAGGCACCTCGATAACTAGGTCGAGAACATCCCCTGGTTCTATGCCAAGGCGTACCCTGTCGTAAGCTTCTTCCTGGTCGGGCCGCATCAAGTCTTCCACCGCCTGACCAGTGGCCGGCAGGATGTATCCTTCTCTTGCGATTACCTGAAGTGCCGGTTGAAGACCTTCAAACGGATTACCCATAATCAGGCCTCCTCCAACGAACGCTTGATTTCTACCATTTGTTCATCCGTCAGGTTCCATAGTTTGGCCACCCAGTGATCTATTTCCTCCTCGATTCTCTTAACTTCGGCGGTATTGCCTTCAGAAGCAGTTTTATGTGCCACCTCGGAAAGTTCAGCTATTTTCTTATGTAATATTTTTTTAGGTGAAAACTTTGGCACGGCAACATTATCCAAAATATGTGTATTCATTTGGATTTGGACAGTATATGCTTTCACTGCAAAACGCGTTGGAGTAGAATTCAGAACAGCACACAAATAGTAGGCCTCCTCACGCGAACTTGCTTCGACCATCATAAGCTTATGATCAGGAATAACTGGCTTATTACTGAACGGTCCTGCTACCGCTGCAGTAAATTCTGAAGCCTGTTCACGCCACACAACTTTCCAAGGCGCAAATGTAAACGTGCTAACGTTGAACATGGACCAGTAAGGGTCGGTCTCTTTAAAATAACGACGAAAGGCAGCCCTACTTCTTAGAATCCCTTCGAACTTTGAGAGATATGAGTGAGCCTTTGGGTATTCTCTTTCCATAATCTCCGCAGCTATACCGCGCCGGGTGACGGGATCCTGGGTTATCAGGATATGAGTGGAAGGGATTGCTATCCAACGGTTAACGTCACGACCACGCAGCAGGGGATATAACAAGTCGAATTCGACTGTAGCCTGCGTGTCAGGGACACGCCGTTTGTTTCCTTCCGTGATATTGGTCACGATTGCCAGGCCACCTGGTCTTGTGCCAATAATCTCTACCCAGTAAATACCGTTAGCACCGGAATATGATCCAGCATGGGCCGAATACGGTGAATTCCCTAGAACATTTTGCAAGGCATGCAGGGCTTTCTGCCTCGCCGTAATCCATGCGGAAGTACGGTCTTCCTTGTCTACCGGTTCTGCGTACCATGCCTTATAGGTTATCTTTTCCTTTGTAACTTCTTCGTACGGGGTATCGAACCCGATAGCACTGTCACGGCCTTCTCCGCGTTTTTTCCAGTACTGATAAGAGACGGGGTATCGAACTGCGCTTCCTTTTACAAATACGGCTACCGCCGTCCGGTTAGTGGCCCCTTCAAAGGGTTTTAGTTCTACCATATCCTCAACTACCATGGGTCCAAAAGGCGTTTTGTCCGGCAAGAGAAAACGGCGAAAACCCTGTCCAGCCCCGGACGTTTTAAAGAGACTTTGGGTCAAAACGAAACCTAGCTTGCCGCCGCGCCGGAGGTAGCGGTCCACTGCTACGTAGGTCATCAGCATGGAGATGTCTTTCTTTCCCTTACCCAGGATCGTGTCCATTCCGCTGTGGGGAAAAAGGCCGTAGTGTTCCCATAGGGATTTTGTCTGTAAACGGTAATCCTCTGGTAAGTTCTCCCAATTAATCCATGGCGGGTTGCCGACAATATAGTGGCAAGCATCTAGGAAAAGTGGAGCAAAGGCGTTCCTGATAATTCGGGCCCAAACGCCATCCAGTCCCTGTTCGTGAAGATCGCGTAATTGTTGATAGAGAATCTTCAGGTCGTCCGACGCAGCCGCCATCTCCTCTGGTTCGAGGTTGGCCTGTTTTTCTACCCGCGACAGGAAGGTATTTTCACCGATCCCTTCTTCCACGGCTGCATCCAGCTCATTTGTCAGTGCATCAATCCGTTCCCGTTCCGCAAAAAATGCCGGGACACGAAAAATTCCGGCAGACGTCTTTAACAAGAAGACGTTACCATCGAACAAGCCGCTCCCCCGGGAGGGGGTGAGAATTGAATCTGCCTGATAAACTGGAATGTCAATATCACCCCTCCGGTATTTCAGCAAGTCGCCCAAGGCTAGAAGATAGTTGGTCCGGGTGGCGATAACGGCCAGGGGGTTGAGATCAATCCCGATAACGTTCTGCAATATTAACTCCAGCGTTGCCACCGGGTCCTGCTTCTTTCGAGTCGCCCTTTCACGGATGTATTTGATCAGGATCACCAGGAAGGTACCCGAGCCACAGGCCGGATCCAGAACGCGCTTGGCGGCGTTACCTAGATCAGCCCCCAAGGTCTGAATTATTAGACGTTCCGCTAACCAGTCTGGAGTATAGTATTCACCGAGATCGTGGCGGATCTCGCGGGGTAGGAGGTAGTGGTAAAGCTTCTTGAGCAGGTCGCGGGCGTTCTCCGGCGCCAGTTCTAACGTACCGGGGTCGTACTCAGCTAAGCGCTGGACAAGTTTACCAGTTGCCTCTTCAATGTCATCGTTCCACGAGGCAAGATACCATCCGAAAAAGTCCCCTTCAAGAAAGTTTCGGATTCCGTATTCCCTGAAAAGTCCACCACGTTCTAATTCCGCTAAGGCTTCTTGCAGTTCCCCCCCTGCCTTGGCCGCTAACTGCGAAAGGGGGGTAGGGGAACTGCCTGTGAATCGGGCAGCCGCTAGGGAAGCTACCAGCTTAATCAGGAGGGCATAGTAAGTATGGAGGACGAAAAAAACCCTGGCAGGATCGAGATGTTTGATCTCCTCCTTAGTCCAGAGCGAGCCGACAAAAGTCCGGAATTCTGGCTTCGATTCAATGCGACCCGCCCATTCTTTATAGTCGGTGGCTTCACTGAAGAAAAAGCGCCACTGTTCGAAGAGTTTTTCAACGAGAGGATTTTTGCTGCTAGCAAGGGTCCGGTAGATCGCCCGGACCGCGGTTTTAGCCCGCCAACTGTTTGGGCCGAAGTCTTCTACAAGGTTTTCTGGTACCAGCGCGGCACCTGCGGAAAGCGAAAAGAGAAGGCGTAGAAAGCGTTCCGTAGAAACAGGGGTAACCGGCACCGGGTCGTCAACAGACCAGCCCTCACCAACCCTGCGGACGAAAATAAAATAGAAGCCATCAGTGGCTACACCGGCAAGACGTTGAGATTCCCTGCGCTCCCGTTTCGCCACATCAAGAATGTATTCCTGCACCTGCCTGATAACATCCTGGTTGGCACGCCGGTCGTTGGTAGCCCTTATTGTACCAGGCCGCTTGTACTCCAGTACTAGGCGGTTGTAGACTGAATCTACACGGCCTCGGGCAACAGAAAACTCGTCCCGGGGGACAATGGTAAGGTTAGCCTCTGCTCCAGCCTGTTCAAGAATATGGGCAGCTTCCCTTCGGAAATCTGCTTCTGTAACACCTTGTTTCGCGGCAAAAAGCAACTTTTGAGTAACACCGGGCGCGAGCTTTGCTGCGAATACTTCGAGGTTAACATTCATTCTGACACTTCCTTCTTAGAAATAAACAACTATATATAAGTAATGGACTTATCAAATTTGGAATGCTACTTTATGCCGCCTCAAATCATATTCATTTGCCATCATTCTTAGGGTAACTCTACTAAGTATTCGTCAGTATAAAGAAAAAACCTGCCTCTGTTGGCGAAAAATTAGCCGCTCAAAAAGATTGGGTCGTATCCTGTTAATATCTACTTTGACTGACGGCAAAACCCTCAGTTTGTACATTCAGTGGCGGGATTGAAGGAGATTTCATCAATTATGCGAATCAAGGAACCAAGACGATTTGGTTTCGGAGTAAATAAAAAAGAGTTTTCGTCCAGGTCGTGGCAAACACTCGAAAGCATTTCCAGAATAAAATTTTTCGGGTTATAAAGCAATTATAGGGGTTAAATGTCAGAAGAAAAGGGGCTACCGCAAAAAACTAGCTCGAGGTGTTACCATAAAATCCACGTCGCCATAGAAGGCAAACTCCCTCTCCTTTCTCAGCCACTTGGAAATCCGGGCCAGTTTCCCGGCTTTTTTCCCCACCGGTGACGGCAACCTGTCCCGGTATTCCAGGATCAACCCGCCCACATCATGTTGTTTCGGGGGTTCTATGCCAATCTGGCGCAAAATACCCTTTAAGGCCAGCTCCACTGTTTCCTGCGCCTCCCGCACCACGTCGGAATAGGCATCTTCCTCCATGAGCACCTCCAGGACGCGCAGTCGCTTGGTGGCCTTGATCAAGTAACTCTGGGCCAGGGTATGGTTATTCACAGATCGAAGACCTCGCCTTCCCGGTATTTATCCTTCAGCACCCAGTGCCAGGCGTTGCCCCGCACCACCCGGCGGGCGCCCAGGGCGTCCAGCCTTTTTTTAAATTCCCGCAGGAAAGACCGGAAAAACCTCCCCGATCATGGAGGATCAGGCTGTCCTCTATCATGTCCAGAAACAACAAGCTGCCGTGCTTAACCTCCCCGGGCGATTTGATTACCGGGGACAGGCAGGTGCTTATACCCGCATCCTTCAGCCGGATCAGGGAAGACTCGAGGGCTTCTTCCACCTTCTCAAATTCCCGCATCCTCTTGAGCCTGCCATCAGGCAGGTTTTCGGCGATAATTAAAATATCAATGTCGGAATCGGCCCTCTGGCACCCCCGCCCCACCGAACCGAAAACCGCCAGGGTAACCAGCCGGTCCCCGTAACAGCGGACGGTTTGGTCAAGCAGTTCCTGAAGAAATTCATGAAACTTTTCCCTGATCACGGCCGAACCTCCGGCAAAAGGCTTTAAACTATTATAGCACAGGATCAGCAAGCCGGATCAGCGTGTAAAACAGGATTTTCCCGCCCGACGAACAGATATTTGCTGATTTTCCCGCGTCTTCAAGGAGGATAACGGGCACTCCGGGGTGAATACTGAATTATTTGCTTTCGGGGAGAAACGGTATATTGTCGGGCGTCAGCAGTGCACAGGCCGGAAGCCTGGTGTTAAAACTGTTTATATTTTTCTATTTTTCCACCATCGGGCTGTTCCTTCCCTTTTTGCCCCTGCTTTTTCACCACAAAGGCCTCACCAACTGGCAGATAGGGGTGCTCTTTTCCCTCGGGCCGCTGGTGATCATAACCATGCAGCCCGTCTGGGGGTTCATCAGCGACCGCCTGAAGACGGTAAAAAAGCTAATCATCCTTCAGCTGGTGGTCACCGCCCTGCTGTCCATGCTGGTTTTCCGCCTCAAATCCTTTGAACTGCTGCTGCCGGCACTGTTTCTCTTTAATGTGTTTTCCTTTCCTGTCATTCCCCTGACCGACAGCCTGACCCTGTCGTCAATCAAAAATACCGACGGCCATTACGGCAGCTTCAGGCTCTGGGGTTCCCTGGGATTTGGCTTCAGCGCCGTTTTCTTCGGCATTTTTTTTCGCCTGTACAGCCTGGACCTTTTTCCCGTCTGCTACTTTGTCCTGCTGCTGGTATGCATTGTCATCAGCTTTTTCCTGGCAGACGCCGTCTACCTCGGCCGGAAGGCCGAGTTGGGCGACGTGAAAATACTGCTTTCCGACCGCCGGGTAATGACATTCCTTTTGCTTACCGCCCTTTTAAACTCGGCCAACAGGGCCAACGATGCCTTCTTGGGCATATTCATCAAGCAGATGGGCGGCAACACGGAAACCGTGGGCTACGCCTGGACGGTGGCAGCCCTGAGCGAGGTACCCGTCCTGGCCGCCGGCGGATTCCTCCTGGCCAGGTTTTCGGAATTGAAGCTCCTGGCGGCGGCGGCGGCGGTGTTTTCGGTTCGCTGGGCGCTTTTCAGCGTGGTCACCACTCCCTCGGTGATTGTCCTGCTACAGCTTACTCACAGCCTTTCCTTCGGCCTCTTCTTTTTGTGCTCGGTATACCACATGAGCAAGCTGGTTCCCGACCGTTTGAGGTCCAGCGGTCAGGGGCTGCTGGCGGCGTTCCTGGGCGGGCTGGCGGGAATAGCCGGTTCAGCTTTGGGTGGGCTGCTGATAACCGGCTTGGGGGTTGGGCCTCTCTACGTAACATGCTCACTGGTGGCCCTGGCTTCCTTCATGTTCTACCTGGCCCGGTCCCGGCAGGACAGTCCCGTGGAAGGGGGCAAGGCGCAAATTTGACTTGCCGGTGCTAGTCGAACAGCTCGGTGCTGATGTACCTGTCTCCCCGGTCCGGGAAGATTACCACAATGTTTCCCTTTTCTATCCCTTTGCCGTACTGGATTGCCCCCCAGAGGGCAGCTCCGCAGGAAATGCCCGCCGCTATTCCCTCCCTGACATAAAGCTCCCGTGCCAGCCTGAAGGCCTCGGTATCCGGTACCGACAATTTGCAGTCGATGACCGACTCGTCGTAAACCGGGGGCTTGAAGGCTTCCATATTCCTCAGCCCCTGGATCCTGGTCTGGGGAGGCGGCTCCACTGCCACCACATGAATCCCGGGGTTGTGGTCCTTCAGCCTCCTGGCGGCCCCGGTAATGGTCCCCCCGGTTCCGACTCCGGCCACCAGGGCGGTGACTTCGGGCAGATCCTCGACAATCTCTCTGCCGGTGGTCTCGTAGTGGGCCTGTGGATTGGCCGGATTGGAGAACTGGTCCGGCATGTAGTACCTGCCGTCCTCCCGGGCCATCCTGACGGCCGTTTCGATGGCCCCGTTGGTCCCTTTTTCACCGTCGGTCAGAATCACCTCGGCCCCGAACGCCCTCAACAGCTTCACCCTCTCCAGGCTGGCGTTTTCGGGCATGACGGCCGTAAACCTGTACCCTTTTGCGGCCGCAATCATGGCCAGGGCAATGCCGGTATTGCCGCTGGTGGCCTCCAGGATAACCCTCCCCTTCCCTAGCAGGCCCTCCTTTTCAGCAGCTTCTATGAGGTACTTGGCTGTCCTGTCTTTCACCGACCCGCCGGGGTTGTTCCCTTCCAGCTTGGCGTATATTCTGACGCCGGGCCTGCCGTATGACCTGAGCTCGGCCAGCGGGGTGTTTCCAATGGTCTCAAAGACATTGCCGAACGGCATATTTAAACCTCTGCCTTTCTATTTACCAGCCCATGCCGTATAGCGGTACCAGCAAGTGATTTTGTAGTTCCGTGATAAGTGTTATTATGACAGTGCCCCCGGGAAATCCTTTTTATTTCTCATACTATATAAATTACTTATAAAGCAAATCGGGGAAGCCGAACCGCTCCACCCGCTTTGGCAGCACCGCGGACCGGACCGAACTGGGGATCTCCGGTCATGCCGGTAATCACCTCAATTCCGGAAGGGGCCATGGGCTGTACGGCGGCCCCCGCCCGGAGGTCACGGTGCCTTACCTTTTTCATCAGATCATAAAAGGCCCGGCGAACCTGGGTGATGCTTTTAAGGTTTAAATATACCCCCCCCCCGACATCGGTCTTGTGGGTAATAACGGCAGATCGGACCTTCAGGACCACCGGAAAACCGATTTCCCGGGCCGCCCGGGCCGCTTCCCGGGCACTGAAGACCACCTGGCAGGGAGTTACCGGCACGCCTGCCCGGGATAAAACCTCCTTGGCCTCGTCTTCCGTGAGCATCGAACGCCCCCGGGACCTGACACCGGCGAGTATTGTTCGTGGTTCCGCATTCTTGAGGCATGGGAGTCTAGGTTCTGTCTCTCAAGGAGAATATTTTCCCTGTTATTGAGCACAATATAAAAAAACCTGACAGGGGGAATGAAACGTTGGGAATCACCAGATGGGATCCTTTCCACGATCTCAGCCAGATGCGCCACCAGATTGACCGCTACCTTGACCACCTCTGGGGAAGGGTCGCCAGGCAAGACATCGCGGGGGTAACGGGATTCGGCCCCAGGATTGATGTTTACCAGACCGAAAACGAGGTCGTCGCCACCGCGGAATTGCCTGGCATACAGGCCAAAGACGACATTGACCTCAGGATAGACAGCGACAAGCTTACCATACGGGGCGAAATCAAGCGGTCCCAGGACTTCAAGGAGGAGCACTCGGTCTACAACGAGCGCTATTACGGCACCTTTACCCGGGTCATCCAGCTTCCGGCCAGGGTTAAGCCCGATCAGGCCCAGGCAACATATAAAAACGGAGTGCTGGAAATAAGGATGGTCAAGAGCGACCCCGGGGAAAATTGGGGCCGCCGGATTCCAATTCAGTAGAAAGCTGCTGCCGTTCAGCCCGCCGCCTGTATGAAGAAACGAAGAAGGTGTTAATCCTATCATGCTAATCCCAAGGTTCCGGACAAAAAAAATCCGCCGGCTTGATCACCGGCGGAATGAATAATATTCAGCCTGAAAACTTTACCGGTCAGGAGACGGGAGATAGAAACCCCGTTTCGGGTAAATCCCGTCATTGCCGGTTCAAATTTTCATTTTATTTTTCAAGAACTTCTTCCAGCTTTATTTCCCTCATTCCATTCAGGCAGCGGGGCGGCAGGGCCAGGTAGAAGCCCGTGGCCTCATCAAGCAGCATCCTCATTTTGTCCGTGATGTCCGCCACGACCTGGGCGGGCACTCCCAGGGCCAGCTTATACGGTGGGATGACTGTTTTTTCGGTGACCAGCGCACCGGCCCCTATGCAGCAGCCGTCGCCGATCTCGGTCCAGTCCATGATGATGGCCCCCATTCCCACCAGGACGTGTTCACCCAGCCTGGGGGTGTGCAGTATGGCCCCGTGGCCGATGTGGCTCCTGGGGCCGAGCCGGGCCGTCTCGCCGGGATAGACATGGATCACGCAGTTTTCCTGGATGTTGGAACCCGGACCGATTGTTATGGCCCCCCAGTCCCCCCTGATGCGGGCCCCGGCCCCCACATAGCAGCCCTCACCCATGACCACGTCCCCGATGATGGTGGCCTCGGGGTGGATATAGCAGCCCCTGCCGATGGACGGGCGCTTTCCCTCAAACTCATAGATAGCCACAAAAAACCACTCCCCGGTGCATTTGGGCATTTTTTCAGCCCGGTTATTTTTTTGTCAGACAAGTTAATAATATATTATCTTCTCAATGGTATCAACCACTTCGCCGGGCGAGATGGGGGTATGGGGTCGGTCAGTTTTATCCCCGGCCCGGCCGAACGCCCCGGCAATCCTTGCGGCGGCATCACCTTTATGCAGGTAGTCCCGGCCGCACTCCCAGATGCAAAGGTGTTCCGGTTTCGGTGTTGCCCCGCGATTTCTTCCGGATCTACAATTTCACCCCTCGCTCCCCCGCCATGTCCAGGAGCCGGCGGTAGTCCTCCCAGGTGTCGATGTCGGCGATCACTCCCGGGTCGGGCACGTCCACCCTGTGCAGGCTTTCGGGATGCCTCCGGATGACTTCCCGGGCCCCCACATCGCCCTCCAGGGACTGGATGGCCGAAAAAAACAGCCGGTCGAACAGGACCGGGTTGCCCCTTTTTCCCTGGAAAAAGGGCGCCACAATGCCTCCAGTAATCCCGTGGGTTTCCACCAGCAGCCTCACTGTCACCGGGCTTACGGCCGGCTGGTCCCCCAGCATAAAGAGAACCGCCCGGACCTCCCCCTCCAGGGCCGCCAGGCCGGCCTTGAGGGAGGTGGCCTGGCCCAGTGCGTAACGGCTGTTGACCTCCACTTTCACCGGAAGCCCCGCTAGACACCCGGCTATTTCATCCGCCCTGTACCCCAGGACCACCACCGCCTGATCCACCGGTGACCGCAAAACAGTTTCCACCACCGCCGCCAGGACAGTCCGCCCCCGGTAAGGCAGCAACTGTTTTGGCGTGCCCAGACGGGAAGAAGTCCCGGCGGCGAGAACCACAGCCGCGATCAAAACACAGCCACCTCACTTGCCGGGTCTTCGGCCAGGGTTGACCCGATGACCACCCTTTTTGCCCCGCCCCGGCCCAGCAGGTCTGCCAGTTCCCGGGCCCGCGCCAGGTCAGCCGGAGTTAGCACCTTGTTAATAAACGGTATCCAGCGGCTGCCCGGTGGAACCTCCTTCCGGTAGCCCCCGGGATGGAAAAGAACCCGGGCCACGGTTGCTGGAGTCACCGTCTGACCGGGCTTAATTCCCGCCAGAAGGGTCACCATTTCCGGACGGTGCACGTGATCCGCAGACAGCGGCAGCCCCAGGCAATCAATGCCCACTACCGGTACCACCGCGGTGGCCCCCCGGGGAATCACCGGCTCCCCCTCCCGCGGCGCCTTGAAGGGCCTGCCGGCCGCCCCATCGGCCTCCACCAGCACCAGGTCGGCACCCGCCCCGAGGAACAGCTCCGGCATCTCCCTGTTCATCCCCAGGAGCTTGTTCCCCTCGCCGGCGCCGGCCCCTGCCACCACCAGGGGCCAGTCCCTCAGCGCCAGCCGGACCCTGTCCACAATTTCCCGGCCGCCGCCCATCAACACCGGCCGCCCGGCTTTTACCGGGGGCAAATAAATCTTGGTGGTGGTCGTCAAAACCACCCGGAAGCCGATTTTAACCGCCTCTTCTCCCAGGACGGACATAGCCGAGGACTTGCCGCCCGCCCCCACCAGCGCCACCAGGTCGCCCCCGCGGACTTGGAATGCATCCATCAGCTTCATTTCCCTGCACCTTTTACCCCCAGCATCTCGCAGATCCTGGCGGCCGCCTGCACAGTAGCCGCCACCGCCCGGTCCATCTTCTCCCCGCTGAACGAGTGGCTGAAGCCGACCATCCACACGGCGGCCATAGGCCGCCCTCAGGGATCAAGGACGGGCACGCAAATGGCGTTTCCCAGGTGGATAAGGGTTGGCCCCAGCCTGAATTTCTTCGACTGCGGTTCCTGGAGGATTACCCCCAGTTCCGTCAGCGCCTGGACAATGCCGTAAACCGTGCTCTTTGAGATGCCCAGGGACCTTGACAGGTCGCTTACCCCCATTTATGTCTTAATCATAGGCCATGCCCGGATCCCCGTCAACATCTGACCCCGGATCGGCGGCAGTCCCCGGCCGGCCGGCCCCGCCTCCACAGGGACAGGGCCGCCCCGGTCAGGGCCAGCAGTGCCGCCAGGTAAAAGGCCCCGCCGAAGGATCGGCTCAACTCCTTGATGTACCCGGCGCAGGTGGGCCCCAGAACCTGGCCGATACCGAAAAAGAAGGTGACCAGACCCAGTGCGGCCGGCGCGTTTTTCGGCCCCACCAGGTCGCCGCAGTAGGACGCGACAAGCCCCGGTATGCTCCAGGCGGTAAGGCCGTAGATGACCGACGAAACCCACACAAATGCGGCCGACGCGGTGGCCGCCGGCAGAGTGTAGCTGATTACCTGCAGGCTGAAGACAATCACCATGGCCGGGCGGCGGCCGACGGCATCCGACAAGGTGCCCCAGATGACTGCGCTGCCTATCGAAAGAAAGCCCACCAGGCTCCAGATGCCTCCCGCCGCCGCCTGGCTGAAGCCCTTTTCACCCATCAGGTAGTTGACGAAAAACATGGCATAGATTATGTAAGAGAAGCCGAAGCAAAAATAGGTCGCGGCCAGCACCGGGACACCCCTGAAAAAAAATATTTCCCGGACGCCCAGGGTGCGATCGGGGGAAGACGACTGACCCTCGGCCCCCGGATCAGGCCCTCCCACCGGATCAAGCCCCTTTTCCCGGGGGTGGTTCCTGATGCAAAACACCGAGAGTATTCCCACAGCCAGGATCAGTGCCCCCAGTACCAGCCAGCAGTACCTCCACCCCTGATCGGGGTATGCCCGGTTAATGAGCGGGACGATCCAGCCAGTGATCGCAATCGCCAGCCCGGATCCGCCCACCAGAAAGCCGCAGGCCATTCCCCTTCGCTTCGCCGAAAACCAGCTGGAAGCCAGCCCCATTATGGAGATATTCCCGCCGGCGCTGCCGGTACCGGTGAGGAAGCGTAGAAGGACAAGGGAGGCCACCCCTCCGGCAAGGGCTGTGGCGGCCATGGTCAGGCCGGTCCAGAACAGGGCCGCGGCAATGACCACCCTGGGGCCGTACCGGGAGGCCAGCATTCCGACACCCAGGGCCGCCAGGACGTACCCGAACATGTTGGCCGAGGCGATGATACCCGTTTCATCATGTGTCAGCCCCAGTCCGGCCTGCATCGAGGGCAGGATCATGCTGTAGCCGAACCGCCCGAAACCCAGCGATCCCGCCACCACCAGAATACCAACAGCCAGGATGGCCCAGCCATAGTGAATTTTAAAACCTTTCATCTCAGCCCATCCTCCAGAGGCCGCCGGGTCGGGAACCGGAATCGGGAAAGGGTCCGGGGTTGCAATAGCCTTCCCTTTTGGCGCAAAGATTCCCCACCCTCCCGGCACACCCGGGTCCACAGGCAGCCGGTTTTTTAAAAATGCGAACCAATAAGCCGCTGTTTTACAGCATCGTTATTTCGGCCGCAGCCCTCATTATCATCTCCTACTTTACCAAGCCGCTGAGCCGCTGCCCAGGATCATCTGGAAAAATGCTTCCGCTGCGTCGGAAGGCTTATTCAGTCGCCCGCCAAGGAACAGGTCGGGGCCTGAGGCCGTCACCACCCGGGGGCCGGCGAAAAGCCGGCCCCTTTTCGATCTTGGCGGTTGACAATTCCCGCCTGCCCTACCGGGTATTCATTCCTCGGTCTCCAGGGCCTTCATCTTTTCATTTCTCCCGATCCCGATGAGAATGTCCCCCCCCTCAATCCTCTGCCCGGACTCGGGCGAAATAATGAAATCATCGCCCCGGCGAATGGCCAGCAGCGTTATGCCGTACTTGCTCCTTAAGTCCGAGTCGGCCAGGGTGAGCCCAGCCAGTTCGTCCGGCGCGGTCAGTTCCACCAGGCTGTAGTCCGGGGACAGGTTGATCTGGTCGATAATGTTCCTGGACACAAGCCAGCGGGCCACCCGCTCGCCCATGTCCCTTTCCGGGAAAACCACGATGTCCGCCCCGATTTTTTCCAGCACCCTGCCGTGCAGATGGCTGGAGGCCTTGGCCACCACCTTCCTGACGCCCGTCTCCTTGAGCATCAAGGTGACCAGTATGTTTGACTGAATGTCCTGGCCGATGGCCACCACCACCACGTCGAAGTTGCGCAGGCCCAGGGATCTGATCACCGCCTCCTCCAGCACGTTGGCCTGGACCGCGTGGGTGACCGTGTCCGCCAGTTCCTCCACCTTGTTTTCGTCGCTGTCGATGGCCAGGACCTCGTAGCCCATCCCGGCCAGCGTCCTGGCCAGGCTCGACCCGAAACGCCCCAGACCGATAACCGCGAACTGTTTCATGCCTTGCCTACCCCACCATGATTTTTTCCTCGGGATGCCTGACTTTCGGCCGCCCCCTGCCCCGGGCCAGGGCGAAGGCCACCGTCAGCGGCCCGATCCTGCCCAGAAACATGGTTAAAATAATCAGCACTCTCCCGGCTACGCTCAAATCCGGCGTGCAGCCCATAGACAGGCCCACGGTACCGAAGGCCGATACCGTCTCGAAAAAAAGGCTCAGGAAGGCGGCCTTTTCAGTGACGGTAAGAATCATGGTCGCCAGGACCACCCAGAAGGCGGCCAGCAGGAAGATGGCCAGGGCTTTGTATACCTGGCGGGAAGGTATCCTTTTGCCGTATATTTCGATGTCCTCCCGGCCGGCCGCGATCGATCCGGCGGCAAGAAGCAGGAGGCTGAAGGTGGTCGTCTTGATGCCTCCCCCGGTGGAACCCGGCGATGCCCCGATGAACATCAGGGCCGTGATTAGAAACAGCGTGGTCGGCCGTAGGGCGTCGATGTCCACGGTATTGAAGCCGGCCGTGCGCGGGGTCGCCCCCTGGAAATACGAGGCCAGCAGCTTGTCCTTGAGCGGCAGGCCTTTCAGGGTCGCGCCCCACTCCAGGAAGGCGAAAAGAACCGAACCCAGCACCAGGAGAATCAGGGTGGAGGCTATGACAAGACGGGTGTGCAGGGACAGCTTCTTTTTAGCCCCCCTGTTTTTCCAGAGATCGTAGACCACTGAAAAGCCGATCCCGCCGGTGATGAAAAGGGTGGTTACCACCAGGTTCACCACGGGGTCGGAGACGTACCCCGTCAGGCTCCTGTAATCCCCGAACAAATCGAAGCCGGCATTGTTGAAGGCACTAACCGAGTGGAATATCCCGTACCAGGCTCCCCGGCCCGGCCCCATCGGGCCGGCCCACCAGCTCCACAGGACAACTGCGGCCAGCAATTCCGCGCCCAGGGTAAAAAACAGGATCGCCCTGATCAGCCCGACGACGCCCTGGATGCTGATCTGGTTCAGGGATTCCCGGACCAGCAGCCTGTTTTTAAGGCCGATTTTTTTTCCCATAATAATGAAAAAAATCATGGCCGTGGTCATAAACCCCAGGCCTCCCACCTGGATGAGCAGGAGTATGAAGACCTGGCCCGGGAGCGTCCAGTGGGTCCCGGTATCAACCACCACCAGTCCGGTTACGCATACCGCGGAGGCGGCGGTAAACAGGGCGGTGAGAAAGTCCGTTTGCCTCCCGGGGGCCGTCAATCCGGGATGTGTTAAAACCGCCGCACCCAGCAGGATAATCAAAGCAAACCCCGCCACCAGTGCCTGGGGCGGAGAAATGGTCAGCCTCCGGTAAGTCCCTGGTGTCATCCTGATGCGCGTCGCCATCATCCAGCCCGCCCTCTAAAGACCGATGCTGGATCTAGGTTAACCCGCTTCGGTTAAGCCGATAAAGTTAATTTTTGGCCGCACCCCCACATTTCGCCATAGACTTCATGCCGCTAAAGCGGCACCACGGACAATGAAAATATGGGGCCGGGGGCGGGGTTTTGCACTGATGGGATCGGGCACACAAAACCTGTGCCGGCCTTAGGTTTTTATCTTCAACAGCCTGGCGGCATTGCCCCCCAGTATTTTTTCCTTGGTGGTATCCTGCAGGGGAAGGCGGCGGATGATTTCGATATTGTTCCGGATGCTGGTCACTCCGGGCCAGTCCGAACCGAAGACAATCTTGTCGGCGTTGCGCTCCAGATCCGGGAAATAATCCAACAGCTTCTGTGGTGGCAGTCCGGCCACCTCCATGTACACATTTGGGTGGAGGCGGGCCAGGAAAAACGCCATGCTGTACCACACTCCCCGCCCGCTGTGCACCAGCAGGATGGAAAGGCCCGGAAAGTCCACCGCCACATCGTCCAGATAAAGGGGGTCGCCGTACTTGAGCCGGGAACCCTTAAAAACAGAGGATCCGGTGTGCACCATGACCGGGATTTGCAATTCCTCGGCCTTTTCATACACCGGGTAAAGCATGCGGTCGTTCGGGTAAAAGTAATTGTAGGTGGGGTAGAGCTTAAGCCCCTTGATCCCGAAGTCCCGTACCAGGCGGGCCAGTTCCTTTCTGGGGTTGGTCATCAGGTAGGGATTCACGCTGGCGAAGGGGATCATGTTCTCCTGGCCCCGGCAGAATTCCGCCACGTACTCATTTGGGCACATGCCGGTGGTAATGGGGCTGAGTTCGGCCAGGACTACCCCGTAGTCGACGCCGCTTTCCCGCAGGAAACGGGAGAAGCTGGCCGGCCGGGAAAACTCCTCCACAAAGGCCGGCCATTGGGTCCGTGATTTTCCCTGGATGTTCCTAATCCATTCCTCAGTGGACGAGGAGTACGTCTCGTAATAGATGGGATGGATATGAAAATCAATCACCGGGGTGCTCATTTTTCTGTCTCCTTTAACTTTTAACTAAAATTTGCCTCAAAGCTGCCTGTCGGGCGGGGGCAGCGGCTCCCAGGCTTGGATATCTCTGCCCCGTAGTATCTCCCGGGGCCAGACTCTGCTTATCAAGCGAGCGGCTCCGGGCCCGGCGATACCTTCAATCAGTTCCAGGGCGCCGCTCAGAACCGGCGGCCACTGGTTTACATAGTGCGCATTAGAACCGGTCAGATGCACCCAGCGCCGCGATACCATAAACCGGGCCGCTTCCGCCCACTCCTCCCCGAAGTCCCCGGTAATGCTGCCGGTATTGACCTGCACCAGCACCTCCCCCGGGAAAGCAGATCAAAAAGAAAGGATGGATCCTCCACCATGGACCGGCACCGTTCCGGGTGATGGATCTCCTCACGATCAGAAGGAACACTGCCTCGGGGTTATCGTAAACCTGCACAGGCCCTGCTGTCCGTCCAGGTCCTCCCTCTCGACCCCGAGATCCAGGCCCAGTTTTGCGACCATGGTCTCCAGCGCCCCTTCGCAATAACGGCCGCAGGCCGCTGTCCCGGTAAGAGGCCATTCCTGGCCCGCCCTTTCCCTGACCGCGCATTGGGCTACCTCGTAGACGATGCCCCTCAGGGTGGCCTGCTTCAGTTGCCACTTTTCGGCCAGGCCGGTGCACAACAGCCATATCTCGAGGTAGCGCTGCATAACCGTGGGAAACGCCAGCCCGGTTTTAGCGGCCACCAGGTCAATCATCTCGCCGGTCCTGTCCCGGTAAGTTTTTCCCGCCTCCACCGCCGCGGACGCGGCCCTTTCCCCCGCTTCCCTGAAAACCTCAGGATCCGGGCCGGCTAACGATTTCTCCTTGACAAGGGCCACCACTCCGTCCGCCCGGTAGGGAGCCATGGCTTCAATCAATTCGTCCGCCAGGTCGTAGCTGTACTCCGGGTAGCTTTTAACCATTTGACCGCCCTCCTTTTCCGGGATCGATTTGCCTGAATTCAATTGAAATGGCGCCCGCCGGGCAATCACTGACGCACTTGCCGCAGCCCGAGCAATCCACCCTGTATACCGGCCTCAGCCTGTATTCATCCTCCGGCGTCTCCATGAACTTGTACACGTTGACCGGCAGCGCCTTGAACACAGCCTGGGGACATACACTCAGGCAAATGGCGCACTCCAGTGGCCTTCGGCAGAGATCGTGGTTGATATTTATTTCGGGTAACAGCATCTTTCCACCTCCTACCAGATTTCCCTCAGTACCGGGAGGCTGTTGCGGTCGACCATGGTCACGGCCTTGTTTTTGCACCCGGTCTCACAGAGGCCGCAGCCGAAGCATTTCATCATGTTCACGCTGGCCTTGCCCAGGGACACCTCAATCTTGACCGCCCCGAACTGGCAGCGCTCCACGCAGGTGCCGCAGCCGGTGCACAGGCTGCCGTCCACCTGGGCCACCCATTCTCCCTTGATCAGCACCCTGATGTCGTAATCGAGCCTGTTTCTGATGCCCAGGCAGACAGGGTACTCGCAGTTGCATATGCCGCCTATGTAGGGCGTCCCAAAGGTCCAGAAGGTGTGCACCATCCCCATTTTGTTCACTTCCCTCAACCACTCCTTGGCCTCTCCGGGCGACAAAAACTCCACGCCTCCCCGGTAAGTCTCCGGCCATCTCTCCCACTTGAACATGCCGACCCCGATCCCCATGCAGAAATAATTCTTTTCGTTGGGCAGCCCCCGTACGTGCCGCCGGCAGGCGCAGGTCATCTTGGCCAGGGGATAGGCGATGTCCATGATGGCGCAAACTTCTTCCAGGGTGATTACCTGGCCGAAATGAACGGCCTGGCTCAACTGCTCCGCCCTTTCCTTGAGCATGGGGAAGTTCACCGGGTCAAGGCTCCTGGCCTCTATAGCCTCGGCCATAATGTCCTCGGCCATGGTCTGGGGGTTGGACTCCGCGCCCTTCCTCTTTATTTCCTTGGCCCTCAGCTTGTACATCTTCTGGGCGTAGTTCCTGGTATTAAAGTACCATTTTCCTCCGTCCCCGTGCTTCACACACCACTGGCACATTGGATAACCTCCTTGTGATGGTTTTTTTACGCAATTAAAACTATTTCAAAAACCGTACCAGCCGCCTTTACACCGCCATTCCCGTCCTTAACCCTATTTTATCATTTAATTAACATCTTAAATAAACAAATACTAAACAAATTATATTTCATTTTTGCAACAACGTTAAAAACTTTCTTTGGGACTGGCACTTTTGCCCGGATCGGGCATAAGATATAAGGCATCGCATTTTTCAAGGCAGGAGGAGGGATTGAATGCTGCCCGGTATCCTTGCTCCGGCGGTACTTTCCGTAGTCAACGGCCTGGCCCTTTTGCTGGCCTATGTTGCCAACAACAGTTTTCCAAAGCCTCTCAGCGATGAAGAGGAAAACATGTACCTGGCAAAGGCCGCGGCGGGAGACGAATCCGCCAAAAAAACCCTGGTCGAGAGGAATTTGAGGCTTGTGGCCCACATCACCAAAAAGTTCGACGGGGAAGGGGAGGATTTTGACGACCTGGTTTCCATCGGCACTATCGGGCTGATCAAGGCAATTAACACTTACAATCCGGACAAGGCCGCCCGCCTTGCCACCTACGCCTCGAAGTGCATAGAGAACGAAATCCTCATGTACTTCAGGTCCCGGAAAAAGTACCGATCGGAATGCTCCATTTATGATCCCATCGGCACCGACAAGGAGGGCAACGAGCTCAGCTTCATCGACGTGCTGGGCACCGACCCTGAAACCGTAATCGAGGCCGTTTCCGGTAAATTTGAAAGCGACCGCCTCTGGAACAAGCTGTCGGACCTCAACTCGCAGGAAAAAAAGATCCTCATCATGCGCTACGGGTTGAAGGGGGGCCTCCGCCTGACCCAGAGGGAAATAGCCAAGAAGCTGGGCATCTCCAGGTCCTACGTGTCCAGGATAGAAAAAAAGGCCATCAACCGGCTGAACGACTATTTCGCCGTGGAGGGAGTCTGACCGCTTTTAAGGCGCCGCCTTCCTCCTTAATCCCGGAGGCATTTTGGAACGGCATCTTCAGCGGATGTCGTCTTTGTTTATGAAGCCGATTTTTTTTATGCGCATTTGGGAGGAATGATCGCAAATTTGAAGAACTAACTGGGTGCGAACCGGGCCCCGGCGGCCGGCGCCTTCCCGTTCCGCAGCACCGGCAAAACCGCCGTCCCTGACAACGCCGTTCCCTTAACTACCCAAACAGAACGTTGCCCGGCCCCGCTGCCGGCGATATTGCGTAAGGGGTGCGTCTTTGAACCTCGGTACTGGAGAGTGAAAGTTTCGTGAGTAATTGGCCTCGCTTCAGGACAGCGGGCGACCGCTGTCTTGTTGTTGAACTGGACAACCAAATCAGCAGGGCCGTAAGCAGGCGGGTTCGGATCCTGTCGGAAAAAATCCGTCCGTTGCCCGGAGTAACCGCACTGGTGCCTACTTACCGGTCAGTGGTGGTGCATTACGACCCGCTGGAAATATCCCACCGGGACCTGGTAAGAGAAATTATTTCCCGGGTGTCGTCCCGGCGTCCGGCCGGCGGTTCCACCCACAGGACGGTGGAAATACCGACCTGTTACGGCGGCGAACTCGGCCCCGACCTCGATTTTGTCGCCCGCCACCATGGCCTGACGGCGGAACAGGTAATCTCCCTGCACAGCGGAAAACTATATCACGTGTATATGCTTGGGTTCCTGCCCGGCTTCCCTTACCTGGGCGAACTGCACCGGCGCCTGATCACCCCCAGGCTGAAAAACCCCCGTTCCGTCGTACCGGCTGGTTCGGTGGGCATCGGCGGCAGCCAGACCGGCATTTACCCCGTGGACAGCCCCGGGGGATGGCGGATTATCGGGCGAACCCCATTGAAACTATACGATCCCGGCAAGAACCCTCCCGTCCTGTTGAAAGCAGGGGACTGCGTGCGCTTCGTTGAGATAAGCGAGGCCGAATACCGCCGGCTGTCCGGCCTGCCGGCCGGGTGCGCCGTCCCGCTGTTTAAGGTAATCCAGCCCGGGCTGCTGACCACCGTCCAGGACCTGGGGAGACACGGCTACCAGCAATTCGGAATCCCGCCGTCCGGTGCCGCCGACCATTACTCGTTCAAACTGGCCAACCTCCTGGTGGGAAACGACGAAAACAGGGCCTGCCTGGAAATAACTGCCATCGGCCCCCGCCTGGAAGTACTTGGTGACACGGTCATAGCCGTCACCGGGGCCGACCTGGGCGCCCGGCTTGATGAAAAGCCCCTGCCGGGATGGCGGTCAGTACCTGTAAAAGCCGGGTCGGTAATTTCTTTTTTCGGCCCCGGGGAGGGGTGCCGGGCGTATCTCGCCGTTGCCGGCGGCATTGAAGTGCCGCCGGTGATGGAAAGCCGCTCCACCTTCCTGCGCACAGGACTTGGGGGCTACCGGGGGCGCGCCCTGGAAGCCGGGGACGTGTTGGCGGCGGCAGGCGCCGGCCGGGAAGTTGCCGGTTGCGGTGCCCAGCCCCGGGAAGTTCCCCCGAACATGCTTCCAAGCCGGGAAAAACCCCGCCTTTTACGGGTTGTGCCCGGTCCCCGGGACGACTATTTCAGCCGAAAGGGCATGGAAACATTTTTTTCTTCGGAGTATTCCGTGAGCATCGACTCGGACAGGACGGGCCTGCGGCTGGAAGGCCCGAACGTGGAACACCTGGGGCCCGCCGAGATCATCTCCGACGGCACGGTCCCGGGGACGGTGCAGGTGCCCGGCCACGGAAAGCCCATCATACTGTTTGTCGACTCCCAAACGGCGGGCGGATATCCTGAAATAGGGACGATTGTATCCATTGACCTGCCAAAGGTGGCCCAGCTCATGCCTGGCGACGCGGTCCGCTTCGTACCGGTTACCGTCGAACAGGCCCAATCCCTGCTGCTGGACGAGGACAGAAAAATAAAAAGATGGATTGCGGCCCTGGAATGAAACCCAAAACCCCCGGCAGCTACCTTGAAAATTCAAAAAGAGTAATGTCTGGATTAGGCTTCTTGACTCTCACATTCCAATTTATGATTGACAAAATCCGGGGCGTACTGCTATACTATGCTTCAGTAACAAAATATGAGATGTGCTCTTATCCGGAGTGGCGGAGGGACTGGCCCAGTGAAGCCCGGCAACCAGCCGTTCATTTGAATGGCATGGTGCTAATTCCTGCAGAAGTATTTATACTTCTGAAAGATAAGAGGTGGGCAAGGTTTTGCAGGCCTCTTCTGTTTCGGAAGAGGCCTTATTAATCTCTTGCTGGATTTAGAGCACAGGTGGAGGGATGGATTTTTCATGGAAAAGAGCTACGCGGAAATCAACGCAAAAATCAAGACGGGAAAGGCTGTTGTCCTGACTGCAGACGACTTCGTTTCCCTGGCGGAGGAAAAAGGCCTGGCCGCCGCAGCCAGGCAGGTGGACGTTGTAACCACCGGCACCTTCGCTCCCATGTGTTCGTCCGGCGCCTTTCTAAACCTGGGCCACCCGGCCCCCCGCATGAAGATGCAAAAGGTATGGCTCAACGGCGTGCCCGCTTACTCCGGCATAGCGGCAGTGGACGTTTACATCGGCGCCACCGAGGTGCCCGAAGACGACCCGCTGAACAGCAACTATCCCGGGGAATTCCGGTACGGCGGCGGGCACGTCATCGAGGACTTGGTGGCCCGCCGGCCGGTCCGCCTGAAAGCCACAAGCTACGGCACTGACTGTTACCCGCGCAGGGAACTGGAGACCACCATCACCATTGACGATATAAACGAGGCATTTTTATTCAACCCGCGCAACGCGTACCAGAACTATAACTGCGCGGTGAACCTGGGCAGCCGGACGATATACACCTATATGGGAATGCTCAAGCCCAACCTCGGCAACGCCCATTATTCCACCTCCGGCCAGCTTAGCCCGCTTCTCAAGGACCCGCACTTCAGGACCGTGGGCATAGGCACCAGGATATTCCTGGGCGGGGGCGTCGGGTATGTGGCTTGGCACGGTACCCAGCACTTCCCCTCCATCCAGAAGTCGCCGGACGGAAAAACCCTAGGGCCGGCCGGAGGAACCCTGGCGGTGATCGGGGATCTCAAGCAGATGTCCCCCAGGTGGCTGAAAGGGATCAGCTTTGTCGGGTACGGCGCTTCCTTTGCGGTGGGCATCGGCATACCCATTCCCATCCTGGACGAGGAAATCGCCCTTTACGCGGCGGCCAGCGACCGGGAACTGTACGCGCCGGTGGTGGACTACAGCGAGGCCTACCCCAGCCGGACCCCGGGCAACATGGGCTATGTAAGCTATGCCGAACTCAAATCTGGCAGGATAAAGGTGAACGGCAAGGAGGTTCCTGCCGCGCCGCTGTCAAGCTACCCTAAGGCCAGGGAAATAGCCGGAATTCTCAAGCAGTGGATCGAACAGGGCAGGTTTCTGCTCACCGAGCCCGTGCAGCTCCTGCCCTCTCCGGCGGACGGGATCAGCGGCAAGGCCCTGAAGGGGTAATGTGCCAGGGTTTGTCGAAAAAGGCTGGATGGACCGTCTGATGCTGACCAAAACCGCGACCCGGAAAAATAAACTGGCAAGGAGTGAGGCGTGTGGCGCCTAAAAAAATAGTACTGAGGTTCGGTCCCGACATCTCCGACAAGCCCATCATCTACCGGCTGGTCAAGGACTACGACCTTGTCGTGAACATCCTCAAGGCCAATGTCAACCCGCAGAAAGAGGGTACCATGGTCTTGGAAATCACCGGGGATCAGGTGGACGGAGGGATGAACTACCTGCGTGATCAGGGAGTCCAGGTCCAGGCCCTGACCCAGGAAATCGTTAGGGATGAAGAAAGATGCATTATGTGCGGGGGCTGCACGGCCATCTGCCCGACCGGTGCCCTCTATCTGGAGAGGCCGTCGATGGAGGTCAGGTTTGACGGTGACAACTGCGTGGTCTGCCAGCTGTGCCTAAAAATCTGCCCGGTGAGGGCCATGGAGGTAAAGCTCTAGTTGGAGTACCTGGAAAGGGATTACCGCCTCAGGCACCGCCAGGATGACCTGGTCCACTTCCGGGTGGCCGTCAGGGAAACCGACCTCGACGTGGGCCTAAGGAAGGAGCGCTACAATGAGAAAACGGTTGAACTGGTGGAAAAGCTGGTCAGGAAGTACCGGGCCCAGCTGGAGGACTACATCGAAAGGGACCCGGGATTTTTAAAATCCCTGGTCCCCTGCCATACCTTGCCCGGCGCGCCGGCCATCGCGACGGCCATGGCCGGCGCCGCCAGGTCCGCCGGGGTGGGACCCATGGCGGCCGTGGCCGGGGCCATATCCGAGGCGGTGGGCAGGGATCTCCTGAGGTATTCCCGCGAAGTGATTGTGGAAAACGGCGGGGATATTTTCCTGCGCACCAGGCGAAAAAGGCTGATCGGCATTTTTGCCGGCAGGTCGGTGCTGAGCTACCGGTTGGGCCTGGAAATCCGCCCCGATGAAACGCCGGCGGGGATCTGCACCTCATCCGGCACGGTCGGCCACTCCCTGAGCTTCGGGTGCGCCGACGCGGTGGTTGTGGTCTCCCCGTCGGCCCCTCTGGCCGACGCCGCGGCCACCGCCGCCGGAAACCTGGTCAAGTCCTGGGACGACCTGGAAAAGGCTGTCAGTTTCGCCACTTCCATTCCCGGGGTGAGCGGCGCCCTGGCCATCCTGGGAGACCGGCTGGCGGTCAAGGGAAGGATTAGGCTGGTGCCACTGTAGCGGTATTAATTAGGTTATTGGCAGGCAGGTTATTGGTTATTGTTAAACTATTATCTGCAAAACCTACTTGGCCAGCCACAACAGCGTAAAGGTGGACCCGGTCAGCTTCTGCAGTCGGGACACGGCGGTGAAGGCGCCCTTCAATATTTCCCGCTCCTGCCTGCTTAATTGCGACGGGTTTATGTAGTTGTCCGCCTTTTCCCCCCTTTTTACCTTCTTCAGATTTTCCCGGATCCTGAACATCATCAGGGTTTCGTAAGCGGCCTCAACAAAGTCGGCCTCGTCGGCCTTGAGCCCCCCCACCCGGCGCAACTCCGCAATCCTGCCAAAGGTGTTGGTTTCGGCGATCCCGTTTTTAAGGGCGAAAATCCTGATGCAGTTGACTATGTGCACCCCGGCCGAGGCCTTCAGGTTGATCTCGTCCTTGTGGGGACCGGTTTTTTCGGTAACGAACCCCCCCCACATGGTTACCGGCACCCTGGCGCTCAGGTCGTCCTGAGTCAGGTAATGCGAAACGGCGGTTGATTCCCGGTATATTTCTATCGTTTTTTCCCACAGTGCTTGAGCCAGCTTTTTTTCCCCGCAAACCGGCCTGAAGTCCAGCATGATGGTCAGCTGCCTGACCGACTGGGGGTCCTTGGACACTTTATCCACCCAGTTTTTGACCACGCCCTCCCACTCTTTGAGAGACCTGCACCACAGCGGGTTTGAGGCCATTACATTGCCCGGGCACTTGGCGAACCCGCACCGGTCCAGTCCCTCGTTGACCATCAGGGCCAGTCTCAGGAAATAATCCCGGACTTTTTCCTTTTTTTCTTTCCCGGGGTCCCGGAAGATAATGAAGTTATCCTGGTCGGTCCGGATTGTCTGCTCCCGGCGCCCGGCGCTGCCGGTATTCACCCAGCAGTACTCCGCCGGGGGCGGGCCGAAGCCGCTCCCGGCCATCTCCTCCTCGCAAAGCTGGATGACCTTCCTGGTAAGCCGCTCGTGAAACTCGGAGATGATCATGAGTATTTCCTGCACCGGCGCCTTCTCGGCCACCAGGGCGTTGAGGAGGTTATCCACCTCGGTGCCTATTCTGGACAGCCCTTCTATGTCCTTCTGGGACTCTATGTCGTGAATGATGGTCAGCGTTCCCGTGCTTCTGGTCTTGACCAGGTCGGCCAGCGTGACTATGCCCACCAGTTTTCCCTTCCTGGTCACCGCCAGTTGCTTGGTTTGGTGCTTGGACACGGCCATCAGGGCCTCGGCGTAAAAGGCGTCTGAATTTATGGTAACCACGTCGGGATTCATGATGGTGCCGGCGATTATACCGGGGTAATCGGTGACCGACCGGGCCAGTATCTTGTGCACCAGGTCGGCGTTGGTAATGACTCCCACGGGCCGGTTTTCCCCGTCCACCACCATTACCGCGCTTATGCTCCTGATCCTCATCAGTTCGGCCACTTCAACCACGGTGTCCCTGGTGGAACAGGTGATTACCGGTGAGGACATGATGTCGCTGATACGCTTCCTGAACAGCGGGGTCTCCACCACTCCGTAAGCGTCAAAGGACTGTTCCTGGATAATCCCGTCATACAGCGACCGCATCCGCTCCACCAGCAGTTCGGTAAGATACCCCGCAAAATCGCTGTGCCTTCCGATCAGCCGGTCCACCTCCTCCCCGGGAATAAGCAGGCAGGTCAGTTCCTCCTTGGCCCTGACCGAGGCCGAGTACTGCCCCCCGGTGAGCCCGGTCTCCCCGAAAAAATCCTCCACCCCCCTGAAGCCCAGCACGGCCTCGTCCCCCTTGTCGTTGACGGCCACCACCTCTGCCGATCCCCTGACGATGAGAAACAGGGTGTTAAGGCTCCCTTCGCCCTGTTTGAATACGTAAGATCCGGGGGGGTAGGTCTTCATGATCAGCCTGGCCTCCAGGGAGTCCAGGACCTCCGGCGGCAGAACGTTGAAGGGTGGAACGGTGTCCAGCACCTCGCGGATGCTTTTGGGCATCTTCCCGCACCTCCTCTGAAGTCTGAAAATAAATTCCGCTTACCGGCCGTTTCCATAATTTTAGGGCTTGCCGAAGCGATCGGCAAGCCCTAATCTGTTTTTGCCGTTTGGCTGAAGAGCGGTTTTACAGCGCTTCCTTGGAGTGAATCTTGGTCATGAACTCGTTGACGTCGGCGGGGACCATCCCGTCAAGCTTGGAAACCACATAAACCGCCAGGAAGCCCAGGGGCACTGTAAAGAGCCCCGGAATGGGGTACCTAATGGCTGCGGGTACCAACTGGGGCAGGAAGATGAAGTACAGGGACGACAGCAACCCCACCAGCAGTCCGGCGATGGCGCCCTTCTCGGTCATGCCCCGCCACCAGATGCCCAGAACAAAGATGGGCGCGAAGGTTGAGGCCGCCACGTTGAAGGCCAGCCCCACCAGGTGGCCGATGGAGGCCTTCTCCACCAGCAGGCCCAGAATCCCGTAAAACACGCCGCACAGTACCGCCGACCACCTGGCCGCGGCCACCTTCTGCTTCTCGGTGGCGTTGGGGTTGATGAAGTGGGCGTAAATGTCGTGGCCCAGGGCGCCGGTGCTGGCGATGAACAGCCCCGAGAGGTTTGAGAACACCGCCGCGAAGGCGCCGGCCACCACTATTCCCAGCAGCCACTTGCCGCCCAGGGCCTCGGCCAGGGTCGGGATGACCATGTTCACACCCCCGGTGGCGAAGTTCTTGACTATGTGCGGGGCCAGCCCGCCCTCGACGAAGACGGCCCGGCCGACGGTGCCCAGGTAGAGGGCCAGGATGAAGAAGGCCGAGGCGATGCCGATGGCGAAGAGGCCGGAGTAGCGGGCCTCCTTGGCCGACGGGTTGGTGTAGAAGCGAAGCAGGATGTGGGGCAGGCCCAGGGTGCCGAAGATCAGGCCGAAAAGGATGGAGATGGTGGACGGCAAGGTCTTGAAGAGATAACCGCCGGTCCACTCCCACTTGGAACCGTCGTGCATTATGGCCTTGCCGGCCACCTGGGCGGTGTCCGGGACAGCCCCCTTGAAGCTGACCAGGATGTCCATAATTTTGCCGTAATTATGGCCGGCGGCGATGGCCATGGCAAAAAGGATCACAAAAGCCCCGAAGCGGATCCAGATCTCCAGGGCCTGGTTGATGGTGGTCCCTTTCATCCCGCCCACGCCCACGTAAAACACCATTACCACGATGGTAAAGATGACGCCGAAGCTGTACGTGGTACCGAAGAACATCTTCAGGATACCGGCCGCTCCGAGAATCTGGGGCGCGGCGTAAAATCCGGATATGGCCAGCACCACGATGACCGCCACCATCCGGGCCCTCTTGCTGTGGAAGCGCTGGGCCAGGAAGTCCGGCACAGTGTAGGCGCCGAACCTTCTCAGGGGACCGGCCACGAACACCGTCAGCAGGGTCAGCCCCGCGGAAAAGCAGAAGGTATAGAATATGCCGTCATAGCCGAAGGCAAAGGTCAGTCCGGCCAGGCCCAGGAAGGTTGCGGCCGAGAGGTAGTCCCCGGCGATGGCGGAACCGTTCATGACCCAGCCGAAGCTCCGCCCTGCCACGTAAAAGTTAACCGTGCTGCGGGTGTATTTCTGGGTGGCGAAGGTGATGACCACGATGGTTAATAGCAGCAGGATGGTAAAAAGATATTTCGGCTCGAAAATTATCATTTACATTCCAGCCCCCTTCGCCGTTTTCTGGTCGTATGTTTCAGAGATATAAAAGTCCTTGGTGTAGAAATAAACGTGTATGGCCGCGATCAGCCAGGCCATTATCTTGGCCCCGATGGCGGTCAGGAACCAGGTCAGGGACATTCCCCCCCAGATCCTGGTTTTCATGAAGTCGGGGGCGTTGAAATTCAGGATGGGGACGATGAACAGGTAAAACGCATAGACTATGAACAGCCAGATGCAGATTTTGATTTCCTTGGACATGCGGTTCACAATGGCGCTGTCCAGGGGCGGCAGATCCTTGTAATGAATCTTGTCAGACATGATCTCACTCCCTTTACCTTTCTATATGTTTTCTTAGAAGCTAAGCTATGGCACCGATACGCATCCCTCCCGGTTGAAAAAATTTGCCTCTCACCAGATGATCCCGGTATATCCCTAAAAAAATACCACAATATTGTTTGTAATAGTAGCTATATTGTGTCAATTGTTTTAATTCAGAACTTTCGTGTTTTGACGGCGGTTTAACCGCAGTCCGTGAACTTTTTACCCATTCCTCGCCCGGTTCCGGGTATTTCAAGTCTCCTTTTGGGTATTTCGGTGAACATATGCTGCATTTGAGGGGGTGAAAAAAAGCAGGCAAAATACTATCCGGGCCAAGTCACACCCTAGAACCGGTACATCAAGGCGTTTCTGATGTAGCACCGCAGGTCCCAAAGGGTAAAAACCTTTAAGTCTTCCAGGCGATCCAAAAAGTTGAGGAAAACCCCGGCGGTAAGCAGGGCGTCCCCCAGGGCGGTATGCCTTCCCTCGGGCTCAATGCCCAGGTTTGCCAGAATGCTGTCCAGGGTGTGGATTTTCCACTGGGGGTTCAGCGCCCTGGAAAGCATCCCGGTGTCCACCAGAAAATTGTTTATCCTGACATGGTAAGGCTTAAGCTTGTAATTCAGAAAGTTGACGTCGAATTCTATGGAGTGGCCGATAATCACGCTGTCCTGAAGGAATTCCAGGAACTCCGACATCACCGTGCAAAAGTCTCCCGCCCCGGCCACCATTTCGTTGCTTATTCCCGTCAGTTCAGTGATGAAGGGCGGTATATGGCGGCCGGGGTTTACCAGCCTGTGAAACAACTGGGGCAAAACCCTGCCGTCCCGAATAACACAGGCCCCTATGGAAATTATTTCATCGCCCGCCTGGGGCCTTAAGCCCGTGGTCTCGGTGTCCAGCACCACCAGCTTCAATTCCCGGAGAGGATGGTTGTCCTTCAGGCGGTAGTCATTCTTTTTTACCAGATCCCGGAACTTTTCAAGCTTCCTGGCTCCCTCTGCGTCCGCCTGCCTTTCTTCCCTGTTAAACCAGCCCAATGGGAACAGCTTTTTGATCCCTTCCACCAGTATCCACACCAGCCTTTTACGCCGACCATGTCGTCTTGCGGCGCGTTCCACTTTTCAGCCGCAGGTACGGGAAACCGGGAAATCGGAACGTTCCCCGGCTCAAAATCAGCACCGCCTAATAAAACAATAACCTCATTTATCCATTCTGTTAAACCTTTTTTACCCGTCAGCCGGCCGGAATACTGTGTGCAAACAAAAAGATCGGCCCCGTCTAAAGGGGGGCATTTTTAAGCCCCCCGGTCCCTCAGGCAGTATTAAGGTTCTTTTTTCACCGACCTTCCGGCCGGGGAGGCGTTCCGTCCACCCGGCCGGAAGGCGGCCCGGTTGCTACTTCTTCTTGCCCCACTCCCGCTCGCGGAGTTCCACCCTGCGGATTTTGCCGCTGATGGTCTTGGGAAGCGATTCCACAAAATCTATTTTCCTGGGATACTTGTAAGGCGCGGTGACCTTTTTGACGTGTTCCTGGAGTTCCTTCACCAGGTCATCCGACGGCTGGTAACCGGGAGCAAGGACAATAAAGGCCTTGACAACCTCGCCCCTAATCTCGTCGGGGCTGGATACTACAGCGGACTCCGCCACCGCCGGATGTTCCAGCAGGGCGCTCTCCACCTCGAAGGGGCCGATGCGGTAGCCTGCGGCCAGGATTACATCGTCGGCCCGGCCGACGAACCAGAGGTACCCGTCCTCGTCCCGGTATGCGCGGTCGCCGGTGATGTACCAGTCCCCCCGGTAAACGCTGGCGGTCTTCTGGGGATCCTTCCAGTATTCCTTGAACAGTCCCACCGGCCTGGCCGGCTTCACCCTAATGGCAATGTCGCCCTCCTGGTTGGGCGGAAGGATATTTCCCTGATCGTCTATGACCTGGATGTCAAACCCGGGCGATGGCTTGCCCATGGACCCGAACCGGGGCTCTATGCAAGGAAAGCTGCCGGCCAGCAGCACGGTCTCGGTCTGCCCGTAACCGTCCCTGATGGTAAGTCCCGTGGCATCCTTCCAAATCTCGATGACCTCGGGGTTCAGCGGCTCCCCGGCACCCACGCAGTGCCTGAGGGACGGGAATTTATAGGCCTTGAGGTCCTCCAGAACCAGCATCCGGTAGTTGGTGGGGGCCCCGCACATGGTGGTGATGGGATACTTGCTGAGAATCTCCAGGGTTCTCTTGGTGTCAAAACGGGGGCTGTGGTGTACAAAGATGGCGGCCCCGGCGTTCCACGGCCCGAAGAAGGAACTCCAGGCGGCCTTGGCCCAGCCGGTGTCGCTGAGGTTCCAGTGCAGGTCGCCGGGCTTAAGGTCAATCCAGAGTAAGCCGGTTATCCTGTGGCCAATCGGGTACGAGGCGTGGGTGTGCACGGTCATCTTGGGGTAGCCCGTTGTACCCGAAGTGAAATACAGGATGGCGTTGTCGTCGCTGCGTGTATTGGCGGTTTCAAACTCATCCGAAGCCCCGGCTAAAAGGTCTTGGTAGTTGATCCAACCCTCCCGTTTATCCCCGATGATGATCTTGGTCTTCACCGTCGGGCACTCGTTCACTACCTCGTCCACCCTGGGTGCGATGGAGTTGTCGGTGATGATGCATACGGCCTCGGAGGCGTCGAAGCGGTACCTGATGTCCTTGGCTGTAAGCTGGGTGGTGCCGGGGCTGATGACGGCGCCCATCCTCAGGCAGGCGATGTTGATTACCCACCACTCAATCAGCCTGGGCAGGATGACGATGACCACGTCCCCCTTTTTCACCCCCTGGCCGGCCAGCGCGTTGCAAACCCGGCGGGAGTCGTTGCACAGCTGCAGAAATGTTCTCTTCTCCTCGTTGCCGTAGTCGTCAATCCACCACATGCCCAGTTTGCCGGGGTCTTCCGCCCACTTGTCCAGCACGTCCCGGGCGAAGTTGAAATACTCGGGAACCTCCAGCCTGAACTCGGCGTACGTTTTGTCGTAGTCTACCATGTTGTGCTGGCTCATATTTACCCTCCTTCATGCTTCAAAATGTTAGGCAAGCCCTTCTTTCAACTTGCCCACATGTTCGGTTGACCGGGCCGATACCTGCAAAAATCCGTTGCCCCGGGGTGATATCGGCCAATCAGGCTGTTTCTATGCTGGCGTCCTTCTCTCTGCCCAGGACCTTGGTGGCCTGCTCCCTAAGCTTGTATTTCTGGATCTTCCCGCTGGCGGTGGTGGGGTACTGGTCTACAAACAGTACAAAGGCGGGAATCTTGAATCTGGATATCTTGTCGCGGCAGAATTCCTTTATTTCCTCCTCGGTGGCGGTCTGCCCTTCCTTCAGCTGGATAAAGGCCACAACCTCCTCGCCGTACTTGGCACTGGGAACCCCTACCACCTGGACGTCTTTGATCTTCGGGTGGGTGTACAGAAATTCTTCAATTTCCCTGGGATATATGTTCTCGCCGCCCCGGATGATCATGTCCTTCAGCCGTCCAGTGATTTTGCAATAGCCGTTTTCGTCCATGATGGCCAGGTCTCCGGTGTGCAGCCAGCCCTCACCGTCTATGGCCTGGGCCGTCGCCTCGGGCATGTTGTAGTAGCCCTTCATGACGTGGTATCCCCTGGTGCACAGTTCGCCCTGCACCCCTGGAGGCACCGTTTCCCCGGTGGCGGGGTCGACGATCTTGACCTCCACGTTGGGCAGGGCCCTGCCGACCGTGCTCACCCTCAGCTCAATGGGGTCGGTGGTTCTGGTCATGGTGATGCCCGGGGAAGCCTCGGTCTGGCCGTAGGTGATGCATATCTCCCTGGCCCCCATCTTGTTTACCACGGCCTTCATAACCTCGATGGGGCAAGGGGCGCCGGCCATAATTCCGGTCCTGAGGGACGAGGTGTCGTAGTGCTTCTTTTCCATTTCCTCCAGTTCGGCGATGAACATGGTGGGCACTCCGTGCACCGCTGTGCACCTTTCCTTCTCTATGGTTTCCAGCACCTTTTGGGCCTTGAAGGCCACCACGGGTACCATGGCGGCACCTGAAACCACACAGGTGAGGGTGCCCAGAACGCATCCGAAGCAGTGGAAGAAGGGGACCGGTATGCATAACCTGTCTTTTTCGGTGAAGGACATGCACTCGGCCAGGCTTACGGCATTGCCTATGAGGTTGGTATGGGTGAGCATGACTCCCTTGGGAAACCCGGTAGTGCCCGAGGTGTACTGCATGTTAATCACGTCGTGAGGGTCCAGGGAGGCTTGCCGGGAAGCCAGGTCCTCATCGCTTACCTCATCTGCCATGGCCATCACTTCGTCCCAGGTGAACATGCCGGGATGCTTTTCCTTACCCAAAAAGATCAAGTTTTTCAGCAGGGGCAGCCTGGCCGACCTGAGCTGCCCCGGCTGGCATTCCCTGAGCTCCGGACAAAGTTCGTAGACCATGTTCAGATACTCGTTACCGGTTATCCCGGCAATCAAAATAAGCGTTGTGCTGTCGGACTGCTTCAGGAGGTACTCCAGCTCAAAGGCACGGTAGTTGGTGTTTACGGTAACCAGCACTGCTCCCATCTTGCCGGTGGAAAACTGGGCAATCACCCATTCCGGAACGTTGTTGGCCCAGATGGAGACCTTTTCACCCTTCTGCAGGCCCAGCTTCATGAATGCCTTGGCCGCCCGGTTGCAGACCTGGCGAAATTGTTCGTAACTATACCTGATGCCCAGGTCCGGGTAAACCAGTGCATCGTTGTTGGGGAACTTTGAGGCTATTTCGTCCACCAGTCCCCCGATGGTGATTTTTCCTACTTCCATTCACATGCCTCCTTTATTTATATTTATTGCTGCAGCAGCCTGCGGTAAATGCCTGCATATCAGGCGCACCTCATCAAGACCACTTTTCCATGGGTTCCTTCAGGCGTACCAGCGGGTGCTTGCCGTTTTCCCTGTGCACCCTCCCGGCCCTGACCAGCTCTTCAACCAACTCGCTGGCCAAGTCCACCGAGAGCCCGAAATGTTCTGCAATTTCACGGGGTGTATGCCGGCCTTTTTTCAGCAGGCTGACAATGGCTTCCTTGGCCAGTATTTTTTGATTTCTGTTGGCCGGCCCCGATTTCGGAATAAAACCCTCTCTCTCTTTCCGAATGCCGCCCATTTTTACCCTCCAAAGATTATAAAAATCCAAATCAGTCTGTCGCCCCTAATAAAAAATCCCTTTTACCCCTGTTCCTGACCTCCTCTCGCAAAATAATTAAAATTAATAAAATACATAATATTGCAAAATATGTGGCATTTTATTTCTTCGGAGGGCGAGCGGTCTTATTTTTGGGTTTAATGGTTTTCTAGCTCATCTCAGCGGCACCCGGCTCGGGTTTTGCGGTGGCCGGACTGACATTATGTTTACTTTTATTTACGTTATCTAATGTTATCATGTCTACGGTTATCTCCTCCTTTTCCAAAGGGAGTACAGGCCTCAGGCCAGGCCCAGCTTGGCCATCTTTTTGTATAGCCCGGGCCGGGAAATGTTAAGCAGTTGGGCGGTTTTGGCCTTGTTGCCGTGACTGAGCATCAGGGCCTGGAGGATGACCAGCTTCTCCAGCTGGTCCATGATCTCTTCGAGAGTCTGCCCCTTGTTCAGGGCCGAGGCAATATTGTCTATGGGGTGGTCCGACTTCTCCCTGTTGAAGACGGTCTGGCTTAAAAGGGCAGAAGGCAGGTGTGACGGGAGGATGACATTCCCCTCCAGGATGTTGAAGGCCCTTTCGATGACGTTTTCCAGTTCCCTGACGTTGCCGGGCCATGAGTAGCGGTTAAAAACGGTTTGGACTTCGGGCGACACTCCGGCCACCTTGAACTTGAAAGATCGGTTGAACTTCTCGATAAAGTGTGCAACCAGTTCGGCAATATCCTCCTTGCGTTCCCGGAGGGGAGGTATGTTCAGGTTGACCACGTTCAATCGGTAGTACAGGTCCTCCCTGAACTTCTTGTATTTAACCAGCTGCTCCAGGTTGACGTTGGTGGCAGCCACAATGCGCACGTCGGATATCAGGGTCTCCTCGCTGCCCAGCTTCTGTATTTCCCTATCCTGGATGAAGCGCAAAAGCTTGGCCTGGAGGGGAAATGGCAGCTCTCCTATTTCATCGAGAAAGACGGTGCCTTTGTTGGCCAGTTCCAGCTTGCCGGCCTGCCCCCCTTTTTTTGACCCGGTGAAGGCGCCCTCCTCGTAGCCGAAAAACTCGGATTCAAGAAGGTTTTCCGGGATTGCGGCGCAGTTGATCTTGACAAAGGGGCCTGACCTTCTCAGGCTGGCGTTGTGGATGGCCTGGGCGATCAGCTCCTTTCCGGTCCCCGACTCCCCTGTAATCAGAACGTTTGAATTCCTGGGAGCGATTTTCAGCAGGGTCTCCTTGAGGTCGATCATTTGAGGGCTGGACCCGAGGATGTCGTCGATGGTGTACTTGACAGTGTAGCCGTGGGCCGAGGGCGCCCGGCATCTTCCCCTGCCCGGGGCTGACCTCTTTTCCCTTGGGTACTGGGGGCTTAGGAAAGTAACCTTGACCAGAGCCCCGGTAATCTCACCGTGATCTGCAATCGGGATGTAGTCCACCATCACGCTTTTCCCGGCAATGGCCTGGATTTTTCCAAATTCGGGGTTGCCCGTCCTTAGTACCCTGGCCACCTTGCGGAAATACGGGCAGGTTTCGCTGATTGGCCGGCCTATAAAGTAATTCTGGCTTTTTTGGAGAGCTTCGACCAGTGATTCGCTGATCTGGCCGATGACTCCCTGGCCGTCAACAACCACCAGGCCCTCGTGCCGGTTGTTGAAAATCGCCTGCAGCAACCGGTCGGCCGATATGTTCCCGGCTGAATTGCCGCCCTTCACCGCCGCCTTTGCTCCTTCCCGGTGAATCACAGTATCACCGCCGGTTTTTTTGATTTAACAGAATTTTAGGGGCGGGGATAAGGGACGAACCTCCCGGTATCCCGCGCCCTGCAGCTTAAGACCCGGCATGCGTGAATGTCAGGCCGGATTGTCAGTTGACCCGCTTCTCGTACCCCTTCCACTCTTTCTCCCTCAGGCGGTACTTCATAATCTTGCCGGTTGAAGTCTTGGGAAGTTCACCAAATTCAACATGCTTGGGCACCTTGAACCTGGCGATGTGATCCCGGCAGAATTTGATGATGTCTTCAGCGGTGGGGCTGGTGCCCGGCTTGGGCACCACAAAGGCCTTGGGAACCTCGCCCCACTTTGGGTCGGGAACGGCCACCACGGCCACCTCCTGCACGTCGGGGTGCTGGTAGATGACGTTTTCCACCTCGACGGTGGAAATGTTCTCTCCACCGCTGATGATGATGTCTTTCATCCTGTCCTTGATTTCCACGTAACCGTTGGGATGCCTGACGGCCAGGTCCCCGCTGTGGAACCAGCCTCCCCTAAATGCCTCCTTGGACTCCTCGGGCTGCTTGTAATACCCGATCATGACATTGTTCCCGCGCATGACTATTTCACCCATGGTTGCCCCGTCGGCCGGAACCTCGGTCATGTCGGCCGGATTCACCACCGCCATGAACTCTGCGGTGATGTACGGGACCCCTTGGCGGGCCTTAATCCTGGCTCTCTCGTCCGCGTCCAGGGAATCCCACTCCCTCTGCCACTCGCAGACGCTGTGGGGCCCGTAAACCTCGGTCAGGCCGTACACCTGGGTAACTACCGCCCCGATGGACTCCATATTCTTGATCACCGTCGGGGCCGGCGGCGCCCCCGCTGTAATGACGTTCAGGGTGGTCTTCATCCTGCATTCCTTGGCCCCGGGGTAGCCGGCCATGGCGATCAGCACGGTGGGAGCGGCGCAGAGGTGGCTGACCCCTTCTTCTTCGATCAGGCGGTATATTTCTTCGGGCACCACCCTGCGCAGGCACACGTTGGTGCCGCCGATGGCCGTCACTCCCCAGGTGAAGCACCAGCCGTTGCAGTGGAACATGGGCAGTGTCCAGAGGTAAACCGAGTCCGAAGTCATCCGGTGCTCCATGACCTCGCCCACCGCGTTGAGATATGCCCCCCTGTGGCTGTACATGACCCCTTTGGGCAGGCCGGTGGTCCCGCTCGTGTAATTGATGGTTATGTTCTCAAGCTCGTCTTCGATCGGGCAGGGAAAAGGATCCGGGTCGCCGGTCAGCAGGAATTCCTCGTATTCCGGTCCGTCAAATGGCTTCTCGGAAACTCCGTCCAGAATGTTGACGATGGTCTTGATGTTCGGCATCTCCCCCTTTATCTGCTCAATCAGCCCGGCAAACTCTGCATCTACAAACAGGACTTTGGAGTCGGAATGGTTCAGGATGTAGGCGATTTCCCTGGAAGATAGCCGAATGTTTATGCTCACCAGCACCCCGCCCAGCAGGGGAACTCCAAAGTGGGCCTCCAACATGGGTGGGATGTTGGGGCACAGGAAGGCCACCTTGTCTCCCCTGCCGACGCCCACCTTGCTCAGGGCGCTGGCCAGCCTGTTCACCCGCTCGTGAAACTGCGCGTAGGTGTAGCGCCGGTCGTTGTAAACCACCGCGGTTTTGTTCGGAAACACCGCCGCGCTTCTCCTGAGGAAACTTACCGGGGTAAGCGGTTCGTAATTCACGCTTCTCATCAGTCTTTCGCTCCTATCTTTTTATTGTCGGGTTATGGAAGAAATGGTGTAATGCACAAAATATTGCCAATATACGTACGTTAATTATTTTTCATAATATTCAACAGAATGGAGGCCGATTCCTTCCCGGCCGCTTGAAAATTCACCTTAATACCCATGTAACTGACTTTTATATTTTGTATTTTCTCCTGATTAGCAGGGCAGCGGCCAGGTACAGCGCCAGTGCGGCGCCGGCGATATAGGGAAGGTGGGTTTCGGTGAATCTCATGACCAACTGCCAGCTGCGGGAGAAGTAATACCCCAAGGCAAGGTTGAAATTGGCCCAGATCACGGCGAAGATACTGTTGTAAAACAAAAAGCGGGCCGGGCTCAGCCTGCTCATTCCTGCCAGGTATGGAGTCAGGTTGCTGGCCATGGGCACGAACCGGCCGACCAGAATGAACGCTGCTGCGGACTGCTCCAGCCAGTCCCTGGCCCGGTCCAGCTTTTGGCCGTCAATCCTGAACAACTTCTCAAACCTGCTGAAGAACGGCTCGCCAACGGTCCTGCCGATGAAATACGCAGCCGTGGCCCCCAGGTTGAATCCGACCACCGAAAGCGCAAGCGCCCCGGCGTAGTTCAGACAGCCGTTGCTGATCAGGACCCCGGCCAGAACCAGCATTAGACCCCCGGGAAAAGGGGCGCCCAGGGCCTCGATGACTGATCCTACGAACAGCCCCCCCAGTCCCAGATCCCCCAAAAGGTGATACGCTCTGCTGTCCATAAGCACTCTCCCCGAGTATTTAGCATAACCACCGGGGAGGAATTTATAGGTGGGAATTGGGTGTTAGGAATTGGGAATTGGAGTCAGGAGCTGGATTTATTCTATCTCCTGTCTCCTGTCTCCTGTGTACTGTCTTCTGACCTATAATACCCTTGCCGTTCCCTTGTACACCAGTCCCCTCTGGCCGTCGACGGTAATGGTTTCGCCGTCCTCGATGAGCGCCGTGGCCCCCTCCACGCCCACAACCACCGGAATGCCGAATTCCAGTCCGACGATGGCGGCGTGGGAGGTCAGCCCCCCCGCCTCGGTAATCATGGCCCCGGCCTTTTCGATGGCCGGTATGTACTCTCTGTCGGTGGCCTCGGTGACCAGGATATCCCCAGACTCCACCTTCTCCAGGGCCTCCCTAACGGTATGGCAGATCCTTGCCCGGCCGGTATAAGCCCTGGGGCCAATCCCGGTTCCCCTTGCCACTATGTCTCCCACCGTGTGAACCTTGATCAGGTTCGTCGTCCCGTGGACTCCAACGGGAACTCCCGCCGTAATCACCACCAGGTCGCCGGGGCTGATCAGGCGGGCCTCAAGCGAGGCCTCGATGGCGGTGGAAATCATGCTGTCCGTGTCTTTCGTCCGGTCCACCAGGAGGGGCTGGACGCCCCAGACCAGGGCCATCTTTCTCAACACCTTCTTCTCCGGCGTCACCGCCACCACCGGAGCCCTGGGACGGTACTTGCTGACCATTTTTGAGGTGTACCCGGTTTCGGTCGACGTTATTATGGCGGTGGCACCCAGGTCCTCGGCTATGGTGCAGGTCGCGTGGCTGATGGCGTCCGTCACTGTGCAGGCCGCGGACCTCTGCCTGCGGATCAGCATTTCCTCGTATCTCAGGGAGGATTCCGCCTTCCTGGCGATTCTGGCCATGGTCTGAACGGCCTCCACCGGGTATCTGCCGGCCGCCGTTTCCCCCGAAAGCATGATTGCATCGGTACCGTCGAATATGGCGTTGGCTATGTCGCTGGCCTCGGCCCTGGTGGGCCTGGGGTTGTGAATCATCGACTCCAGCATCTGGGTGGCGGTGATCACGGGCTTGCCGGCCCTGTTGCACTTTTCAATGATTATTTTTTGGACCAGGGGGACTTCCTCCACCGGTATTTCCACCCCCAGGTCCCCCCTGGCCACCATGACCCCGTCGGCCACTTTGATTATTTCGTCGAGGTTGTTCAGCCCTTCCCGGCTTTCAATCTTGGCGATAATGTCAACGTCGGCCCCTGACTCCTCGACGATTTGCCGGATGGCCAGTACGTCGTTGGCCTTCCTGATGAACGAGGCGGCAATGTAGTCTATGCCGTTTTTTATGCCGAAGATTATATCATCTACGTCCTGGTCGGTAACCGCCGGTATGTTCACCATGATGCCCGGCAGATTGACCCCCTTTTGGGAGGTGATCTCCCCGCCGTTGATCACCTCGCAATCCACCGTCTTTCTCGTCTTGTTCAGCACCCTCAGCTCAATGAGGCCGTCAGCTATGAGAATCCGGTCTCCCGGGCAGACGTCCCTGGGCAAACCCGGGTATGTTACCGGCAGCAGGTCCTCGCTGCCCTTTACATTATTCACCGTCAGGGTCACCTTTCGCCCGGCTTTCAGCTCCAGGGGCTCCCTTTCCAGATAGCCCAGCCTGATTTCAGGCCCCCTGGTGTCCAGCATTACCGCAACGCTCTTTTCCGCTTTCCGGGCGGCCTCCCTGATCAGTTCCAGCCTCCTGGCATGTTCCTGGTGGGTCCCGTGGGAGAAATTGAGCCTTGCAACGTTCATCCCGGCCTGCATCATTTTGATCAGAACCGGCACTCTCTCGGACGCCGGACCTACGGTACAGACAATCTTTGTGCGAAGCATCGGAGCAACCCCCTAATCAAACAGCAAAACGCCTTACCTTAACATCAGATGGAAAGAATTCCGGCCAGGTGGTACATTTCCATGTCCAGGTCTTTTTTTCCGGCAATCACCGTTTCAAGGTCCACCGACACGATTAAGCCCGAGACCACACCCACCATTTTGCACTTTTCTCCGCCCATCAGAATCTCCACCGCCTTGGCTCCCAGCCTGCTGGCCAGTATGCGGTCATAGGCGCTGGGGGTCCCCCCCCTCTGGAGGTGCCCGAGGATGGTAACCTTGGTGTCGAAGCCTGTCTTTTCCTTTATCCGCCTTCCCACCTCAAGACCGCTGGCCGCACCCTCGGCCACGATGATGATGCTGTGCAGCTTGCCCCTCTTGTATCCCCGGTTCAGCTTGTGGCATATCTCATCAATGCTGGTGGGATGCTCCGGGATCATTATAGTTTCCGCACCCCCGGCAAGGCCGGCAGCAAGGGCTATATAGCCCGATCCCCGGCCCATTACCTCGATAATGAAGGTTCTTTCGTGGGAAGTGGCGGTATCCCTGATCTTGTTAATGGCATCAACCACGTTGTTTACCGCGGTATCGAAGCCTATGGAATAGTCCGTGCCGGCGATGTCGTTGTCTATGGTCCCGGGCACGCACACCACCGGCAGGTTGTACTCCCGGTGAAACTGGAGCCCTCCCCTGAAAGACCCGTCCCCGCCGATAATCACCAGCCCCTGCAGGCCGAATCTCTTGACGTTTTCAAAGGCCTTCGCCCGGCCCTCGGGGCTTTGAAATTCTTCTGACCTGGCTGTGTGCAAAATTGTGCCGCCCCTGTGAATTATATCGGCCACCGACCCCAGGTTCATGGGGCCCATGTCGGCATCTATGAAACCGGCGAACCCGCGCTTTATCCCGATTACCTCCATCCCGTGGTAAATCGCCTTGCGGACGACGGCCCTGATGGCGGCATTCATTCCCGGGGAATCACCCCCGCTGGTAAGCACTCCGATCCTTTGCACCGGGTCATCCTCCTGTTTGTCAGATCGCATCACTTATATTCTGTCTAAACGCCACCCATAAAATGTCCGGCCTGGCCCGCCAATCACTTTGGACAGCCGACCGCCGGCCCACCCGCAGGTGGCGGCTATAAATTATTAATTATTTCCAAAGCTTCCTCTACTTCGGATTCCGGGACGAGGACTTCAACCGGCCCGCACTCGCCGGTCTGGGAGAGCCCGACGGATTTCAACTTGACCAGAAAGCCCTCGCCCGACAGCATGTCTTTGATTCTCTCGGCTTCCCTCCTGTGAGGCGCTATGTAAACCACGGTCCACACGACCATACCCCCTCCCCGCAGTGGAGCACGAATTAGTTTTTTCTACCCTAAACCAGCGTATTCCTCTAAGAAAGAAAAAAATAACCAGAGTTTGCTATTCACCCTGGGTTATCGTTAAATCAGATCATCGTTTCTGACCGCGCCATGCTTCGTCAGCACCTCGGCCTTCCCCCTGATTTTAATGGCTGAGGTATGCTCGGTAAACTGGGCTACCATTATCTCGCCCTTGTCCAGTTTTTCAGAATGGTGAAACTTGGTGTCCTTACCCCGGGTAAGACCTATTATGGTCACTCCGTTGTCCAGAGCCTTGACCACAATATAATCCCCGGCTACATATACATTGTCAGACATCAAACCACCTCACCCGCCGGTACCCCCGGCTTCTTATCGAAAATAATAGCACAGCCGCGCCGGTATTGGCAAGGATGACCCCCTAGTCCCCACTTTCCTTGACCTTTACATTGTGGCTGCCCAACAGCTTTTTCATTTCAGCCAGCAGGGGCCCAGACAAATCGGCCCAGTTTTCCCTGGGAATCATTTTAAGTTTTTTCTCCTTCTCGAAGTAGAGAAACACCCTGGCGTCCCCCGGGTACGATCGCAGCAGTATCTTGACGCTGTCCATCACCTCCTGGGTTGCCCCGTCCAACCTGAGGTACAGGTCGCCGCTTAATTTTTTTGTCAGGGGCTGCACCTCTTCGGCCAGAATCTTCACCGTCTCCCCCGCGGTGGAGGCCCTTCCCTTCACGGCTACCACCGCGTCGTTCCGGATGTGCACCTGAAATTCACGGTAAATCCGCGGGAAGAAAACGACTTCAAGGCTCCCGGTGAGGTCCTCCAGGCTGGCGAAGGCCATCGGGTCCCCCTTCCTGGTGTTAATTTTTTTTACCGAGGTAAGCATCCCCCCGCAGGTGACGGCCGCTTCCCCGTCAAGCTCCTTGATTTCGGCAACGGTAGCCCCGTCCAGTTCAGCCAGGGCCTGGCGGTAGTCCGTCAACGGGTGGCCGCTGAGGTAAAAGCCGATGGCCTCCTTTTCCATCGCCAGCATTTCGCCCGCGGGGTATTCCTGGATGTCCGGCATGTTCAAGGATACCGTATGCCGCACCTCCTCCCCCCAGAAGTCCAGCAGCGAAAGCTGCCCGTTGGCGCGGTCCTTCTGGGCCTGCTGGGCCAGGTTCAGGCCTGCGTCCAGCGAGGCCATCAGCTGGGACCGGGCGTTGCCCAGGGAGTCCAGGGACCCGGACTTGATCAGGTTTTCCATCACCCGCCTGTTCACTACCCTGGTGTCGAGGCGGCTGCAGAAATCGGCAAAGTTATAGAAGGGACCGTCCTTTTCCCTGGCCGAGATTATCGCCTCAACGGCGGCCAGGCCGACGTTCTTGATGGCGGCCAGGCCGAAGCGGATACTGTTTCCCTCCACGGAAAAGCTCTCCCCGCTCTGGTTGATGTCAGGCGGCAGGACGTCAATCCCCATGCGGCGGCATTCTTCAATATATACGGCCACCTTGTCGGTGTTGTCCCTGACTGAAGTAAGCAGCGCGGTCATGAACTCCACCGGATAATTGGCCTTGAGATAGGCGGTCTGGTAGGAGACCATGGCGTAGGCGGCGGAGTGGGACTTGTTAAAGCCGTAGCCGGCAAAATATTCCATCAGGTCGAAGATCTGCCCGGCGGTGTCGGCATTGACGCCGTTTTTCACCGCTCCCTCGGTAAACTGCGCCCTCAGCCCGGCGATGATTTCGGGCTTTTTTTTGCCCATGGCCCGGCGCAGCAGGTCGGCCTGGCCCAGGGTAAACCCGGCCAGGTCCGAGGCAATGCGCATGACCTGTTCCTGGTAGAGGATCACCCCGTAGGTGTCCTTTAGTATGGGCTCCAGCTTCGGGTGCAGGTAGGTCACCCTGCGCCCGCCGTGCTTGTTGACGATAAAATCGCTGACCATGCCGCTGCCCAGGGGGCCGGGCCGGTAGAGGGCCACCAGGGCCACGATGTCCTCGAAGACCCCGGGCTTCAAGTCCCTGAGAATGGCCTTCATGCCGCTGCTTTCCAGCTGGAACACCCCGGTTCCCTCACCCCGGCAGAGAAGGTCGTATGTTTTCGCGTCGTCCAGCGGTATGTCGTCCATGTCCAGGTCGACCGACCTGTTCTCCTTCACCATCCTTACTGTGTCGGCAATCACCGTAAGGGTGCGCAGGCCCAGCAGGTCCATTTTGAGAAGTCCCAGTTCCTCCACCTGGTCCTTGGCGAACTGGGTGGTCAGGGGACCGTCAGAGGCCTTGTAAAGAGGCAGGTAGTGGGTCAGGGGCTTTCGGGTGATGACCACTCCGGCGGCGTGGGTGGAAGCGTGCCTGGGCATCCCCTCCAGCAGGGCCGCCATGTCGATGAGTTTTCTGACCTGGCCGTTGTTTTCGTAGAGGTCTTTAAGTTCGGGCGAATCGTTCAGGGCCTTCTCGATGGTTATGTGCAGTTCCGCCGGTACCAGCTTGGCCACCCTGTCCACCTCGCTGTAGGGCATGCTCAGGGCCCGGCCTACATCCCTGATGGCCGCCCTTGCCGCCATGGTGCCGAAGGTGGCGATCTGGGCCACCCGGTCGGCCCCGTATTTCCTGGTCACATAGTTGATGACCTCGCCTCGCCGCTCAAAGCAAAAGTCGATATCTATATCCGGCATGGACACCCGTTCCGGGTTGAGGAACCTCTCGAACAGCAGCCCGTACTTCAGCGGGTCGATGTTGGTTATTCCCAGGCAGTATGCCACCAGGCTGCCGGCCGCCGATCCCCTCCCGGGACCCACCGGGATCCCGTTTTCCCTGGCGAAGCGGATGAGATCCCAGACGATCAGGAAGTAGGCCGAATAATCCATCTGCTTGATGACCTTGAGTTCGAATTCCAGCCTTTTCCTGACCAGGTCCGAGGTGTTCCTGTACCGCCGCTGGAGGCCTTCGTAACATAGCTTCTCCAGGTACGTGTCCACCGTGAAGCCTTCAGGAACGTTGTACACCGGCAGGTGGAGGCTGCCGAAGGACAGGTCGACGCAGCACCGCCGGGCGATTTCGGCGGTAACGTCCATGGCCCCGCGCAGCTCGCCAAACAGCAGGTTGATTTCATCCCGGCTCTTGAGGTACAGTTCCCGGGACAGAAACCTCATCCTGTTCGGGTCGTCCACGGTCTTGCCGGTCTGAATGCAGAGCAGGATGTCCTGCATTTCGGCGTGGTCCCTCTCAACATAGTGGACGTCGTTGGTAACCACCAGGGGAATGCCGGTTGCCCGGCTGATCCCGACCAGTTCGCGGTTGACCGCGGCCTGCTCCTGAAAGCCGTGGTCCTGCAGTTCCAGGTAATAATTATTCTCCCCGAAGATGTCCCGGTATTCCGCAGCCGCCTTCACGGCCTCGCCGGGCTGCCCGCCGAGGATCCTGGCGGCCGGCTCCCCGGCCAGGCAGCCCGACAGCGCGATCAGTCCCTTGCTGTTCGCGGCCAGGGCCTGCTTGTCCACCCTCGGCTTGTAGTAAAAGCCCTCGGTGTAGCCCATGGAGACAAGCTTTAACAGGTTCCGGTATCCTTCTTCATTTTCGGCCAGAAGCACCAGGTGGTACAGGTTGTCGTCTACCTTGGGGGCGCGGTCGGCCATGGTCCGGGGGGCCACGTACACCTCGCAGCCCATTATAGGCTTGATGCCTTGCTTCTTACAGGTCTTGTAAAAATCAACCGCCCCGAACATAACCCCGTGGTCGGTTACGGCCAGAGCAGGCATACCCAGCCGGGCTGCCTTTTCAACCACCTGTTCGATCCGGGCGGCGCCGTCCAGAAGGCTGTATTCAGTGTGAACATGCAAGTGAACGAAGGACACTTTCACCGACCTCGCTAAAAGATCCGGGAACCTCGCGCTCCCTTTTGGCTGTTGTCTGTTTCCTGTTTCTCCCCGCCTTCAGATGATCATGCAGATCATCAGTCCCAGGCCCGCCAGGCTGGCAATAACCGCCCACACCGGCTGGCCCATCCGCCTCAGCTTGGTATGAACGGCAATGGTAGCCACCGCCACCAGGGCCAGCCACAGCAGGTGGGCAAAACCAAACTGCCCCTCCACTAACAACACCCCTGTCTACTTCGGCTTCACCGGCAGGCGGATTTAAATCCCTCCCGGCGCCCCGTCTTTCGCCGCGGCCCCCCGGGGTTTTCACCGCCCGGGCGAATCCTGCCTGGTGAGCTTGTGAACGTGGATTTCGTAATGCGGAAAGTGTGGGTCGTTTATGCTGACCGGGATTACGGTGTGGTACTCCCGGCAGCCGGTCTCCCGGCGCCACCTGGCGATAAACTCAAAAGTGGGCTTGCGGCCGGGGTGCGAAACCAGAACACCTCCGCCGCGGGCCGTATTGTCCGCGAAGATGCGGGCCAGGAAAGCGTGAAACTTGGGGTCGTAAAGGATGTCGGATCCGACAATCCAGTCGTACAGTTCCTCGAGCCGGAAGTTCCGCCAGTCCCCCAGATGGTACCCGGCGCCGGCCAGCCCGTTTAACCCTGCGTTCCGGGAGCAGATATCCAGGGCGTCCGGCTGGTAGTCAGAAAAGGTGACGCGGGCTCCCTTCAGCCCGGCCACAATCCCGGGCAGCCCCAGTCCGCACCCCAGTTCCAGCACTTTTTGCCCGGAAAAGTTCATGTTTTCCCAGATAAACTGCGACAGGCCCCTGGCGGCCGGCCAGATTTCCGCCCAGAGGGGGATCTTATCCTCATCGGCGGGATCGGTAATCAGGGCTTCTACGTCTTCTACTATGATCAGGGGCAGCTCCAGACTTGGCAATTTTACTGTGATTTTCTTGGTCCGCAGGGTCAAGTCCGTCACAACCTCAAAAAAAGCGTCGGTTTTCCACAAAACAAACCCCCTAACTTTCTACAGGGGGATTTTACCTTATTTTTTCTTCAATTTCAATGAAGGACCCGGAAAAAATGAAAGACCTGGACTGCGGCGGCAGGCGGTTATTTTATACTGTACTGCTTCATCTTTTTGTACAGCCAGGCCCTGGATATGCCGAGCAGTTTTGCGGCCTGCATCTTGTTTCCCCCGGTGGAGGCAAGGACCTCCAGGATGGCCTCTTTTTCCACCTGGTCCAGCAGGGCCGGCAGTCCCCTTTCCACCGGCGATCGCCTCGACCCCTTGCTCATCTTCTGGAGGTATTGCGGCAGATGGGAGAGGGATATAAACTGGCCGTCCACCATGTTGAAGGCCCTTTCGATGATGTTCTCCAGTTCTCTGACGTTGCCGGGCCAGTGGTAGCTGTGGAACAGGTTCCAGACGTCCTTCTCCATGTCTTGCACGTCCAGCCCGAATTCCATGTTGAACTTGCTTATGAAGTGCATGGCCAGATCTTCAATGTCTTCCATCCTCTCCCTCAGCGGCGGGATGACCAGGGACACCACGTTCAGGCGGTAATAGAGGTCCTGCCGGAACCTGCCCTCGCTGATCAACTCCTCCAGGGCCCTGTTGGTTGCCGCCACCACCCGTACGTCAGCCGGCCTTGGTATGTTTTCCCCAAGGCGCTCTATTTCCTTTTCCTGCAACACCCTCAGCAGCTTAGACTGCATGGACATCGGCATGTCGCCGATTTCGTCCAGGAATATGGTGCCCCCGTTGGCCTGCTCAAACTTGCCTATTTTCCCGCCCCGCCTGGCCCCGGTAAAGGCCCCCTCCCGGTAGCCGAACAGCTCGGACTCCAGCAGGTTCTCAGGAACGGCGGCGCAGTTTACCTTGACAAAGGGGCCGAACCGCCGGGGAGATCCCGAATGAAGGGCGTGGGCTAAGAGCTCCTTGCCCGTACCGCTCTCTCCCCTGATCAGAACGGTCGAGGGGCCCTGGGCCACCCTCCTGACCGTTTCCTTCAGCCTGACCATCACAGGGCTGCTGCCGATCAGGTTGTCCACGGTGTAGCGGGCTCCCTGCACCCTTTCCAGTTCGTTCTTGTAGTAATTAAGCTCCCTGTTCAGGTGATTTATTTTTTCCGCCAAGGAAACCAGCTGGCTGACGTCCTTGAAGATAACCTTGCAGACCGACCCGAAAATCTTGCCGTCCTTCCGGATGGGGTAGCGCATAACCACCGTTTCCCTCCCGTTGATGCGCGCAATCTCCGCCAGGTGTGGCTTTGCGCTGCGCGAAACGGGGTGCAGCACCGGCTCCTTGACAACTTCCGTTACGTGCCTGCCCATGGCCGTTTCGGGGGAAGGCAGATCCAGCAGTTCAGCGAAGGCCTTGTTGATCATGATGATGTTTCCGTCGTTGTTCACCGCCATGTAACCGTCGTGGGCGCTGTCGAAGATGGTCTGGAGGGTCCCCTTGAGTTCCTTGACCACCTCCAGTTCCTCCGCCAGGTGCTGCAGTTCCGTGATTTCCTGGGCCACCCCGATGGCCCCGGTGATTTTGTTCCCCCTTATGATCGGGGTCCTGTTGACCACCCAGAGGGAATTTCCAACCATGAACTTTCTGCCGATGTGCGATTTGCCTGTCTTGAGCACCTTCATCAGGCCGGTGCCGGGTATAACGTCGTTGATGAAGCGTCCTATGGCCTTCTCCGCCTTGATCCCGAACACCCTCTCACAGGCCGAGTTGAATATGAAAATGCGCCCCTGGTAGTCTATTCCCATGACGATGTTGTGGATGGACTGAAGGGCAGCCAATTCATCTACGAATATACCTCCGGCCAGGTTTTTAACCCCCAAGGTCACCACCCTTCCTAAATAACAGAATAGGAACATCCATATATTTTGAATTTTTTGATTCCCGTCATATTTTTTTCAGCACGTACCGGCGAAGTGCCCTTTCCAGCTGGGAAAGGGTGTTGCACTCATACATTTCCACAATGCCGCTGAACGCCCCGACGGGGGCCTTGTTTTCCCAGTCCCGGCGGGGAAGCGTGTTCAGCCAGATGACGTCCCCGCACTTGAGCCTTATCTCCCGCAGCAGCCCGGCTGCGGCCTCCGGGGCTATCGTCCTGGCATCGCTGACGATGAAGAGGACGGTTTCCGGGGACAGCGTGCTTCCGTACAGCCGGAGAAACGTTTCAAGGGAGGCATGCAGGTTGGTTGATTTTCCCCACTCCCTGCTCTCGTTGATCATTTCGGTCATGATCCGGGAAAAAGTCCTGTTCCGGCTGAAATAGTCCGTGGCCCTCTCCAGGTTCTCCGAGAATATGAAGCTTTCCACGCCCCCCAGGGCGCTGTTCAGGCCGTAAATAAACTGCAAGACGAACCTGGCGTAGCGGGCCATGGAGGCCGAGACGTCGCAGATGAGCAGGAATTTTGGCTTTTTCCTGCGCCTGGCCCGGTAGCGCAGGTCGATGGGAACCCCCCCGTACTTGATATTCCTTCGCACGGTTCGCCTGATGTCCACCGCCGCCGCCCTGGTGCTGCGCCTGTACCGTCTGCTTATGCCCAGGGCCAGCTGCGAGGACAGGTGGTTGATCAGGGAGGTCATCCGGGGGATGTCGGCATCGTCAAGGGTTTCCATGTCACGGTACAGGATCCGGTCCCCCGGGTGGTGGTAAAACTGGGCCGCCACCCCCCGGATGACCTCGTCCAGATCGTCGTCCCCGGTAAAGCTGGCCTCCAGTTCCGGGCCGGGCCCACCTTTTTCGGAAGCGTTTTTCAGCATGTAGTAGCGCCAGTAATTGAGGGAAGACTGCAGCACCCTGTTGATCAGATCGCCCGGGTTGTTGACCGGGTTTGCCCTCATTCGCTCCAGGATCTCCTTCATCCTCTCCTTCTCGCTTTCCGGAAGGAGGGAGAATGTCTCCAACTGCTGGTCGGTGAATGCGATTCTTTCCGGCAGGTCCTTCTGCCACTCCTCCACAACCTCCATCAGGTCCTGCTCCGCCCTGCTTATGCTGCGTTCCCTTTCGGCCAGCGCCTCCCGGTGTAGGCGGCGCCTCTCCGACTTTTTTTCCGGGGTGGTGAAGAAGAGGTTGAAGGCCTGGTCAAAAATACCGGCCTCTTTCCTGCTTTTGGCCAGGCAGCCCCTTAACGCCCCCCTGACCTGGTTTTTGTCCAGCAGGTCGATCCTTGACAGGGCGGTCACGGCGTCCACGGTTTCCGCCAGACTTACCCGGACGCCAAGGTGCCTTAGTATCTGGACAAACCTGGTGATGTTGTACTGGATGGTGTCCCGGCCCGGACTCTCCACTTCGGCCACTATACCGGCTATTTCACCTTGTCTCAAGGGAGACACCCCCCGTGTAAAGGTGTCAAGATTCTGAATCAGGCCGATTTCATAAATGCGTAAATATTCTGGATTTATCTTGATCAGCCCGGCTCCCCGCTTTCAGTGCCCGTGGTTCCGGCACCGGCACGCCGGGCGGCCTCCTTCTTCGGCCCCCGCGCCGGAGGCATGTCTCAGGATGTCCTGCAGCACCCTGCCGTCCAGCACCTGCATGCGGTCGTCCCGGTTCTTCAGCAGAAGGTTGACGGTCCTGGCCATGTTGTCCGCCGTCAGGGCGTCGGCGTGGAGCGCCACCAGCGCCCTGGCCCAGTCCAGGGACTCGGCGATGGACGGCTGCTTGCGAAGGTCCAGGTTGGCCCTGATGTAGCCTACCGCCGCGGCAATCTCCCGGTTAAGCCTTTCTCCGGCCTCGGGGACCTTCATCTGCAGTATCTTTGCTTCCTTCTCGATGTCCGGGTAATCGATGTAAAGGTAGACGCAGCGCCGCTTGAGGCCGTCCGAGAGTTCCCTGTCCCCGTTGCTGGTGAGCACTACGATGGGAATCTCCCTTGCCGTCAGGGTGCCCAGTTCCGGTATGGAGACCTGGAAGTCCGACAAAAGCTCGAAAAGAAAAGCCTCAAACGGTTCATCCACCTTGTCGACCTCGTCAATCAGCAGAACAACCCTTTTTGAACTCCTGATGGCCTTCAAAAGAGGCCTTTCCAGGAGGTATTCCTCGTCGAACAGGTCCTTTTCAATGTCCTTCTGGGAGCACTGGTCCTTGAGAATCTGGATTTTCAAAAGCTGCCTCTGGTAATTCCACTCATACAGGGCCTTGTTTTCGTCAAGGCCCTCGTAGCACTGCAACCTGATCACCTCGGTTCTGAACACCCTCCCCAGCACCTTGGCGATTTCAGTTTTTCCGACCCCCGGCGCCCCTTCCACCAGCAGGGGTTTTTTCAGGGTCAGGGCAAGGAACACCGTCACCGCCAGGTCGTCCTCGCTGACGTAGCCTTCCCTCTCCATGGATCTTTTCAGATGGTTAAGGCTCAACTCCATGACCGCCCCTCCCCCGGAACCACCGTCACGTAACATGTTCATATTATGTTAATAATAATATACATATTCTATTTGGAAAAGGATAAATCCTGCTTTTTCAAAATCGCCTGTAATACCTCGCCCCGGCCCTAGGCCATTCCGGGGAATCCCTGCTGTCTCAGGGCCTCGAAGACCACCACGGCCACCGAGTTGGACAGGTTCAAGGAACGCCGCCCCGGCAGCATGGGCAACCTCAGGGTATGGTTCTCGTTGGCCTTGAGGATGTGGTCTGGCAGGCCGGCGGTTTCCTTGCCGAAGACCAGGAAATCGCCCTCCGTGTACCTTATTTCCGTGTATAACTTCCTGCCCCTGGTGGAGAAGTATAAAAACCTGCCCTCCGGGTATTCCTGCAGCAGGCTGCCGAAGTTCTCGTGCAGGAATACCTTTACCTGGTGCCAATAATCCAGCCCGGCCCTTTTCAGGTGCCTGTCGTCGATAGAAAATCCAAGCGGTTTGACCAGGTGCAGCTCCGCCCCGGTAACGGCGCAGGTCCGGGCCACATTGCCTGTATTCGCGGGGATCTCGGGTTCAACCAGGACAACGCGCAAAACTACCACCACTCAACTGATAACTATCATACTGACATAAAGACACATGACCCGGGTCAAATGTCTTCTGACTCCTGACGACCGACCACTGACGAACGGCAATGGAGGCAAAGGTCCGACAGGGCGCACCCGCTGCAGAGGGGGTTCCTGGCCCGGCACACCTCCCGGCCGTGCAGGATCAGGCAGTGGTGTATCCTGCCCAGCAAATCCCGGGGAACAACCCCGACCAGGTCTTTCTCCACCGCCCCCGGAGTCTTGCCGGAAGACAGCCCCAGCCTCCGGGATGTCCTGAAAACGTGGGTGTCCACCGGCATTACGGGCTTGTTAAAGGCAACACTGAGAACCACGTTGGCCGTTTTTCTGCCCACCCCCGGAAGCGCCTCCAGGGCTTCCCGGTCGGCGGGCACCCGGGACCCGTATTTCTCCACCAGGATGCGGCTGACGCCGACAATATTCCGGCTTTTGTTCCGGTGCAGGCCGCAACCCTTTATGAGCCGCGCCAGATCCTCCCACCCCAGGGCGGCGAAGTCCTCCGGCGTGCGGTATTTTTCAAAAAGGCCGGCGGTAATCTTGTTCACCTGCCGGTCGGTGCACTGGGCGGACAGCATGACGGCCACCAGGAGCTGAAATGTGCTTCCGTACTTCAGGGCCGTCCCGGCATCCGGGTACAGCCCGGCCAGCCTGTCCAGAACCTCCCGGATCCTTCCCCCGCCTGCCGGAACTTTTCTCATGGGCTGCTCACTTTCCTGATCATGATTTCACCATCGACGTGATTTTTTAACATGGCCTTCCTACGGCCTTAAAAACCCTCTAACAATATTATCACCGCCGCTAAAATTTAAAAAGGTGGTGACGTATTTTTATTTTTATATTTAGGAATAATAATTTTTGTTTTTAAAAGAGTTATAGTCGCACAACCACTACAAGCACAGCGGCTTTTTTGATTGCCGTCCACCTGCTTTAGAAGGGATTACCGGTTTTTTATATGATTATAACCCCCGGGACCCTGGCAATACTAAAAAATGATTAATTTTTGCTGACCTTAAAACAACCCGCAACATTATATCACCAAGTGAGGTGGTACCTCATGACAGCGCTGCTGTTAATCGGGGCTGCCGTATTACTGCTACTGGCTGTTTTTTTATGGCCGGCATTCAGGCGCCGCACCCTCCGGAAGCCACGGAGCAGGAGGGAAGCGCTGGAGTTTTTGGAAGAGTACGCCCAGTTGCCGGGAGATCCGCCAAAACAGGCAGAACCCGATCCAGTTCCTGAATTGCCCCGGTCGTACGGCATCGACCGCCTGGTGCTAATGGTCAGGGATCCATACTGGCTGTACGCGTACTGGGAAATAACGGCCACCAAGATGGAAGAAATCTCAACCAAATACGGGCCAAGCGTCTGGGATGCCACCAGGGCCGTGCTGAGGGTTTACGATGTCACGGGAATAGACTTCAACGGCAGCAATGCCAACAGTTTCTTCGACTGCAGCCTGAACGACCGGGCCGACAGCTGGCACATCAACGTTCCCGAGGCAAACCGGACGTACTGCGTGGACATGGGGAGGATTTTCCCCGACGGCACCTTCATCACCGTACTTCGCTCAAATTTTGTGACCACACCCAGGGATGCCCTGTCAGACAACCTGGATGAGGAATGGATGTGGATCGAGGGAATATACCGCACCTTAAGATACCAGACCGGTGTAAGTTCACCCATGATTGTGGAAGAAATCCATGAGCGAATGGGAAGGGCTCCCCTGGGGGTCGGTTCACCTGGCTTTTATGATCCCGCAGGCCAAACATAATAAAATACTTGGAGGATATCATGACCAAGGGTTATCTTTGCATGGTGCTCCACGCCCACCTGCCGTTCGTGAGGCACCCTGAACACGATCATTTTCTGGAGGAAAGATGGCTTTACGAGGCCATAACCGAGACTTACATCCCGTTGATAAACGTATTCGACCGTCTTGTGGGCGAGAACATACCCTTCCGGCTGACCGTAAGCCTCTCCCCGACCCTCATCTCAACGCTTACGGACGGCCTTCTCCAGGACCGTTACGAGAGGCACCTGAACAAGCTTATTGAGCTGGCCGACAAGGAGGCCGGGCGGACGTACAACAGCCCCTTTCACGCTACCGCCCTGTTGTACCAGGAGCAATTCCGCCAGGCCCGGGAAACCTACCACAGGTACGGCCGGAACCTGGTGGAGGCCTTCAAAAGGTTCCAGCATCTCGGCAGGCTGGAGGTAATCACCTGTGCCGCCACCCACGGCTTCCTGCCCCTTATGTTCATCAACAAAAACGCCGCCCGTGCCCAGATCAGGACCGCCATCGACCTTTACGCCTCTCACTTCGGCCACTTTCCCCAAGGCATGTGGCTTCCGGAGTGCGCTTACACCGCGGGCATCGACCTGATCCTCAAGGAGTACGGGATAAAATATTTCATCCTGGACACCCACGGGGTGCTGTTTGCCTCCCACCGGCCCAGGTACGGGGTGTTCGCTCCCATCTTCTGCCCTTCCGGAGTGGCCGCCTTCGGGAGGGACGTGGAGTCCTCAAAACAGGTATGGAGTTCGAACGAGGGCTACCCGGGCGATTTCGATTACCGGGAATTCTACAGGGATATCGGCTTTGACCTGGATTTTGAATATGTGAGGCCCTACATCCACCCCGACGGGATCAGGATCCACACCGGCATCAAATACTACCGCATCACCGGGCGCACCAACCACAAAGAACCCTACGTCCCCTCAAACGCGGTGGAAAAGGCTGCCGTTCACGCAGGCAACTTTATGTTCAACAGGGAATTGCAGGTCAGGCACCTGAACACCCTCATGGACAGGCCGCCCGTTATCGTGGCCCCGTACGACGCCGAACTTTTCGGGCACTGGTGGTTTGAGGGCCCCATCTGGCTGGAGTTCCTGATCAGGAAAATCAATTTTGACCAGAAAACCCTGTGCCTGATCAGCCCCTCCGACTACCTGAGGCTTCACGGCTGCAACCAGGTGGCCACACCCTGCGCGTCCAGCTGGGGACACAAGGGCTACAACGAAATGTGGCTGAGCAAAAATAACGACTGGATCTACAGGCACCTGCACACGGCTGCGGACAGGATGGTCTGGCTGGCCGAAAGATTTTACCATGCTTCAGGCCTTCAGGCCAGGGCGCTGAAGCAGGCGGCAAGGGAGCTGATGCTGGCGCAGAGCAGCGACTGGGCCTTCATCATGAGCACCGGCACCATGACCGGTTACGCCGTAAGGCGGACAAAAACCCACCTGGACAATTTCATCAGGCTGTACCGTGAAATCTGTGAAAACAGGATTGACGGGGAATGGCTCAGCCACCTGGAGGCCAGGAACAACATTTTCCCGGACATCGACTTCAGGCACTACGCCGACCGGGCCGGGGAAAAGCAGCAGCTGGCCAGCGGGCAGTAACCGGGAAAAAGGCGGGCGGTAGAGAATATGAAAAAGATAGCTATTGATACTGGCTAAATCTTCTTATTTAAAAGATCACCCCTGGATGGTTTTGAAAATCCAGGGGTCGTCATTAATCTGTCTTTTACCCTTGGCCTCCCACGATCCTGTTTATCCTCTCGATGTAAAAATCCGCCAAGGATTCGGCAATTTCCATCGACGCGCCCTCGCTGAAAATCCTGCAGACCGGCTCCTCCGGGTCTGGCAGGACCAGTGCCCAGCCGTTTTGGTGAAAGACCTTGACACCGTCCAGCAATTCCATTTCCGGCCCCCCGTGATCCTCGATAATCCTCCTGATAACCGTTCCCTTGGCCTCCCAGGGAACCGGCACTGTTTTCTTGTCCATGTAAAAGACCGGTACTTCGTCCGCCAGCTGCCCCAGGGTCAGGCCCCGCCGGCGGGCGAAGCCGATTATACTAAGAAGGGCTCCCAAGGCGTCGAAGTGCATCAGGAACTGGGAAATTCCTTCCCCTTCCGCCTCCCGCCCCTCCACCGCCAGCACCCTCTCCACAAAGTCCTGGACGGCTGTTTTGGTGCGGATTACCTTGCCGCTGTACCGTTCAGCCATTTTTTCGATCGCCTCCGGGGCGGTCACCGGCACCACTACCGGCCCTCCCCGGACCTTGAGCAATATCAGGGCCGAAAGGGCGGTAAGCATATCGTCGCCGATTATCCTGCCCCTTTCATCCACCAGGACCAGGCAGTCGCCATTGGGATCCAGCAGGGCGCCGGCGGTGGCGCCGCTCTTGACCACAGCCTCGGAAAGCCGGGGCAGCATTTCCCTGTACGCCTCCCAGTTCCCGGCCCCGCAGCCGTACTCCCGGCAGTCTATATTGGCCGTCCTTATGCCCAGATCCGCGCAGACCGGAACCACAAACCTCTCCAGGTTGGTCCGGTCGTACGCCATGACCAGGCTTACGCCGCCTCCCCGTAAGGCAAGGCCGTCGACGGCCAGGGAAAGGTGGGCGACATACCGTTCCGCCATACCCCGGACCTTTTCCACCGGGACCACCCGGGACGAGTCGGCCCGTTTGAAATCTTCCCTCATCAGCGCGTTCTCCACCTTGCGCTCGGCGCTGCGGGTGATGTTACCCCCGCTCCGGCCTGTGAATACCATGGTCACCAGGTCTATATTCCTGGAGCTAACCTTGACGTGAATCCCGCCGTCCAGATCCATGGTCCTGACGGCAAAGCGGTGCATAGGGGTGATGCCGTCCCCCAAGTCGTAAACCGCCGCGCCCACCGACTGCATGCCGCTGGATACGGCCCCCCTGATCATCTGGGAGGCCGGGTAGCTGTCCGAACTCACCGCCAGATGGCCGCTTCCCCCCGCCACGCTGGCAAAGGAGGCGGCCACCCGGGCGGCAAATTCGGGTGTCATTTCGACGTTGGCCAGGCCGGTAACGCCGTCCAGGCCGAATATTTTCTTTGGGCAGCGGGTTCCCCAGACGATGCTGGTCTTCACTGTGGTCCCTGCCTCGACCATTTTGTGCGGCCAGATTTTAACGTCGGGCTTGACCACCCCGTTTTCCTTGATTACCGAATCGCTGCCGATTACCGCCCCCTCGTAAACCCCCGCCCCCGACTGGATTTGCACCCGGGATCCCAGGACGGCCCCCCGCAGGGCCGCGTTCGGTCCCACGTATACGCCGTTCCAGAGGACACTCCTCTTAATGGTGGCCCTGCCGCCAATGAGGCAGTTGTTTCCCAGCACGCTGAAGGAGTCAATTCTGGCCTGTCCGCCTATCTTGCAGTTGTCGCCGATGAAAACCGGCCCCCTGATCACCGAGGAAGGGTCGATTTCCACCCCCTCGCCGGCGTAAACACCGTCCGCTATTTCTCTCCCCGGGAACGGCAGGTGGACCCGCCCGGAGAGGACGTCGATGTGGGCCTGCAGGTACTGCTGCAGGTTGCCGATGTCGCACCAGTAGCCCTCGGCCACCATGCCGAACAGGGGCCTTCCCTCCCTGAGCAGGAGGGGAAAAAGATCCTTGCTGAAGTCGAACATTCGGCCCTCTTTAACGTATTCCAGCACTTCGGGTTCCAGCACGTAAATCCCGGTGTTCACTGTATCGCTGAAAACCTCCCCCCAGGACGGCTTTTCCAGGAATTGCGCGATGTCTCCGTCCGGGCCGGTGATCACCACTCCGTATTCCAGGGGAGTTTCCACCCTGGTCAGAACCAGGGTGGCCAGGGCTCCCTTCTCCCGGTGAAAGCCGATGGCCCGGCCCAGGTCGAAGTCCGTCAGGGCATCGCCGCTGATTACCAAAAAGGTGTCGTCCAGGAAGGCCGAAGCGTTTTTGACGCTGCCGGCGGTCCCCAGGGGAACCTCCTCGACGAAATACCTCATGTTCACGCCGTATTCCGACCCGTTCCCGAAATAGTCCCGGATGGTTCCGGGCAGGTACTGCAGGGTCACAGCCACTTCGGTTATGCCGTGCTTTTTGAGCAGTTCGACTATGTAGGCCATCATCGGCCTGTTCAGAACCGGCACCATCGGCTTGGGGCGGTTGCAGGTGAGGGGCCTGAGGCGTGAGCCCTCACCTCCCGCCATAATCACTGCCTTCATAACAATCCTCCAGTCTTTTAATATTTCTATATGCAAAATCAAGGAGTCCGCAGCCGGCTTTATCCCCCTTCGCCTTATCCTTCCTGGGCGGGGAATTTATGCCCGGGATTCCCTGAACAAAAATCCCTACCGGGCCTCGGTAGGGTTTTTGACAGAATAAACGGTTCCCGTTTTTAAATACCAAGACAGTGTTCACTTGTAATGCCCAGATTTATTATTATTCCTTTTCCAAAATTTTATTCGCCCCAGTGAAAGTAGCCGGCGTTGCTTTGCCAAATAAAAAAATGGTTGTGAGGGAGGGGATGAAAGATGGATGATTTTTTAGTCAACAAATGACTATCACTAAAAACAAAAACCCCGCCATTCAGCGGGGCCTGTCTCCTTTATCTACCATATTCGATTTCTTTTAGCATAACCGCCGTCGTATATACCTTTATCTCCTCCAGTTCCGCCAGATCGTTGACGTTTTTCAGCGCCCGCTGGCCGTCCAGGGCGATGTAGTGCCGGATATATTCCCAGCCATACCAGACGTAGCCGATGTAGCCATACAGCTCGCACAAGGCGCAGACAACGGTTTCAGCGATGATTTCCTGGTCGGCGTGCTGGCTACCGGGCTTGACCTAGTAGTGCACGGCGTGGGCAAGCTCGTGGAAAAACGTCCTTACACTTCCCGCTCTTTCCCGGTTTCGGGGCCTGCCTCGTCAACTTCCTGCCACTGCTTGAACCCGCGCGCCTGAACGCGGCATGAGCAACCTGTTGCCCAGGCTCCACTTGTCGAAGGGTCTGGCATCACCCTTGATTACCGTCCTGGCGACGGCGGTTGGCAGGTTGTCGCTCTCGAACATGTTCAAAAGGCGGGCAAGCGCTTCTTTTGTCCTTTCTGTTTTCACCATGAATTGCGGGGCAGGCCCTTCGGCCCGCCCCATTCCTTGCGGAACCCTAGACCCGACCTTTCGCTTGTCTAAAATTAAATGCGCCCGGCAGGAATCGAAGTATTCTACCCCCGGTAAAACCCTTGATATTACCAGGTTTCCCGTCAGCTGTCTGACTATCTGTCTGACACCGGGTTTAAAACCCCGGCCATACCCACCCCTTTCCTGACGGCGTGGGTGTAGGTTGAAGCCGTCGTGGCCGTGCTGGAGTGGCCGAGGAAGGCTGCCACAAGCGCCAGAGAATGTCCGGCGTCCAGCAGCAACGACCCTGCCGTATGCCGCAGGTCATGAAGGCGGTAATGATCCAGCCCTGCTTTTTTCAGTATGCGGGCCATTGTGCGGCGCACCGCGTCTTCCCGTACCGGCCTGCCGTCCGGAGAAGCGAACACCAGGGCGCTGCCGCGCTTCAGGGAAGCGACTTTTCCCCTCCCCTGGGCTTTCTGGAAATCCCTGAGCAACGCCACCGTCTCCGGGTCCAGGGACAGAATTCGCTGGCTGCTTGCCGTCTTGGTCTCTTTCAGTTCCCTGAACTTGGTATCGGCAGCCCGCCTGATAGTGACCGTACCTTTTTCAAGGTCAATATCCAGCCAGGTCAGGCCCAGGATTTCACCCAGCCTCGCGCCGGTGACGGCCAGGAGCCGGATAATCATGTGGTGCTTATAGCCTTTCGCCGCTTCCAGAAGACTTACCAGTTCCTCCCTGGTCAGCACGGTAATTTCCCGCCGGGGCACGCGCGGGGCCTTGATTCCCGCCTTGGGGTCGGTACTCAGCAACCCCCACGCCACTGCCTGCTTGAAAGCGGTTTTGAGTGTGCCGTACATCCCTTTCAATGTCTTCGGCTTCCCGGACAAGCCGGCCAGTTTTTCTTGGAGTTCGAAGGCCGTGAGGCCGTACAGCTGGAGGTTCCCTATAGCGGGCAGAATCTTTCTTACGTGCCAGGAATATGTAACGTGAGTGCGCCGGGACACCGTTCCCTTAATCCTTTCCAACCAGGTCTCCAGGTATTCCCCGACGGTCCTGGCGAGTTTCCTCGGCCCCCGCTTTCGCTTTACGACTTCCAGCTCTGCGGCCCTCAGCCTGGCCTCGGACAATGACCCGTAAAAAGTCTCGTTTTCCAGAATTCTCTTGCCCTGAGCATCCCTCCCGAGATATATTGTTATCAAATAGCGGTTTGGACCCCTTCTTTGAATTTGCGCCATTTCAGATACCTCCGAAGAAAGGGCCGGATAGGTGATTATTCGCACCTGTCCGGCCCTTTTCCTGCTTACTGGTTAATCGCACTTTGAATATACTCGTCTACCGCAGCTTCCGGTATCCTCAAACGTCTTTCCGATAATTTCACCGCTTTCAGTCTTTTACTGGCAACCAATTCGTAAACGTAAGCCTTTTTTACCTTCAGAATCTTCGCTACTTTCAGTGCAGTGTAGAGTTTCAGTGGAATAGTCACTGTATTCATCACCCTTTCTTTACAGTTTTGGTTGACAAAACAACAGGACAGATTCATAAGGAAAACAGCCTAAAAGAATCGTTTTCTTAATTTAACAAGATTGTTTACCAGAAATATCCAGCTGCAGGGGCGTTTGGGGACAGTTTAAGCCCGGGGTCCGGACTATCTGTGGAACCAGTTCTCTTTTAAGCTGCTTGAA
>DYET01000033.1 GCA_020725625.1 Desulfovirgula sp. | reverse complement strand
GCGGCGGGCCACCTCCCGGCAGAGCTCCAGGTGGGGGAGCTGGTCCTCTCCCACCGGTACTGCGTCGGCCCGGTAAATCAGGATGTCGGCCGCCTGCAGGAGGGGGTAGCCCAGAAAACCGTAGGTCATGATGTCCTTCCCCTGCTCCCGGAACTGCTGCACCTGGTCCTTGTAGGTGGGAACCCGCTCCAGCCAGCTTAAGGGGATGATCATGGAGAAAAGGAGGTGCAGCTCGGCGTGATCCTTGATGTCCGACTGGGTGAAGATGACGCTCTTTTCGGGGTCCAGACCCACCGCCAGCCAGTCGGTGATCATTTCCAGGGTATTTTCCTTGATTTCACCGGTGTCCTCGAAGGACGTGGTCAGGGCGTGCCAGTCGGCCGAGAAGAAGAAGCAGCTGTACTCCTCCTGCAGCCTTTTCCAGTTTTCCAGCACGCTCAGGTGGCCGACGTGAAGGCGGCCGGTCGGCCTCATTCCGCTGAGAATTCTTCCCTTGGTCATGTTGTTCTCCCTTCTTGCAGTGAGTACTTTTTTATTTGCAGCATTCAGTCAGAATACGGCGTTCATGGTTCTGGCCACCCAGGTCAGAAAGTCGAATATGGGTACTATCAGGACGTTCAAGATCCTGCCGATAATTCCGGTGAAAAGGAGCAGGATCAGGATGATGGTTCCGTACTGCTCCAGTTTGTAAAGCCATTCCTGGCTGCCAGGCAGGATGCCGGCCAGTATTTTCGATCCGTCCAGGGGCGGTATGGGCAGCAGGTTAAATACCGCCAGGATGACGTTTATTCTTATTATTTCCGTGGCAATCCGGTCCGCATAGGGAACATTCCACAGGAAGGCACCCAGCAGGGCGGCGGCCGCCACTGCCAGAACCAGGTTTGAAAGCGGTCCCGCCAGAGATACCAGGAGCATTCCCCTGCCCCTGTTGCCCCTTAAATTATAGGGGTTGACCGGAACCGGCCTGGCCCAGCCGAAGCCGGCGAAATACAGCATGATCAGCCCCAGTACGTCTATATGGGCGGCCGGGTTGAGGGTCAGCCTCCCCTCGTGGTAGGCCGTCCTGTCGCCGAGGCGGTATGCCGCCGCCGCATGGGCGTACTCGTGAAAGGTCAGGCCGATCAAAACCGCCGGGGTCATGTAAAGAATTTTGTAAAGAAGCCTGGCCGGATCAAAAAGGTCTAGCAACTGGCCATTTCCCCCTCCAGTTTTTTCAGGCAGGCCTCCAGGAACTCCCTTTCCTCCTGCTCGCTGCGCACCAGGCCGTCCATCCTGGCCCGCCAGAGCCGGTCCAGGGCCTCCCTGTAGATGGGACCGGGCTTGTAGCCCAGGGCCCTGATGTATTTGCCGCCCAGCAGCGGCCTGCTCTCCCTTATCCCGGTAAGCAGGGCCCTGAAACGGCCCCTCATCTGGTCCTCGTCCAAAAGCGTCAGGATCAGCGGGTAAGCTTCCACGGGCAGGCTTAAAATTCTCCGGCCCAGTTCGCTGAGCCTCGATTTTTCCGAGTGCCTCCACAGTCCGGCCAGGGCCTCCTGCCAGCCGTCCAGGGTGGCCAGCACCTTTTCGGTGTTCTTCCTGCTCAGGTTGTATTTTCTGCATATTTTTAAAACGGTGTCCCGGCCGGACCAGTGCAGGACGGCGATCATCACAGGCAGCCAAGGATCGGGGTAGTCTGCAAACCCCCAGTCTTTCAGCAGCCTGACGGCCTTGTTGAGGCCGTTTAAAACGGGCTGAACCTCCCAGTAGCTGACGTCGGGAAGCACCTGGGGCCAGACCTGCAGGGCGTCCAGCCTGGAAAACATCTTTCCGGCCTCCGGCTCCGTCATGATATGGCTGAGCTCATCCCACAGCCGGTCATTTGAAACTTTCAGAAGAACCTGCCGGCGCACGGCGTCTTTCAGGAGCTTCAGAGTCTGGGGCTCAATCTGTATTTTGTAGCGCTGCTCAAACCTGACCGCCCTGAGAATCCGGGTGGGGTCCTCGATGAAGCTGAGGTTGTACAGCACGCGGACCAGCCCGTAGTGCAGGTCCTCGCGCCCTCCGAAGTAGTCGACTATCTCCCCAAAGCTGTCCGAGTTCAGGGAGACCGCCATGGCGTTGATGGTGAAGTCGCGCCGGTAAAGATCCTGCCTTAAGGACGAACTCTCCACCTGGGGAAGGGCCGCCGGGTACTCGTAATACTCAACCCGGGCGGTGGCCACGTCCACCTTGAATCCGTCGGGGAAAACCAGGTCGGCCGTGCCGAACTTGCGGTGCGCCCTGAGTTTGGCCCCCATTTTCTCGGCCATGGCCTCGGCCAGGGCGATGCCGTCCCCTTCCACCACTATGTCCACATCTATGTTTTCGTATCCCACCAGCAGGTCCCTTACCACCCCGCCGGCGGCGTATACCTTGAAACCCATCGATCCGGCAATGTCGCCGACCTGCCTTAAGACCCCCAGCACGCTGGGGGAAAGGCCCCGCCGCATGACCTCGGCTATGTTGTTGTAAAGGCTCTGTTTCGACTGGCCCCCGTGGACCACGTGGTACATGCCCTGGAGTTCACCGTGCAGGGTCTTGAGCACATCGGTCCTGGAGACTATGCCCACCAGCCGGTCGCCCTCCACCACCGGCACCCGGCCTATGTCGTTTTCGATCATTATTTCCCTGACCTCGGCCACCGGCATGTTGGGGTGCACAGTGACCACGTTGGCGGTCATATACCCCTTTACCGGGGCGTGGCCCAGCCCGTGGCTCATGGCTTTTTCCACGTCCCGGCGGGAAATCACGCCCTTTAAGGTCAGGCCTTCCACCACCGGCAGGCCGGAGTGGCCGTAGCGCATCATCACCCTGCTGGCCTCGGCGATGGTGGTGTCCTCGAAAACGGTTTTCACCGGGGAAGACATTATGTCCGAGGCCGCGAGGGGGGGCTTTACCTTCTCCTGGATGGTCCTGACCAGCTTTTCTGCGGTTTCGTTGACCTTTCCGTTCTTTATGGTGGCTGAAGCCGCCGCCGGGTGGCCCCCGCCCATGAAGGGGCTGAGGATCTCCGCTACATCTACCTGGGGGATGTTGCTCCTGCCCACCACGTGCACCCGGTCTTCCATCAACACCACCGTGAAGATGGCGTCCAGCCTTTCAATCTCCGAAATAGTGTGGGTCAGCAGGGACAGCCCGACCACGAATTCCTCGGTTTCCGCCCTGGCGATGAGCACCTTGGCCCCGTTGATGACGTGCCTTTCGGCGGACATCAAGAGCGATTTGAGCAGGGCCTTCTGATCCTCGGTCATGGGCCTGCCCAGAAATTCCGAGACCACTCCCAGGTTGGCCCCCTTTTCGATCAGGAAGGCCACTGCCGCGGCGTCCCTGGCGGTGGTGCTGGTAAACAGCAGCGATCCGGTGTCGCCGTGTATTCCCAGGGCCATGATGGTGGCTTCCAGGGGGGTAATTTCTATCCCCCGTTCTTTTATCCTTTCCACCAGCAGGGTGGTGGTGGCGCCAATCATCTCCACCACCTCCAGGGAACCCCGCGCGTCCCCCTCGGTCCAGGGGTGATGGTCGTAGATATGCACGTCCAGGCCGGGCCTGCCGAACAGGTCGGCCAGCTTGTTTATCCTCTTGGGGTTTTTGGTGTCCACCAGGATGATCCTTTTAACCTTGTCGAAGTTGACTTCCTTGCTGTTCTTCACCGTGAAGATGTCCTTGTGCAGGGACATGAATTCTTCCACATTCCTGGACAGCTTCCCCGGAAATACCATTTGGGCCTCCGGGTACAGCTTTTTTGCCGCCACCATGGAGGCCAGGGCGTCCAGGTCGGTGTTGGTATGGGTGGTTATTATTTCCATCGACCATCTACCTTGAGCAAAATTTACGGGATATTATACCATAAATAGTTGTTTTAAAAAAGCGCCTCCTTCGGAAGCGCCACTTTTAGGAATACAGGAGACAGGAGACAGAATGTGAAAGCCCTGTTTTTGATGGCGAGGCGATGCTTACCACCTTGCTTTTTTTCAGGCGGTCGGGAATGGTGTCGTTCCTGATCAGATCTTCGTAATTCTCTCTTTTTAGTATCAGGTCGGCCTGGCCGTCCCTGACCAGCACCATGGCCGGCCTGGGGAGGCGGTTGTAGTTCATTGACATGGTATAGTTGTACGCCCCGGTGCAGCTTACCACCAGCAGGTCTCCGGGTTCCACGGGGGGCAGGGCGATGTCCCGGATCAACATGTCGCCGGACTCGCAGCACTTTCCCGCCACGGACACGATTTCCCCCGGCGGCAGGGAGGCCTTGTTGGCCAGCATGGCCTCGTACCTGGCCTGGTAAAGGGCATGCCTGGGGTTATCCGACATGCCGCCGTCCACCGCCACGTACTTCCTTACGCCGGGGATTTCCTTTACCGTGCCTACGGTGTATATGGTGGACCCGGCCGGGCCGCTGATGGACCTTCCGGGCTCGACCATCAGCCTGGGGATGGTCATCCCGTGTTCGGCGGACTTGGCCTTAAGCCTGGACATCACCACTTCGGCATACCGATCCACCGGCGGCGGGCTGTCGCCCTTGGCGTAGTATATGCCCAGGCCGCCCCCGAGATTGATTTCTTCGGGCTGCCAGCCGGTTTTTCTCTTCATTCTGCCGGCAAAGTCCATCATTGCGTCTACCGCGTGGGCGTAGGAATCCAGGTCGAAAATCTGGGACCCGATGTGACAGTGCAGGCCCCTGAGGCTGATGTTCTCAAGCCGAAGGGCCAGCCTTATCCCTTCTTCGGCCTGCCCGGTCTGGATGGCCAGCCCGAACTTGCTGTCAATCTGACCCGTTTTTACGTACTCGTGGGTGTGCGCCTCGATGCCGGGGGTCAGCCTGATGGTTACGCTTGCCCTTACCTTCATGTCGCCGGCCAGCCTGTTCAAAATTTCGATTTCCTGCAGGTTGTCCGCCATAAATCGGCCCACCCCGGCCTCCAGGGCCATTTTTATTTCCTCCGGGGACTTGTTGTTGCCGTGGAAGTATACCCTGTGCATGGGGAAGCGGGCCTTCAGGGCGGTGTAAATTTCCCCGCCGGAAACCACGTCGAGCCCGAGCCCCTCCTCCTCCACCAGCCTGCAAACGGCCAGGGTGATCAGTGTTTTCCCGGCGTAGATGACTTCCGCACCGTACTTTTCCACGAAGGCACGGTGGTAATCCCGGCAGTTTTGCCTGAACAGCTCCTCGTCCAGCACGTAAAGCGGCGTGCCGAAGCGGCCGGCCAGGTCGGCGGCCTCGATACCCCCGATTTCGAGGTGGCCGCGGGAGTTCACCCTCATCGTTCCGCGCAGTTTCATGACCAGACCTCCAAGGTAATATATTCCCCCGAACTACTGCATGGCACCCTGTTTCAGTCGGATCCCGGCCGTAAAAAAACGATACGGCCCGTCTTTATCCGGAACAGTATAAGGCCGCACAATAAAAAAACCCCCTCCCCGTGCCTTTTCTCAGGATGAGATAGCTCTCCACCCGGGACCCGGGACAGGTCCTGGATGACAGTCCGGCGCCTGTTCGGCGACGGCCCAGCCAGCGCCTGTAGGTCAGACGTGGCTTCGGCGGTGACCCTTTCCCCCCGGTTCAACGGTACCTTCCTCCCCGGGGTTACTCATGTTTCCCGCGCCTCTACCCCATCTCCTCACAAGGGGAGATGAGGTTTATTAAATTTCTAGATATTTTACCATGTCCTTTTCCGGCAGTCAATCAATCCGCTTGCAGCGGGTCCGACCCGTCCAGCACCATGTTCATGTTGCGCACCGCGCACATTTTGCCGCACATGGTGCAGGAGTCCTCGTTTTCAGGCCTTGATTCCCGCCGGTACCTCCTGGCCTTTTCCGGGTCCAGGGCCAGGCTGAACATCCTCTCCCAGTCCAGGTTCCGCCTTGCCTCGCTCATATCGTCGTCCCATTGCCGGGCCCCGGGGATTCCTTTGGCTATGTCGGCGGCGTGGGCGGCAATCCTCGAGGCCATGATGCCCTCCTTCATGTCTTCCAGGGTCGGCAGGCGCAGGTGTTCCGCCGGGGTCACGTAACACAGGAAGTCGGCCCCGCTGGCCGCCGCTATCGCCCCGCCGATGGCACTGGTGATGTGGTCGTAGCCCGGGGCGACGTCGGTGACCAGCGGTCCGAGAACGTAAAAGGGGGCGCCGTGGCAGAGTTTTTTCTCCAGCAGCATGTTGGGTGCGATTTCGTTGAGGGGCATGTGCCCCGGGCCCTCAATGATCACCTGGACGTCCTTTTCCCAGGCCCTTTTGGTCAGTTCCCCGAGGACAATCAGCTCCTGAATCTGGGAGGCGTCGGTGGAATCTTTCAGGCAGCCGGGACGGCAGGCGTCCCCCAGGCTGATGGTCACGTCGTACTGCCGGCAGATTTCCAGGAGGTCGTCGAAATACTCGTAGAAGGGATTTTCCCGGCCGTTTAATTCCATCCAGGCAAAGATCAGGGATCCCCCCCTCGACACTATATTGGTCAGCCGGGGGTTTTTCCTGAATCTGGCCGCCGCTTCCAGGTTGATCCCGGCGTGGATGGTCATGAAATCGACCCCGTCCCGGGCGTGCTTTTCCACCACTGTCAGGAAGTCCCCGGCGGACATGTCCTTCAGGTCCTTGTTACAAAATCCCACGGCGTCGTATACCGGCACCGTGCCGACGGCGGCCGGGGACATTTCAACCAGCCGGCGCCTGAATTCCTCCGTTTTGCCGTAGCAGCTCAGGTCCATGATGGCGTCGGTCTGAAGTTCTATGGCCAGCCGGGCCTTTTCCAGCTCCCTGCCGATGTCGCAGCAGTCCTTGGACACGCCCAGGTTGACGTTTATCTTTGTCCTGAGGCCTCGTCCGATGCCGCAGGGCCTCAGGGAGCGGTGGTTTTTGTTGGCCGGGATGACCGCCTTGCCTTCGGCCACGGATTGCCTTAAATATTCCGCGTCAACTTTTTCATTCCGGGCCACCGCCTCCATCTCCGGGGTCACGATTCCTTTCCGGGCCGCTTCCATCTGGGTGGCGTAATTCAAGGGCTAAACCTCCTTCCGCCTGAGGATCGCCCTCAGGGCGCCGACCTTGGCGCCTATATCCTCAGAACCGACAATTTCGGTGACCAGGGCGAAACACCGGGCCCCCCTCTTGCTGACCTCGGCGATGTTGTGCTCCTTGATCCCGCCGATGGCCACAAAGGGCAGGTCGATGTTTTTCACCACGAAGTCAAGGTACTCCAGTCCCACCGGGTCGCACACGTCCTTCTTGGTCCTGGTGGCGAAAATGGGTCCCACTCCTATATAATCAACCCCAATCCTTGCCGCTTCCAGCGCCTGTGCGGGCGAGTGGGTGGAAAGCCCGATGATCATCTCCTCCCCCACCAGCTCCCGCACCTTTTCCGGGGGCAGGTCGTCCTGGCCCAGGTGCACCCCGTCCGCGCCTACCAGCAGGGCCAGGTCGGGGTGGTCGTTGATGATGAAGGTCACCCCTGCCATGCGGGTTAATTCTCTGATTTTAAGGCATTCCAGGTATTTTTCCCGGGGCTTCTTTTCCTTTTCCCGGTACTGGATGACTCTGATCCCGGCGGTGATCATCCTCTCGGCCACCTCTGCGTTACTCCGGCCCAGGGAGTACTCCTCCGCCGTTATCCCGTATAAATCTGCCTCCAGCAGTCCGGCCAGGCCTTTTTTAATAGCCATTTCCCATCCCTCCGTACGGTTTTCCCAGAAAGTAACTAAGAACCACATCGGCCTGTTTTGCCGCCGCGACGTTGACTCCCGGCGCCAGGGCGGGCAGGCCGGGGCCCACCTCGGACACCAGGTCTCCCACCAGGTAAAAATCGTCCCTGACCCGGCGAACCCTGATCCCGTCGCTCCTGCCGCAGCCGGCCAGTCCCGAGGCCGCCACCAGGAGCCTTCCCGAATCAATCAGGGCTTCCACTATCATTTTTTTGCAGCCTGCGCCGTCCAGGGCCTCAACCACCGCCTGGCAGTCGCCGAAAAGATCCTTCAGGTTTTCCCTTTCGATTTTTACCGGCAGGGCATCTATGTCCAGGTCCGGGTTGATTGCGAGCAGGTTTTCCTTAAGCGCTTCGACCTTCCGCCGCCCGACCTGGGAAGCGAAGTAAAACTGCCGGTTCAGGTTGCTTTCCTCCACCAGGTCAAAATCCACGATCTTCAGCCTTTTGAACCCGCTCCGGACCAGGAATTGAGCGCAGTTGGACCCCAGTCCGCCGGCGCCTGCCAGGCCCACCTTGACCTTCTGTATTCTGGCCAGATTTTCCCCGCCCAGCATCTTTTCCATCGCCTTTTCAAACCCGTTCATTTCCACACCGCCGTCAGATGTACTGCCAGTCCTTGAACACCGGCTGGTACCCCTGGGAATAAATCACCCTTGCCATTTCGGCCACGCTGCGTTCGTCCGAGATTTCAAACTGGCCGGAGGAATCCCGGCCGGTCCTGCCGCCCACCGAGGTGCAAGATCCGGCGGACATCCTGGTGGCGCCTAGCTTTACCAGGTGGTCCCTCATTTCCGCGCTCTCCCTGGTGGAAATGGTAATCCCGGCCCGGGGCATAAACAGCCTGAAGGCCAGCATGTACTGGACCAGGTTCCGGTCGCTGACCCTGACCCTGGGCTGGAAGCCGCCCAGCTGCGGCCGCATGCGGGGCGGGGAGATGCTGACTTCCACCTCCGGGAAAGTGTCCTGAAGGTATTCGGCGTGCAGCCCGGTGAAAAAGGCCTCGGTCCGCCAGTCGTGCAGTCCCAGGAGGGCCCCCACGTTGACCGTCCTGATCCCGGCCCGGCAGGCCCGCTCGGGCGCCTCCAGCCGGAACCGGTAATTGCGCTTGGGCCCGGCCGGGTGGAGTTCGGCGTAGACCGCCTCGTCGTAGACCTCCTGGTAAATGGTCAGGCCGTCGACCCCGGCGGAGATCAGTTCCCTGTACTCGTCCTCCTCCAGGGGGTATACCTCGATGCTGATTGAGGTAAAGTACTTTTTCAAAATCTCCACGCATTCCCTGATGTAGGAGACCGGGGACTCCTTCCGGGACTCCCCGGTCAGCACCAGGATGTGCTTAAGGCCGGTGGCGGCTATGATCCTGGCCTCCTCCTCCACCCGGGCCGGGGTAAGCTTTTTCCTTTCCACTTTGTTTTGAGCCCTGAACCCGCAGTAGAGACAGTGGTTCACGCAGTGGTCTGAGAGGTACAGCGGGGTGTAGAGCAGGATGACCCGGCCGAAGTGCTGGACCGTGAGACGGTGCGCCCTTAAGGCCATCTCCTCGATCTGTCCCTCCGCCCGGGGCGACAGCAGGGCCAGGTAATCCAAGGCGCCCAGGCGGTGCTTGGAAATGATCCTTTTTATTTGATCCTCGGCAACCCTGCGGAAGAAGTCCTCGAAATCAAAATCGCCGTATTTGCGAAGCAGGTCGTAAAAACTCATGGTTACCCGTCCTTTTTTCAATCTCTCAAAAACCCGGTCAGGGGCGAGGATGCCCTGGCATACTCGGCGGCCTCGGGCATCCCCGCCAGGTAGGCCGCCCGCCCCGCTTCCACGGCAAGGCCGAAGGCCCGGCCCATGGCAACCGGGTCCTCGGCGGTGGCGATGGCGGTGTTCACCAGCACTGCCGCGGCGCCCATCTCCATGGCCTCCGCGGCCTCGGAAGGCCGCCCGATACCGGCGTCCACGATGATGGGCAGGGGGATTTCATCGATCAGAATACGGATCAGTTCCTTTGTTTTCAGCCCGCGGTTGCTGCCGATGGGGGATCCCAGGGGCATCACCGCTGCGGCCCCGGCCTCGGCCAGCTTTTTGGCCGTTATCAGGTCCGGGCTCATGTAGGGCAGGACCACGAAGCCTTCCGCCGCCAGGATCTCGGTGGCCCTGACGGTCTCCTGGTTGTCGGGGAGCAGGTACCTGTTGTCCTTGATTACTTCGATTTTGACCCAGTTGCCGCAGCCGGCAGCCCTGGCCAGCCTGGCTATCCGGACGGCCTCCTCGGCGTTCCTGGCCCCGGAGGTGTTGGGCATCAGAACGCATTCTCCGGGCACGTAGGCGGCGATATTTTCCTCCTGGAAATCCATATCCACCCGCCTCAAGGCCACGGTCACCACCTGGGCCCCGGAGGCCTTGACAACTTCCGGGATCAGTCTGTTCGAAGAAAATTTGCCAGTGCCGAGGAACAGGCGGCTGGTCAGATCCCTTCCGCCGATTTTAAGAATGTCCGCCATTTTTCAACCCCCCCCAACAAACCTTAAAATCTCGACCCGATCGTTCTCCTTGAGGACGATGCCGGCCCAGGAGTCCCTTTTCACCAGGCCGAAATTGTACTCCACGATAATGCTGTCGGGTTTTAAGCCCCTTGACCGGATCAGCCCTTCCAGGGTGGTGTCTTCCGGAACCGTTTCTTCCGTGCCGTTCAAGATGATGATCAATTTTCCCGCCCCCATAAAGAAAGCTTACCTCGGCGGGTAAGCTTGTGGTTGATGGATGACTCACAACTGCAACAAGCAGCTGCAAACCCATATCACGCTTCCCTACGTTGGCATTACCCACATCAGGTTCAAAGGGTTGAGATCGCGTCTCTCTCAGCCTTGCGGCACCCCTAGCTGGCTATTTGGTTTTAGTGATGTAATTATAGTACACGGTTATGAATTTGTCAATTGCTGCCGCTGCCTTATGCTGCCGCTGCCTTAAAGCTGTTCAGTTTTTTTCGGGCGGCCTCCCGGGGGCCAGCCTGGCCAGCAATTCCTTTTCCAGGGAGTAGGAATCAAAGCGTATTTTTTTGAACCCTGCGGTGTCGGGGTTCAGGAGCTTGCCAAATTCCTCCATCACCCGGGCAGCCTCCTGGACACGTTTGATATTGGCCAGGACAAGATCGAAAAGGTCCTGCCTGTCCCTTTCCCCCTCGGTCCAGGTTCCGGCCCCGACGTCGCCGGCCGCGTCCCTGGCCCGGACGAGATCCAGCATCCCGCCGGGAAGGTCCTTTACCGCGGCGGCCAGGCTGTGGCGCATTTCCTTGATCCTCAGGGACAGGTCAGCGTCTTCAAGGATGAAGCGGGCCACCTCCTCCAGCACTCTCAGGCCTTCCCTGGCCCGGTTCAGGTTGGCGTCAATCACCCTGTACACTTCCCGCATGTTAAAACCTCCCGGCCTGCCCGAAATGGTTGTAGCCTTTGGCCGGCAGTGGTTCGGTCCTGCCTCCCCCGCCCGGGACCTCAGCCGCAATTCCCTCCCGGGCCCCGGTCAGGCGGCCGATAACCGAGACCCGGGTCCCCGTCCTCTCCATTACCGTCCTAACCAGCGAGGGAGCGGCATCCGGGGGCGCGGTAAAAAGAAGCTCGTAATCCTCGCCACCGTACAGGGCCCAGTGTGCGGCGGGTCTTTCCACGGCCGAGGAGAGTTTCAGCACCTGAGGGCTGATCGGGAGGCTGCCGGGATCTATCCGGGCGCCGCACCCGGATCTGCGGCAGATGTGGTGGATTTCGCTGGCCACGCCGTCGCTCACGTCAATCATGGCGGTGACTCCCCCGTGGCCGGCCAGGGCCAGGGCCTCCTCCACCCGGGGCTGCGGGTCAAGGTGCCTGGACAGCAGGTAGCTGTGATCCTCCGGCAGCAGCGTGTCCCGGCCGGCCCCGGGGTTTTGGATCAGGTGCAGCCCGGCGGCTGAGTCCCCCACCCAGCCGGTGACCATGATCAAGTCGCCCGGCCTGCCGCCGGCCCGGGTAATCGGTTCTCCCTGCACCATGCCCAGCAGCGTGATGCTGATTATCCAGTTATCGGAGGACACCGTGTCCCCGCCGGCCAGGTCCACCCCGTAGAGGGCGGCCATTTCCCCCATCCCGGCATAAAGATCTTCAACCTCTTCGACTGCGGCCCGCGGCGGTATCCCCACGGACGTCAGGGCCCATCCCGGCACACCGCCCATGGCCGCTATATCGCTGATGTTGGCGGCCAGGGCCTTGCGGCCCAGCACCCGGACCCGGGATTCCGACCACAGGAAGTGAACCCCTTCCACCAGCATGTCGGTGGTGGCGATCAGGGTTTTCCCGGCGGGGATTTCGACGGCGGCGGCATCGTCGCCGATGCCCAGCCGCAGGACGGGCTTTCCGGCACCCGGCGCGGCCCGGACGCCGTCGCCCGGGGCCCGTTCCGGAAGCGGCTTTTTCCGCCGTCCTCTTTCCCAGGCCGCGGCCAGCCGGTCAATGAGCCCGAACTCGCCAACCTCGGTTAAGAGTGTTTTCCTTCTCATAGTACCTCCTTGCGGTTTGCTTCAGGAAAATATTTCGTCGAGGTTCAGGCATCTTATCCCGGGGCAACAAGATGTCCTCCCGGAGGCCGGGTCTTGCGAAACCGCGGGTTACCCCGTGAAAAACCCCCCGTTTTAACTGGGGGGAGTTAAGTAGTTCTTGTCTATATCTTGGGCAGTTTTTCCAGGGCCGCCCTCAGGTCCTCCTCGGGAAGCGGGTAGTCTTCCAGTTTTCCGGCCATGTACAGGTCGTAGGAGGGCAGGTCGAGCAAACCGTGCCCGCTCATGTTGAACAGGATCGTCCTGGCTTCCCCCGCCTCCCTGGCGGCGACGGCCTCCTGGATGGCGGCCTGTACGGCGTGGGCCGACTCCGGGGCCGGGATGATGCCCTCGCAGCGGGCGAACTGGACGGCCCCGCCGAACACCGAAGTTTGGCCCAGGGCTATGGCCTCCACCACGCCGTCCCTGACCAGCTTGCTCAGGAGAGGGGAGTCTCCGTGGTAGCGCAGCCCGCCGGCGTGAATACCCGGGGGCATGAAGGCCGCTCCCAGGGTGTACATCTTCACTATGGGGGCCAAACCGGCCACGTCCCCGTAGTCGTATTCATACAACCCCCTGGTCAGGGTGGGGCAGGAGATGGGCTCCACCGCCACCAGCCTGACCTTTGCGTCCTGGGTCAGCTTGTCGTGGGCGAAGGGGAAGGCAAATCCGGCGAAGTTGCTGCCTCCTCCGCAACAGCCGATGACCACGTCGGGGTAATAGCCGGCCTTGGCCATCTGCTCCTTGGTCTCCAGCCCGATGACTGTCTGGTGCAGGCAGACATGGTTGAGAACGCTGCCCAGGGAATAATTGGTATCCTCGTGCCTGGCGGCGTCCTCCACTGCCTCGCTGATGGCAATGCCCAGGCTGCCCGGCGACTCCGGGTTCTCGGCGAGAATTTTCCTGCCGGACTCGGTCAGGTTGCTGGGAGACGGGATGACGTTGGAACCGAAAATTTCCATCACCGATTTCCGGTAAGGTTTCTGGTTGTAGCTGACCTTGACCATGTAGACTGTGCACTTGAGGCCGAAAAAGTTGCAGGCCTGGGAAAGGGCGATCCCCCACTGGCCGGCCCCGGTTTCGGTGGCCAGCCTCTTGACCCCCTCCACTTTGTTGTAGTATGCCTGGGCCGCGGCTGTGTTCAACTTGTGGCTGCCCGCTGGGCTTACTCCCTCGTATTTATAGAAAATCCTGGCCGGTGTGTCCAGGGCCTTTTCCAGGCGGCGGGCCCGGTACAGTGGCGACGGCCTCCACAGCCTCAGGATTTTCTGGACTTCTTCGGGGATTTCAATCCAGCGCTCCCGGGAAACCTCCTGCATGATGAGCCCCATGGGAAATATCGGCTTCAAGTCCTCCGGGCCGATGGGCTTCTTGGTGGCTGGATGCAGCGGCGGGTCGGGCAGTTCGGTCATGTCTGCCTGGATGTTGTACCAGCGGGTGGGCATCTCCTTTTCGGCGAGCAGTATTTTGACTTCGCTCATCTCATCTGACTCCTCTCTTCTGGTATTGAAAATTACATTGTTAATTGTATATTATGGCTAAAAATTCCGCAATACTTTTACGGAATGCCCCGGCCGCGGACCGTATTGTCAGCTTATTTTTTCCCTGGCCACCCGGATCGACCACCTGCCGCACCGGTCCCCCCAGCGGGCGATGACACGTCCCTCCTCCTTGATTTCCACCACCTCGCAAAGGTTGGGACAGCCGTCGCACTCGAAGCTTCCGGCCCGGAAGTCTGTTTCGGCGGCGCCGAAGCCCTTGAACTTGGTGGGGATTCCCCTCGATACGTAATCCCTGGCCAGCATGGCCGCGCCCACCGCGCCCATGACGTCGAAGTGAGGCGGAATGATCACTTCCGTTTGCAGCGCCCGCTCGAAGGCCGCCTTCATCCCCTGGTTGGCGGCCACCCCGCCCTGGAACACCACCGGGTCCGAAATGTCCTTGCCCTTGCCCACATTGTTGAGGTAGTTCCTGACCAGCGCCTCGCAGAGCCCGGCCAGTATATCCGGCAGGTCGTACCCCATCTGCTGCTTGTGGATCATGTCGGATTCCGCGAATACCGCGCACCTTCCGGCAATCCTGACGGGGGCCGCGGACTTCAGGGCCGCTTTGCCGAAGTCCTCTATTTTTATGTTCAGCCTGGCTGCCTGCTGGTCCAGGAAGGATCCGGTGCCCGCGGCGCAGACCGTGTTCATGGCGAAGTCAACCACCACGCCGTTCCTGATGATGATTATCTTGGAGTCCTGGCCCCCGATCTCGAGAACGGTCCTTACTCCCGGGACGAGCCTGTAGGCCGCCGCGGCGTGGGAGGTGATTTCGTTTTTGACCACGTCGGCCCCGGCGATAATCCCGGCCAGGTGCCTGCCGCTGCCGGTGGCCCCCACCCCCCTGATGGCGGTCTTTGCCGGCAGGAGACCGCAAAGCTGCCTCAGCCCCTTCTGCAGGGCGGCGATGGGGCGGCCGCTGGTGCGCAGGTAGACCGACTTCAACACCCGGCCCTCTTCATTCAGTAAAACCAGGTTGGTGCTTACTGATCCCACGTCCAAACCCAAAAAGCCGATCATCAGGCCGACCACTCCTTTCTCCGTTTTTTTTCCGCCAGCAGGTCCACGAAGGCCTCGATCCTGGTTTGGAGGCCGGCGTCGCCGGACTGCTCGTCAGAGATCAGGGTAATCACCGGCATTCCGGTGTCCCGGCTGAAACCGGGAAGTATGCTCTGGGCGACTATCTCCGGCATACAGGTGAAGGGCAGAATTTGGATTACCCCGTCATATCCCAGGCTGTTGTAGTAGACGGCGCCGCCCATGGTCTCCAGGCCGTGCCCGCCCACGAAGTGCCTCAGGTACGGGGAGGCCGACTTTTTATACAGGCTGCTGCTGCGCATGCCCCTGATCAGGCCCATAAAAAGATGGTCGTTGATCCACTCGCTTAGGTAGATCGACCGGTCGACCTCGACTCCCAGGCGGCCGAGCTTTTTTTCGATCTCCAGGTTGGCGAATGGCTCCAGAACGGTATATATTTCACCCACCAGGCCCACCCTGATCACGGGGCGGTCTTCGACGGGTACTCCCCCCATTATTTCCCGGGCCCGCCCGATAGCCGGCGGGAGGTCTTCCGGCCGCCGGGCCCCGGCAATTTCTTCCAGGGCCGCGGACAGTGCCGCGTCCGTACTGCCGGGGTCTATTTCTCTGGGCCTGAGGCGCATGGCCGTCATTTCCAGGCCGTCCACCGCCCTGGCTTTTTGGTATCCGAACTTAATCCCGCGAATCACTTCCAGCCAGGAACGGTTCCCGGTAATCTGCCTGATCCTGGCCAGAAACTCGCTGATGTGTCTCTCGGGAGGTTCCATCACCACCAGGCTGTACCGGTAGCCCAGGTCACACAGGATTTCGTATTCAACCTGGGCGTAGTAGCCGAACCTGCAGGGGCCGCAGCCGCCGGCCATAAGTATGGTGTCCGCTCCCAAATCGCTCGCCTCCATGAAGTTGCCAAGGTTCAGCTTCAGCGGCATGCAGGCGAACTCCGGGGCGTGCTTGGAACCCAGGGAAAGGGTCTTTTTGGTGGAAGGCGGGGGAACCACGGTCTCCACCCCCAGGTATTCCAGCATGGCCTCAAGGCAAATCCAGAGGTTTCCCATGTGCGGAAAGGTCACTTTCACGGCCTAAAAGCCTCCGTTTCGGGTTAGGATAGGGTTGACAGTTCACTCTTCATGGCCACCATGTCCAGGAAGGCCTCTATTCTGGTTACTATTCCGGCCTCTCCGGCGTGCTCGTCCAGGGTCAGGCTCAAAAATGGCGTGCCGGTGCGGCGGGCCCTCCTTTGAATCAGTTCCCCGGTCATGGAGTCGGGCCCGCAGGCAAAGGACGCGACGTGGATAATCCCGTCAATGGCCGGGTTATCCATGAAGTAATAGGCCGAACCCACCATCCTTCTGCCCAGGGTCCAGAAAAGACGCTTGCTTAGGGTGCCGGCGTATCTGTCGACCACCGGACCGGGCACATTGTCGGCGGTGACCACGTTCATCCTTGCTTCCCGGATCCGCTTGATTATGTTAAGGTTGATGAAGCTGTCGTATATGTTGTACGGGTGGCCGACCAGCGCCACCGTCCAGTTTTCCCCGCCCGGTTTTCCGCCCGCCACTTCCCGGTCCCCGAAGGCGTCGTCGGGCAGCATCCCGGCCTCCAACCTTTCGGTGAAGCGCCTGTGTTCGGCCAGCGCCTCTCCGAAGGCGGCGGCTATCCTTAAAGGGTTCCGGCAGAAAGGGGAGGCGGCCTCCCGAAGTTGCCGGTACAGGTCTTTTTCCCGGCGGTAAAGGTTTATGTTAATGTCTATAAGACCCGGCAGGCCGCCGACGCAGCTGCGCACCATGTCGGGGAAGCCCAGAAACTTGGGGCAGATATACTCCCGGGGGAAAACGCTGACCAGCCTGGGGACGAAAATAAAGTCCACCTTTCCCCTGAGGGCCGCCACGTGGCCGAAGGCGACCTTTACGGGCAGGCAGGCCTCATCTACGCACAGCCCCAGCCCCTCCTCAAGGACAGCCTTGGTGCTGGGGCCGGTGACCGTAACCTCGGCCCCCAGGCCTTCAAAAAAGGTTTTCCATAACGGGTAATAATAGTAAAAGAGAAGCGATCTGGGAATACCAATCTTTACCGTCATTTTCACCCTCCTGCAATATTATGGTCAAATTTGCAGCCGGGTTATACTTGGCGCGAAGGAGCCCCTGACGGGCCGGGCCGGGGCCGTTGGCGAAGTATGTATCAACGGTCTTTTATCTTGTTAAATAGATTGGGAAAATGTGGCGAACCAAATAAGGGTAATTCTCGTGCCGGGGGAAGGAGTTTAAAAGAAAAGGCTACTTCCCGCGCTTGAGGGCCGGATCGGGGATTCCCTGGCTTACCCTGTCCAGGGGCTTGAGGACTGCCGGCCTGACGTTGCTTACCGGCACCGGGGTTCTCACCAGCACGTTCTTCAGGGCTGCCCAGTTGAAGGGAATCAGGGGCCAAAGGTAGGGAACACCAAAGGACCTGGTAAAGGCGAGATAACCGGTGAAGAGCAGGGACCCGGCGATGAATCCCGGCAGGCCGAAGGCGGCAACCATCAGGATCAGGAACAGCCGGATAATCCTGTTGGACCAGCCCAGTTCGTAGCTGGGGGTGAGGAATATCCCGATCATGGCGACGGCCACGTACAGGACCACTTCCGCCGAAAAGAGCCCCACCTGCACGGAAATCTGGCCGAGCAGCAGGGCGGCGATGATGCTGATGCCCGCCGCCAGGGCGTTGGGGGTGTGAATGGTGGCCAGCCTGACCATGTCCACCGACAGCTCCGCGGCTATAAACTGCAGGACGAGGGGTACTTTGCCCGGCTTGTCGGGGCCGATAAAGCGCAGGTCCGGCGGGATCAGGCCGGGGTTCATGACCACCAGGAGCCACAGGGGAAGCAGGAAGAGGGATATGGCGATGCCTGCGAACCTCACCCACCTGATGTATACCCCCGTGGAAGGACTCTGGCGGTATTCCTCGGCGTGCTGAAGGTGGTGCCAGTAAGTGGCCGGGGTGATCATGACCGAGGGCGAGGTGTCCACCAGCACCAGCACATGTCCCTCCAGGAGGTGTACGGCGGCCACGTCGGGGCGCTCGGTGTATCTCACCTTGGGAAAGAGGTTCCAGTAGGACCCGGGGGAAATCAGCTCCTCCACCGCCTTTTCGGCCATGGGCAGGCCGTCGATGTTTATCCTCCCGACGTTCCGCCGGACGTTTTCCACCAGCTGCGGGTTGGCCACGTCCTTGATGTAGCAGATGACCACGTCGGTCTTGGACCTGTCCCCGGCCTGAAGCGCCTCCATGCGCAGCCTGGGGTCCCTGATCCGCCTGCGGATTAGGGCGGTGTTGAAGACCAGGGTTTCCACGAAGCCGTCCCGGGATCCCCGGACCACTTTTTCCAGGTCGGGCTCTTCCGGCTGCCGGGAGGGGTAGGTGCGGGCATCGATAATCACGGCGCTGTCCTCGCCGTTGATGAAAAGCGCTTGGGTCCCCATCAGCACCTTGCTGACGGCGTCCTCCAGGCTGTCCGCCTTTTCCACTTCGGTATAGGGCAGGTGCCGGCCGATTAACTTGTCCAGGGCGTTTAGGGACAGTTCGCCCCGCTTTACGTCGACCAGTTCCTGGAGGATCAGGGTGACCGTCTGGTCGTTGGTCAAGCCGTCGATGAACAGCAGCGCCGTTCTCACGTTGCCGATGGTCATTTCCCGCAGGATGACGTCGAAATTTTCCTTTATCGACATCATTTCTTCCAGCAGGGATATGTTTTCATCCAGTTTCCTGCTGATCCGGGTCGCCTTTCTTTCATTGGCCTCCACGGCCATTGAAACCACTCCTGTGCAAGATTTCTTCCAGCGCCCTGGTGGTAAGGGGGGCACCCAGGCCCGGGTTGTCTGCCGTGCCCATTTTCCCGATGTCGCCGATGCCGATTATTACCGGTACATCAAGCCTGTCCAGTACCTCCACGGTGTCGCCGGACAGGGACGGGCCCTGCCCCGGGACCACCCGCCCGTTTTTATCCACCGCCGCCGGGGTCACCGTTCCCCCGCTGGTGACCGAGCAGTCCACCTTCACCGACCCTGCAAATTCGGTGTTTGACGCCACGGCCAGCATCCCCAGGACCCGGATTTCCGGGTGCCCAGCCAGGTGCTCCAGCGCCCGCTCCCCTCTTCCCTGTCCCAGAAATCCCCTGTCGTCAAGCATAACCACCACCGGGTCGTGGGGAGCCTTTTTAATCTCCGCCAGCAGCTGTTCCCCGGTAAGCCCGGTGGGGTTGCCGGCCGAACAGGAGATGCACCTGGCTCCAATGTTGCGGGAAGCGGCCTCCACCGCCTTTTTGGCCACCGGGTCCCCGTCGGTGACCAGGATCACGTTTCTCTTTCGCCCGTCCATCGTGCGGGGGCGGTTGTTTTTTGCCCGGTCCACAGCCATCACCTGTTAAAGCACAGGTTCCCACTGCCTGTTGCGCTGTATGCGCCGGAGGGGCACCCGCCAGGAGTGCCCCTCCGGCCCGGGTTCCTGCCCGTCGCAAGGCTTTGGAAGGCTTTGCCCGGCCTTCCGGTTCCGGTTCAGGACTTGTGGGCGATTTTGAGATTGGCCTTGTAGTCCACTACTTTGCCGTTTTCAACGTTGGCCGTAAAATTGACCACTTCTACCGCCACAATCTCGTTCAGCGTCTTCGAGGCCTCGGTGACGGCCGACTGAACCGCGTCCTTCCACCCCGCCGGGGAATGGCCTACCATTTCGGCCACCTTGATGTGCATCAGACATCCCTCCTAAGTCATAACTGGCATTTTGAATTATGGGCTTACGAGCCTTCCGGTGGATATTATGCCCAGCCGAATAAAAATAATGTGGGGAAAGATAGGAAGATAACCAGGCCCCCGTTAACCGGGGGCCTGGTTATCTTCCTGCTCGTTTTCCCGGACTTCCCTGCCGCCGGCCGGGTTCAGCAAGTCCCTTATTTTTTTCAGGGCTTGCCTTTCCAGGCGGGATATCTGGACCTGGGAAAGGCCCATCCGGAAAGCGATGTCGGCCTGGGTCCTGTCCTCGAAAAATCTCCAGATCAGAATCTTCCTGTCCCTTTCGGGCAAAACCTGCAGGAGTTCCTTTACGGCCAGGCGGTCCAGCCACGGTGTGTCGCTTCCCGACTCGTCCTTCAGCTGGTCCAGCAGGTAAATCGGGTCGCCGTCGTCCTGGTGCAGGGTTTCATATATCGAGGTGGGTGCCTGGGCGGCCTCCATGGCCGCCACCACTTCCTCCCGCTGGATGCCCATTTCTTCCGCCAGCTCACCCACTGTGGGCTCCCGGCCTATTTTCCCGGTCAGCTTTTCCCTGGCCAGTTGAACCTTGAAGGCCATTTCCTTGAGCGACCGGCTTATTTTCACCGGGTTGTCGTCCCTTAAGAAACGCCTTATTTCCCCCACGATCATGGGTACGGCGTAGGTGGAAAATTTGACGTCGTATTTCAGGTCGAATTTGTCTATGGCCTTGATCAGGCCTATGCAGCCGATCTGGAAAAGATCTTCCAGGTCGTAGCCGCGGTTCTGGAACCTCTTGACCAGGTTGAAGACAAGTTTGAGATTGCAGTTCACCAGGCGGTCCCTGGCGCAGCGGTCCCCTTCCTGGGCCCTTTTGATCAGTTCCCGCATTTCCTTGTCGCCCAGCAGGGGGAACCGCGGCAAGTTCATTTCGATCAGCCTGGAGTTCATCAAAAAGGCACCTCAGTGTCCCGCCGGGAAGAAATCGCCCTGTTGCACGCCTTGGTCATGGTTACCCTGGTCCCGGCGTTGGGACTGGATTCAACCCGCAGGCTGTCGGAAAAGGATTGCATGAAGGCAAACCCGAGGCCCATCCGCTCCGGGTCGGTAGAATACGCCGGCTGAAGGGCCTTTTCTAAGTCCTCGATGCCCTTCCCGCTGTCTTCCACCACAATTTCCAGATGATTTTTCCTTATTTCCACCGACATCACAACAGTACCGTCGGACCTGTTTTCATAGCCGTGGACGATGGCGTTGGTTACCGCCTCTGACACGGCCACCTTGATCTCCTCCAGGTCGTTTAAGGTAAAATCCAGCTGTGAGGCGAAGGCGGCTGCGGCTACCCTGGCAAAGGCCACGTTGGCCGGCAGACTGGTGAACTCGACTCTCATCCTGTTGACCGGTTCCAATATAGACTCCTCCTATCCAGCGTGATCCATCGCTTCCGCCTCGTTGGAAAACTCCCGCATGATTCCCAGCAGCCCGGACATTTGAAAAATCTTTCTCACCTGCGGCGCCGCTCCCACGATGAACATCCCGCCGCCTTCCCTGGACAACCGCCGGTATCTTCCCAGCAGGACGCCGAGTCCCGAGCTGTCGATGTATTTAACCCCGCCCAAATTTACCACGATATGCCTTACGCCCGGATTCCGGTCCAGTTCATTTTCCAGGGAACTTCTCAGTGTATCGGCCGCGGCCAGGTCGATTTCACCGGCCAGCCGGGCCAGCAATGTCCCGCCCTTTATTTCCACCTGCAGGTCCATCCTGGCAAGATCCACCCCCTCATCTTCGGATTTTTATCTGCTAAATTTTACCATACATGCGGCGGAAAGGCAATTTCACCGGGCCGGCGGCCTAAAAAAAAACGGCCGGGCGGCCGTTAACAAAACTCGCCAAGCCTATTCAAAGAGGCTGCGCAGGGATTTGTTGAACTGTTCCGTGAAACTTCTCCGGGGAACCTCCTTCCCGGCCACCAAGGGCACCCTCAAAACCTCGGATCCGTTTCTGGTGACTACGTACTGTCCCAGCACCTGACCTGCGGCCACCGGTGCGGGCACCCTGGCGGGCGCCTCGATTATGCCCTCAAAGCCCTTGTCTTCGCCTTTTTTGACCACCATCAGAACCCTGTCCCTGGTCAGCAGTTCAAGATCCTCAGCGGTGCCCTTGTCCACCTTTACGGTTTTGACGGGACTGTTTTTTTCCTCCAGGCAGACCGCCTTGTACCTTGCATAGCCGTAATTATAAAGCTTTATCGATTCCCTGAAGTGGCTTTTCGGCTCCGGAGATCCTAAGACCACCGCGATTAGCCTGAGTTTGTCCCTTTCGCAGGTGGAAGCAAGGCAGTATTTGGCCTCTGTCGTCCAGCCGGTCTTGCCGGCGTCCACTCCCTTGTACCATTTGAGGAGCTTGTTGGTGTTCCAGAGTTTGAACTCGCCTCCCCTGAGGTCGTACTCGTAAATTCCGGAAACCTTCATAAACAGGGGGTGGTTGATACACTCCCTCATCAGCAGGGCCAGGTCCATGGCCGAGGTATAGTGCCCTTCGGCCGGCAGGCCGGTGGTGTTGACAAAGTTTGTGTTTGTGCAGCCAAGCCTCCGGGCGCGGTCGTTCATCATCTCCACGAAGGATTCAACGCTGCCGGCGACATGCTCGGCGAGGGCCACGCTGGCGTCGTTGGCCGACCCCACGGCCACCGAGATGAGTATTTCCTTGTAGCTGAACTCCTCCCCGGGCTCAAGGTAAATCTGGGAACCGCCCATGCTCCAGGCGTTTTCCGAGGCCACCACCCTGTCCTCAAATCTTACCTTGCCCTGTTCAACAGCCTCCACCCCCAAAAGAAGGGTCATCAGCTTGGTTACACTTGCCATGGGCAGCCTTTCATCCGGGTTTTTGGCAAAAAGGACCTCCCCGCTGTCGGCCGCCATCAACACCGCGCTTTCGGCGGTGGTTTCAAAGTCGCCCATTTTCCCGGTCGGATCCTGCGCGGCCCGGGCCTGGGCGGAAAAAAGGACCGTCGATAACAACAGTACAAAAAACATCTTCGCCGCCTTATTCCTGAACATCGCCGCATCCCCCCTTAAAATTGCAGTTAGCCTTTATTAGGCTGTTCAAAAATAAAAAAAGTTATACCGGACCGCCCGCCCATTTTCCTGTAACCTCTTCTAATGCCTTAACATACCATAGGGTAAAAGACCAAAAAACCATACAAGGAGGTTAATCTTGTGGCGGAGTCTTTGAGCGGTCTTTTCACCAGCCCGTGGGTAATTTTCGGCTGTTTATTCTTGTTTTTCTTCATCTTCCTTATAATCATCATCGTGCTGTGTTTCTGCAGCCCTTGATATAATCCCACAGCACCGATGTATCAGTCCTCACCGGCCGGTGAGGACTTTTTTCTTAGTTTAAGGATGTAAATTTATTTACATCCTGTCTGCGATAATTGACAACACAGGAAGCGGACCGGCGAGATGACCCGGAAGAGGGCGGGGTGTGGCGGGGGCCCTGGTACGGGCACAAATTTTGCAAAGCGGTAAATGATAAACTTTATCGCCGGAGGTGGTTGAAATGAAATCCGCCAAGGAATACCTGGACAGTGTAAAAAGCCTGAACCCCAGAATATTTTTGGGCGGCAGGCAGGTAAAACTCTTGGAGAATCCCACCACCATGACCGTCGTCAACGCCAACGCCAGGGTGTATGAACTGGGAACGGATCCGGAGTACGACGGGATCATGAACACCGTCTCCCCGCTGACCGGGGGGAGGATAAGCAGGAATCTGCACGTGGCGGGAAGTGTACAGGACCTGGAAAAAAGGGCGGAAATGGCCACCCTGACCAGTCAGATGCTGGGCACCTGCAATTACCGGTGCGTGGGGGCCGACACCATCAACGCCCTGGCCGGCATCACCTGGGAGATGGACCGGGACCTGGGTACAGGGTACCACAGGAGGTTTATGGCCCACCTTAAATACCTGCAAGAGAACGACCTGGCCGTCAGCGGCGCGGTCACCGACGCCAAGGGAGAGAGGTCCAGGCGCCCGGGGCAGCAGGAGGACCCGGACGTGTACGTCCACGTGACCGAAAAAAACGCCGACGGAATCGTTGTCAGGGGTGCCAAGGTCAGCCAGAGTGGCGCCATCGGTGCCCATGAAACCATCGTCATCCCCACCATGGGCATGAAGGAGGGGGAGGAGGATTTTGCCGTGGCCTTCGCGGTGCCCAACGGGGCGCCGGGACTTACCTACATCTGCCAATACACTCCCTTCACGGCCGAGCGGGAGCTGGTGGCCGCCAAATACCTGGGGAACCCCCTGTACGGCCAGCGTGAGACCTGTGTAATGGTTTTCGACAATGTATTCATACCCTGGGATCGCGTTTTCCTGTGCGGCGAGACAAAATATTGCGGGCGGCTCATCGCGCGCTTCGCCAAGACCCACCGGATGAACTGCGGGGGGGCCTGCAAGGTGGGCTTCGCCGACCTGATTATCGGTGCCTCCCAGCTGCTGGCAGAATATTCGGGGGTGCACAAGGCCCCTCACATCGTGGAAAAGATCACCGACATGATCAGGATCAGCGAAACGGCCAGGGCCTGCACGGTGGCTGCCGCCCTTAAGGGGGGGGAGGAGCCGGCCGGCTCCGGTTTTTTCATGCCCGACGACATCTTTGGAAACGCCGCCAAGCTTACCATTGCCGACGGCTTTTGGGAAATCATGAAGTGGGCCGGCGACATCGGCGGCGGGCTGGCGGTGACCATGCCCAGTGAAATGGATCTGGAAAACCCCGAGACCGCCCAATACATCAGGAAGTTTTTAAAAACGGGGGCCCCGGCCGAGTCCAGGCTAAGGATGGCCAAGTTCCTCCAGAACTGGTGTGCCGGCCTGCACGGCGCCGGGACCTGGCACGGGGCCGGGTCGCCCATGGCTCAGAAAATGGCCCTTTATGCCCTTACGGACCTGGACAAAAAGAAAGACCTGGCCAAAAGTCTGGCCGGCCTGAAGTAGGCTCCAAAGCCCGGTCAAGCCACCCTATATTTTCCTGATTATCAGCGGACCTGCCGGCGGGGGTGACTGTTGCACAGCAAAAGACCGCCTTGCCAGTTCCACCGCCATTTCCAGCCTTGCGCCGGGGTTGTGGTGGAGGGTGGCCAGGACTTCCCCTGCAGCCACCCGCTGGCCCTCCTTTTTGTGCAGCACCACGCCGGCCGCCAGGTCGATGGCCGACTCCTTCGTTTCCCTTCCGGCACCCAGGTTCATGGCCGCAAGGCCTATGCCCATAGCGTCGCACCGGGACAGATATCCTCCGGATTCGGCCTTGATCGCGGTTTTGCCGGCTGCTTCGGGGATCAGGCCTGGATTGTCCAACACCGCCGGGTCGCCCCCCTGGGCGGAAATCATCTCCCGGAACTTGGCCAGGGCCATTCCGCTCACGAGGTTTTTTTCCAGCATCTCCCGGGCTTCGCTGGTGGTCCGGGCCCTGCCGGCAAGGACCACCATTTCGGCCCCGATGACCAGGGAAAGCTCCCGCAGGTCCCCGGGGCCGCCTCCCTGCAGGGTTTCAATGGCCTCCCGGACTTCCAGGGCGTTGCCCACGGCCAGCCCCAGGGGCTGGTCCATGGCCGTGATCAGCGCCGCCGTGCGCAGGCCGAGGCTTGAGCCTATATCCACCATCAGCCGGGCCAGGTCCTCGGCGCCTTCGGCGTCCTTCATGAAGGCCCCCCTCCCCGCCTTGACGTCCAGGACAACGGCGCCGGCACCGGAGGCCAGCTTCTTGGACATGATGCTGGCGGCGATGAGGGAAACCTGATCTACGGTGGCGGTGACGTCCCTCAGGGAGTAAAGCTTTTTGTCGGCGGGAACCAGGTTGCCGGTCTGGGCAACCACCGCCAGGCCTATCTTCCCAACCTGCCTGATGAATTCCCGACGGTCCATTTCCACCCGGAAGCCGGGAATCGACTCCAGCTTGTCCACTGTACCCCCGGTATGCCCGAGACCCCTTCCGGACATCTTGGCCACTGGAACGCCGGCCGAGGCCACCAGGGGCGCCAGCACCAGGGTGGTTTTGTCTCCCACGCCCCCGGTGCTGTGCTTGTCTACTTTGATGCCCGGTAGTTCTGAAAGGTCCACGGTGTCTCCGGACTTGTACATGGACAGGGTCAGGTCGGAAGTCTCCCTCCGGCTCAGGCCGCGAAAGTAGATGGCCATCAGCAGCGCCGCGGTCTGGTAGTCCGGTATTGTTCCGCGCACGCAGCCCCCGATCCAAAACTCGATTTCCGATCGGTCCAGCACGCCCCCGTCCCTTTTCTTCAGGATGATGTCGTACATCCTCACGGCCTTCACCTCCCGGGATTCAGAATTTGGCCCGCGAAGCTCCTGCCCGCAGGGGCGGCCAGGTTGAACACAGCCGCCAGGGTGGCGGCCACGTCGGCAAAGGTCTCCCTGGTCCCCAGGTTGACCCCCTGGCGCACGGGCGGCCCGGCCACAAGCAGGGGCACGTATTCCCGGCTGTGATCGGTGCTGGCGGTGGTGGGGTCGCAGCCGTGGTCCGCAGTGATTATCAGCATGTCCCTTTTTCCCAGGGAGGCGGTTATTTCCGGGAGGCGGCGGTCGAAGGCCTCCAGGGCGGCGGCGTACCCCTCGGGGTCGTTGCGGTGCCCGTAAACCATGTCGAACTCCACAAGATTGGTGAAAATAAGGCCGTCCGGGACGCTCCGGGCCAGTTCCACCGTCCGGTCGATCCCCTCCATGTTGTTCCCGGTGTGGACGGCCAGGGTTATGCCGGCCCCGGCAAAGATATCGTTCACCTTGCCCACCGCGGCCACCGTGCGGCCCGCATCCGCCAGCAGGGTAAGGATGTTGGGACGGGGCGGGGCCAGGGAGAAATCATGCCTTCTTTCGGTCCGCCTAAACTCCCCGGGCCGGCCGGTGAAGGGTCTGGCGATGACCCTGCCCACCGCGTGTTCCCCAGTCAGTATTTCCCTGGCCGTTCTGCACATTTCGTAGAGATCGGACACCGGGATCACTTCCTCGTGGGCGGCGATCTGGAAAACGCTGTCGGCGGACGTGTAGACAATCGGCCTGCCGGTCCTGATGTGTTCCTCTCCCAGTTCCCTGATGATTTCGGTGCCTGATGCGGCCTTGTTGCCGAGTATTTTCCGGCCGGTTCTTTCCTCAAAGGAGGTGATGATTTCCGGGGGGAAGCCGCCGGGGTAGACCGGGAACGGCCTTTCCAGGATGATCCCGGCCAGTTCCCAGTGACCTGTGGTGGTATCCTTTCCCGGGGACTTTGGGGACATCCTTCCGTAGGAACCCGCCGGATCGTCCACCGGGCGGACCCCCTGGAAACTGCCCAGCCTGCCGAGACCCAGGGCCTCCAGGTGGGGCAGGCTGAGGCCCTTGACCGCCCGGGCAAGGTTGGCCAGGGTGTTGCTTCCCACGTCGCCGTACTTCCAGGCGTCGGGGAGTTCGCCGATGCCAAGGCTGTCGATGATTACCAGAACGACTTTGTCAATCACTGCATTTTTCCTTTCCGATTACTTTGAAGTAAGCCCGGGGGAAACGGCGCACTACCGAAAAATCCCGCCCCGGGCACCGGCTGACGACGGGGGACCGGGTCAGGCCCTGGGGTGGGATTTCCGGTATACCTCCTTCAGCCTGCTCCCGGTTAAATGGGTGTATATCTGGGTGGTGGATATGTCGGCATGGCCCAGCAGTTCCTGTACCGACCGGAGGTCGGCACCGTTTTCCAGGAGGTGGGTGGCGAAGGAATGCCTTAGGGTGTGCGGGGTGATGTCCTTCTTTATATTTGCCCTGGCGGTGTATTTTTTAATTATCTTCCAGAACCCCTGCCGGGTCATCCTGTTCCCGTACCGGTTTAAAAAGAGGGCCTGGCTGTTCTTTCCGCCCAGCAGTTTGGCCCTCGCCCCCTGCATGTACGCCTCGGTATAATACGCGGCCACCTGCCCGATGGGGACAATCCTTTCCTTGGCGCCCTTGCCAAGGCACCTTATATATCCCTCCTCCAGGTTGATGCTTCCCCTGTCCAGGGAGACCAGTTCGGAAACCCTTATCCCGGTGGCGTAAAGCAGTTCCAGCATGGCCTTGTCCCTGAGCCCTGAGGTAGTGCCGGCGCGGGGCTGGGCCAGAAGCCTGTCCACCTCCCCGGTGGTCAGCACCCGGGGAAGTTTCAGGATTTTTTTGGGGGATTCGAGGTTTTCGGTCGGGTCGGACTCAAGCCGACCCTCGTTGATCAAAAACTTGTAAAGCGATTTCAGGGCGGCCAGCCGCCTGGAAATGGTGGAAGCGGAACGGCCGTCGTTTTTCAGCTGTAGCAGATAGGCCGAGACGGCGCCCCGCGCACCCGGCCCCAGGGGATCGAATCCCTTCAGGGCGCAAAATTTTTTAAAGAAGATCAGATCCGACCGGTATGACAGCAGGGTGTTCCTGGACAGCCCCCTTTCCACGGCCAGGAAGTTTAAAAAATCTCTGATCGCCCTCTCCACCGCCGTTCACCCCGATAGGAAATGGTTAATAAATTGGGAAGACAGATCAAAACGCCTAGATCTTGATGATTTCATACTGCCTGCTGCCCAGGCCTATTTCCTCAGCGTAGGAAAGCTGCCTCGTCCAGTCTATGTCGGGAAAAAGGGCGGTGAATTTGTCCCTTGCGTCCTCGCGGCCCTCCAGCCGCGATCCCGGGAGTACCTGCTCCTGGTTGACCAGATCGGCGGAGGCCTGATCTATGGCCACCGGGTCCAGGGAAGCCAGGATGCCTATGTCTCTGACCACCGGGGCGTCCGAGAAGGTCCAGCAGTCACAGTCCGGGCTAATGTTGTTGAGGAAGGTGATGAAGCCGGCCTTTCCTTTCTTGTTCTTCAGTACACCGGCGGTGTATTCCACCATCTTTTCCTGCAGACCGTCCTTTTGGTTGTTGCGCCAGTTGATCCCGATGGCCCCGTGCGGGCAGGTGACTGTGCACTCCCCGCAGCCGACGCAGGTTGTTTCGTCCACCACCGCTATTTTAAGATCGGCTGCCACCGCGATGGCGCCAGTGGGGCACCATTCCCGGCACCTTCCGCAGGCCTTGCACTTTTTTTCCTTGACCTGGGGCAGCATGTCCGAGTGCATGACCTGCTTTCCGGCCCTGGATCCGCAACCCATGCCGAGATTCTTGATGACCCCGCCGAATCCGGTGGCCTCGTGCCCTTTGAAATGGGTAATCGCGATCAGGGCGTCAGCCAGGACCACCGCGCTGCCTATCTTGACCTCCCGGCAGTGCTTGAGGTTGACCGGCACCTTGATATAGTCCTTGCCGTTCAGGCCGTCGGCGATGACCAGGGGGGCGTTGACCACCGCATAGGCAAACCCGTTCTCGATGGCGGTTTGAAGATGATCCACGGCGTTTGACCTGCTGCCCACGTAAAGCGTGTTGGCGTCGGTGAGGAAGGGCTTGCCGCCTATTTTTTTTACTTCGTCCACGATTTTCCTGATAAACTGGGGCCTAATGTACCCGGTGTTGCCTTTTTCCCCGAAGTGCACCTTAATCGCCACCAAATCGTTGGGCTCAACAATTCCGGCCAGGCCGGCCTCGTCAAACAGCCTGCCCACCTTGTTCAGAAGGTTCATTTTCTGGGTTGCCCTCATGTCCGTAAAATATACCTTAGACGGCATCACATTACCTCCTTGCCTAAAAATGCAGCGGCCCGGTTTTCCGCTATGTATTATTTTCAGCGCAAAAACACATTTCCCTTTTTTAAATTGATTCGGATATGCGACAGCCCGGGCTCAATCCGGGCTGGTGGCGGGTTTATAGTGCTTTCTGATTTTTTGTAAAATACGGTCGTCACCGTGCAGCAGCGGGTCGTCGATTTCCTCGAAGACCTTGAGCGGGTTTCCGTGCGGGGTGTTCCTGTTCAGCCATCTGTGGTAGTAGCCGGCGGCCTCCTCGATTACCCCCAATAGCTGCATGGCCAGGATGACCATAATGGCCAGGGCCAGAAGGGCCTTGATGGTTGACATGATCTTTTTTTTGACTTCCAGGAGGAGGAACAGCAACCTCTTCACCCCCGTTACTTGAAGCCCTGCCCCGACGATATCAGGCCGGCCGCCAGCTTGGTGAATGCCGGGGTTACGTATCCCTCCACCAGGCCTGCAGCCAGCGCAACCAGGAGCACGCCGGCCATGACGGCAGTGTATTTCAAAAACCCGGGGCATATCCTGACGGAGGTATTGAAGTTCCTTTTCAAGAGAAGCAGTGAGAACATCAGGGAAAAGGACGATCCGATGCAGAAGGCCGGCAAATACAGCAGGTTGTGCGGAAGAATGGCCGCTAAAGTCAGCAGGACCCCCTGCAGCGACATGTCCCTGGTTAAAAACCCTGCCGCGAAGCCGATTACAAAGCCCCTGACGAAAAGAACGGCCAGGGTGACCGGTATGCCTATTACAGTCAGGCCCAGCACATATACGGCAGCCACCATGATGGCGTTGTTAACCATGGCGTTTTTGGCCATCCTGAAAGACTCAAAATCGACTCTTTCCACCTTCTGCACAAAATCCCTGACGTAAATGCCCAGTTCCTCGGACTTTAACCGGTCCATCCGGCTGGCTGACATGGACCCGACCAGAAGGCCGGAGGCCAGGACCGCCAGCACGACCAGGAACACCGCCCAGTTGCTGAAGAATACCGGGGCGATCCTGCCGGGGGATCGTCTTTGATAACCGTTCATGGCATCTCCCCCAAGGGAACCTGTCCATACTATTTTTATTAGGCCGGAAGGACCAATATACCCTGAACGGCAGCCGGGCAGGCATATGCCCGGAAAAATTTTTTGACTTGAAAGACCGGGGCCGGACAGAGGAACCGGCATACGGGTCCTGGAATCATGCACTGAGAAATGTGGGGACGGGGGATGAAAAAGATTCCGGGTCAGCTTCATGAGGCGGTGAAGGGCCGAAAGCTCCCGGCACGGCGGGGTTCCGGAGGCTGGTCTAACGGACTTGGCACAGTATTTCCTTGTAAATGTATTCGGCTGCCAGGACATCCTCTAGGGAATTCCCGCTGGCGGCCACCACCGCGATTCCTGTGCCCAGCAGGCGGGCCCGGGCCGCCGCCCTCCCGGCCGCCTCCCGGGCCGCCGCAAAGCCGCTTTTCTTCAGGGTTCTGGCCACGGTTCCGGTAAGCGCCGCCGGGGACCCGGCGCAAACCGCCGCATCGAAGGCCACTCCCCCGGAGCCCGTGGCCCCGACTAGGACCTTTCCTTTCATGTCGGCCAACCTGGGAATTTCGGCCCCCAGGTTGGGTATTACCGCCTCAACCTCCGCCCCGGCGGACCGGATTCCCGACAGCGCCCAGGACGCTCCTGCGCGGCGGTCGTCGGCACCGCCAGCCCGGGGCTCGGTCAGGACCACCACCCCGGTGCCTAGGCGCAGCGCCTCCTTACCGGCCGTGGCCCCGATCAGGTAGGGGTTCACTTCCACCGGGGGTCTGGCCGCATCCGGGGCGGCCCCGAAAACGGCCGCCGCCCCTTCGTCTAAAGCTGCTTCCATGCTTGTGGAAAAATCTATCACGTCCACCACCACGACTACCAGGCCCATCGACCCGGCCAGGGCCGCCCCGCTGGCATCGGCGGTAAGGATAACCCGCATGGTGCTTGACCTTCCTGATCCCGTATTTTTAAGTTATAAAAATTATTTCGCTGGCATACAAGCATAAACCATTAGGCCGGGAACCCTGGTTTGTCCGGGACTTTACGGAAAGGTCCCGGCCCGCCCCGGTTCCTCCGGCGGGTCTTCAGGCGGGGGATGATCATGAATCTGCACTGTACGGGAATTCATCGGCGCCGGTCTGCAGTAGGCCGGCGGCGTAAATGCCGGCGGCCCCGGCGGCGTGGAAAAACTCGGGATCTTCGGCAAAGGACCTTCCCATGGTGGTTGTCATAAGCCCGTACGAGGCCATTATTTCGGGCATGGCGGCGGTATTCACCTCCACCACCCGATGTTTTTTGCAAATCCCTGAATCTGTCAACTGCTTGTGGACGAGGGATTTTTTTTTGCCCCTTAAGGCCGGGATCGGAACGGTACAGGGAGCCAGAGCCACCCGGCCCAGGGCGGTCCTGGTGTGGTGGCTTAAGCCCCGGTGCCTTTCCCTGACGTCTGCGAAACTTATCCGGGGGACGGCGATGGCCCGACCGCCAAGGATGTTCACCGCATTGACGATCTCCCCCTGCTCCAGCCCGGTGTGGCCGAATTCCGACGAACTGCCGACAATGCCCGGCCCCATGGACGCCACAGCCAGGTCGGCTCCGGCAGCCCTGGCCCATAGCAGGCCGCTGTACACGTTGACGGCCTCGTAGTCGCCCCCGAAGGCGTGGCCGCAGGTCACCGTGCCGTCGATCAGCTTCTTTTCCCTCAGTTCGTGCACCAGCCGGCTGAACCAAGCTGGCAGCGCCGCCCCGTCGGTCATGAGGTAGAAAAGCCTTGTCCCGGGGCCGGCCAGATGTTTCACCGCCGCCGCCACCGGCCCGACCGCGCTGTGCAGTGAAGCCGCTACTACCGGCATCCCGGCCAGATCCCTTGTCGACCGGTAAAGTGCGCTGCCGGGGTGATCCTCTTCCTCGACGGCCAGCACCTTGATCTGGAAGGGGGTGTACCGCAGCTTCATGATGTGCCCTTCCGGACCCGGGTCCGGGACGATCCTCCCCTCGACGGCGGCCACAAAGTGAAAACCCCCGGTGCCCAGTCCCTTCGCCACCGCCGTGGTGTTGAGCAGCACCACGTCCCCCGCCTCCACCCTGCCGGTGAGCCTGTCGTAATTCACGGCCTTTTCTTCCCGTCCCCCGACCTTCACGGTCACTTCGGTAAGTCCCGGCCGCCGGGAGCCTACGGTCGCCACCACGCCACGCCTGAACCGGATCAACCCCTCACCCCCGCGGGATGAAGCATTTGCCTCTAATGTATATATTCTCCTTTACGCCCTTGAATATTCCCGGATCATCATTTTCGGGAGCCGAGAAAAATGAGCCCGGCCCGCCGGGACAAGACAGTCTTCCCGGTCAGTGCCCCCCGGCAGTTTTTATGATTTCCACCAGGTAGCGGCAGCTCATAACCAAATCGTCTATCCTGATGAACTCCTCGGTGGTGTGCACGTTCTGCATGGCTATCCCCAGGATTACCGTCGGTATTCCCTTTTCGTTGAAGATGTTGGCGTCGCTTCCCCCGCCTGTGGACTGCAGCTGGGGAACGATTTCCAGGTTTTGGGCGGCCTTTACCGCCGTCAGGACGACTTCATGGTCATCGCCGAGGCCGAACTCCCGGTAGAGGTTTTCCACCTTCACCTCCACCGAGGCTCCGGCAGCCGCGGCGGCCTCGCGGAGCTTTTCGGCGATCAGGCGGGTCTGCCGATCCTTCTTGGCCCGGTCCAGGCTCCTGGTTTCACCCTGGATGAAGACAGAGTCCGGGACTATGTTGGTGGCCTTTCCGCCGCTGATTACACCGATGTTGGCGGTGGTCTCGTGGTCGATGCGCCCGATTTTCATGGCCGCGATGGCCTTGGCCGCCACTTCGATGGCATTTATGCCCTTTTCCGGGCAAATACCCGCGTGGGCCGACTTCCCTGTAACCGTGGCCGTTATTCTGTCCTGGGTGGGCGCCCTGGTCACAATCGATCCCGGCAGGCCATCGCTGTCCAGCACGTACCCAAAACCGGATCTGATCAGCCCCGGGTCTAGGTTCTTCGCCCCCAGCAGGCCGCCCTCCTCGAAGACGGTGAATACCAACTCCAGCCCCGGGTGCCGGATCCCGGTTTCTTTGATTACCCTGACGGCTTCAAGCGCGGCGGCGATGCCGGCCTTGTCGTCCCCCCCGAGCACGGTGTCGCCGGAGGACCTGATGATGCCTCCTTTAACCACCGGCCTCACGCCTCTTCCCGGCTCCACGGTGTCCATGTGGGCGCAGACCATGACCGGCCGTCCGGCAGCGGTTCCAGGCAGCCTGGCGATGATGTTGCCGGCACTGCTGTTGATTTTTTTCCCGGCGTCGTCTTCGAACACTTCCAGGCCCAGGTTTTCCAGCCTGGCCTTGAGCAGGTCGGCCAAATCCCTCTCTTTGCCGCTTACGCTGTCCACCCTGACCATCTCCAGGAATTCGGCTACCATCCTGTCCCGGTTTACCATTTCTGACACCTCCGTGAGAAAAAGGCCGCTTTCAACCGCGGCCCGCTTAAAAAAAGCCTCAATCTATTTATTTCCAGCTCCCGGATCCTCTATCCACCGTTCCGGATTTCTCCGGGCGGGATCAGGTCTTTTGCCCGTTCCTGACCAGTTTCGCCCCTGTCTCCAGGGCCTTCAGGTTCAGAGGAATAGTCTTGTGGTGGTGAGGGGGAAGCACCTCCTGGAGGGATTTTTCCACCGCCCCGGGGCTGACTACCCCGGTCAGTTCGATCAGGGCGCCAAGGATAATGTTGTTGGCCACCTTGCCGCTTCCAAGTTCCTCGGCCATTTCGTTGGCCGGGACGTAGAACACCCGGACGTCGTTCCGGGACGCCCTAAGGTCGATCAGGGAGCTGTTGACGAAGATGATACCGCCCTTTACCACGCTGTTCTGGAATTTTTCCAGGGAGGGCCTGTTCATGACGATCAGGACGGTGGGCTCACTGACCACCGGCGAGCTGATCGGTCTGCTGGAGATGGTGACTCCGCAATTGGCGGTGCCGCCTCTCATTTCCGGGCCGTAGGAAGGGATCCAGGCCACGTGCTTGCCCTCCACCATCCCCGCATACGCCAGCAGCTGGCCGGTGGACAGCACCCCCTGGCCTCCGAATCCGGCTATCAGTATGGCTTCAAACATTTAGCCCACCTCCGCCGGCTTTTTGTATTCACCCAGGGGGTAGTACGGAATCATGTTTTCCTCAAGCCATTTCAACGCCTTGAGAGGTGATAGGCCCCAGTTGGTGGGGCATGAAGAGAGGACCTCGACCATGGTGAAGCCAAGCCCGGCCTCCTGGACCTCAAAGGCTTTCCGGATGGCCCTCTTGGCCCTGGCCACGTTGGGCGGGTCGTGCACCGAAACCCTGGCTATATAGGCGGACCCGTCCAGCACGGACAGCATTTCGGACATCCTGACCGGGCAGCCGTTGACCTCCCTGCTCCTTCCGTAGGGTGTGGTGGTGGTGACCTGTCCCAGCAGGGTGGTGGGGGCCATCTGGCCGCCGGTCATGGCGTATATGGCGTTGTTGATGAAAATCACGGTGAACTTCTCCCCCCGGGCGGCGGCGTGCACTACCTCCCCGGTGCCTATGGCCGCCATGTCGCCATCGCCCTGGTAGGTGAAGACAACCCGGTCCGGAAGCACTCTCTTGATGCCGGTGGCTACCGCCGGGGCCCTGCCGTGGGACGCCTGGTAGGCGTCGCAGTCGAAGTACTCGTAGCAGAATACCGAGCAGCCCACCGGGGCCACGGCTATGGCCCGGTCGAAGATGCCCATCTCGTCTATGACTTCGGCCACCAGCCTGTGCACGATGCCGTGGGTGCAGCCTGGACAGTAGTGAAAAGGCATATCTTTCAGGGATTTCGGCCTGGTGAATACTTTTTTCATTAATCCGCACCCCCGTCAAGTATCTTCAGGGCCTCCCGGTAGACGTCCCTGGCCACGGGCAGCATACCCCCGACCCGCCCGTAGAAACGGACCGGCCTTTTTCCGTTGACTGCCAGCCGGATGTCTTCCACCATCTGGCCCATGTTCATTTCCACCGTAAGGAAGCACCGGACGCTGTCGGCCAGGGCCGACACCCTTTTCCACGGGAACGGCCAGAGGGTGATTGGGCGCAGCAGGCCCACCGGCCTGCCCTCTTCCCTGAACATATCCACCACCGCCTTGCACACCCTGGCGGCCGTGCCGAAGGCCACCAGGACCATTTCGGCGCCCTCGGTGTGGTAATCCTCCCAGCGCTGCTCGGATTCCTCCATGGCCGCGTACTTGCGCCCCAGCTCCAGGTTGTGAATCTCGCAGTTTTCCGGCACTATGTAAAGGGAGTTAATCAGGTTTTTCCTGTCCCTCCCCATTCTGCCGGTGGCCGCCCAGCTTTTTTCGGGCAGAGACGGCGGCTTTATCTCGTCGTCCAGGATAACCGGCTCCATCATCTGGCCCAGCACACCGTCCCCTGCAAGCATGACCGGGTTTCTGTACTTGTCTGCCAGGTCGAAGGCGTCCTGCATCAGGTCGATTATCTCCTGCACCGAAGACGGCGCCAGCACCAGCACCCGGTAGTCCCCGTGGCCGCCGCCGCGGGTGGCCTGGAAGTAGTCCGACTGGGCCGGGGCGATGTTGCCCAGCCCCGGGCCTCCCCGGATCATGTTGACAATGACGCAGGGAAGTTCGGCACCGGCCAGGTAGGATATCCCCTCCTGCATCAGGCTGATGCCCGGCCCCGAGGAAGAGGTCATCACCCTTGCCCCGGCGCCGGCCGCACCGAAAACCATGTTTATCGAGGCCACCTCGCTTTCGGCCTGCAGGTAAAGCCCCCCCACCTCCGGCAGCCTTTTGGCCAGGTAATGGGGCAGTTCACTCTGGGGAGTGATGGGGTAGCCGAAGAAGTACCGGCAGCCGGCCCTGACGGCTCCCTCGCCGATGGCCTCGTTGCCCTTCATCAAAATCTTAGCCAACCTTTTTCTCCTCCTTCTCCACCTCTATGACGATGTCCGGACACATCCTGGCGCAGGTGGCGCACCCGGTGCAGCTCTCCGCGTCCACCACCGTGGCCGGGTGAAACCCCATTGCGTTGATGTGCCCCGCCATTTCGATAATCCCTTTGGGGCAAAAATGCTTGCAGAGTTCGCAACCCTTGCACCTTTCCTCCCTGAACGTCACCCTGGGCAAAGGCAATCTCTCCTTTTTCAGTAATTTATTAAAAAGTCAGTATTTTCGGCTGCTTTTCGGCAGAGGGAAAATCTTACGGGTCCCACGGAGCCTTCATGAATTTGTCCAGGGGCAGGACTCCGGCCTCCCCGCCCAGCGCAAGCCTAACCTCCTCCGCCAAGTCCCTTTTTACGGCGGTGAAAACCAGGGGCAGGCCGATCCTTGCGGCCACCCGCGAAACCACAGAAAATCCGTTTAGAACGGTGTCCAGGTCGGTTTCCCCGCCCAGGTTGGCGTTGTTTACCAGCCCGTGCGCCCTGATTCCGGACGCCTCCTGGATGCCGTCGAGGTAGCGGATGATTCCTTCCGGATCCCTGGTAAAGGGCCGGCAGGTGTTAATCACGAAGATCATTTGAAAATCCCGGCCCTCCAGGAGCTCCCGGTACTGCCCCAGGGCCACGGCGCCCACGTCGTCTCCGCCGACGTCAAACACCCCGGTCATTTCGACGTTTTCGACAACCCCCTTGACTGCCGGGGAGACGGCCGGCAGATCGGCGAAGGAAAGCCTGCCCGCGGGGGAAACCACCTTGAGCCCCATGTCTTCCAGCTGTTTTCTGACCAGCCTGGCCCTGAAGTAGGGGTTGATTATGTCGAGATCCACCAGGGCGGTTTCTTTGCCCAGCTTCAACAAGCCCAGGGCGGTGTTGACGGCCACCTCGGTTTTGCCGCTGCCCAGGTTGCCGACGTATATGGTTATCCTTTTCAGGCGGTCAAACAAGTTTCATCACCACTGCACGGAAGATCGGGCGCCGGCGGCGGATCCGCTTTCCTGCCTGATGCGCCTCCGGCGGCCTTACAAAAGCAAAGCCGGTTGATATCCGGCGGTTGATCTCCAAAAAGTATTTTTCGACAGCAGGATGAGAAATCCTTTAACAGTCAATTTATTTTTTTAATGGTCACGGTCCGGAGGCTGTCTCCGCCCCAGCCTGTCCAGATAGTCCAACACCCTGTTGGCGGCGATAATCCCGGTCAGAGAGTATTTTTCCGCCAGGAGGTGAAGCAACACCAGGACGGCCAGGAACAGGGCCTTCAATTTCAGGTCGAGTGTCCAGGCCGCGGTCATTCCCAGTGCGGCCCCCAGGGCGTTGGACCCGGCGTCCCCCATCATGGCCTTGGCCCTTAAATCGGCCGGCAGGTATGCCAGCAGGCTTCCGGCCACCGCCGAGAGGTAGAAAACCTCCTCCCTCCGGGGGCAGGCCGCCAGGATCAGTGCCGCCGGGACCAGGAAACACTTCCCGGCCCTGCCGGGCCTTAAGTCCAGCAGGTTGATCATGTTCACCGACAGAGCGATGACGAGGGCGTCCAGGGGAACCTCGGACCGCTCCCCGCCGGACGCCGCGACGAAAAGCGCCAGGACGCCTCCGGCCAGGGCCTTCAAGGCGCCCGTGGTCAGCCGGCCCCGGAGGAGGCTTTTCATGTGTCCGGCCAACCCCTTGCAGCGGCCGGACCCCCAAAAGTCATCCATCAGACCAAGGCAGGTAAAGCCGGTCAGGCCCAGCAGGTAGACGGCGGCCCTGACCGCCGTCCCCCCCGGCCAAAACAAGGCCGCCGCCGCCACCACTGCCAGGCTTCCCAGAAAAAGGACAACGCCCACACCGGAGGGTATTTCATCTCCCCTGTAGTTGGGCCTCAGGAATCCGGCCCCTGCGATCATGCCGGTTATGCCCGGCAGAATGAGGCGGCAGGCAAGCCACCCGCCCATGAAAAAGAGGATTGTCGGGGCAAAGGCCTCAAGCATCGCCGCACCCCGGTCTTTTCAACAATAAAAACGCCCTGGCCACGTGGCAGAACTGTCTGCCCCTGTGCATGAGCCCCGTTAAATCCCGGCCCGTTTCCCGGTGAAGCATGTTTAAGGGCACCTCGGCAATCCGGTATCCCTTCAGGACGGCCCGCACGGTCAGGCTCACTTCGGCGCCGAAGCCCCCGGCCAGGGGCAGGCAGTCGGTGAAAACCCGGCGGTGCATGGCCCTCTGCCCGGAGAGGGGTGCCTCCAGGTCCAGTCCGGTAAAGTGCCTGATACCAAGCCTGGCCAGTCCTCTGGTCAGACCGAAGCCGCCTTTTTTGGCCGGCCTCGGAAACACCGCCACCGTCATGTCCGCTTGCCCCTCGATCACCGGCTGCAATAGTCCCGTTGCCAGTGAGGCGCTTTTTCCAAGATCGGCGTCCAGCAAAAGGAGAACGTCCCCCTTCACACGGGCGGCGCCGGCATTCAGCGCCCCTCCCTTGCCCCGGTTCCCGCCGAGAACCACCACTTCGGCCCCGCTGTCCAGGGCTGCCCGTGCGGTGCCGTCCCGGGAGCCGTCGTCGATTACCAGCACCTGGACCACGCCCGGGATTTCCCAGGACGTCCATACGGTCACGCCGATCAGGTCCTCCTCGTTGTAGGCCGGGATTATCACGGTGACGGAATTACCTGTCATTTGCCCTCACCCCGCTGTCCATGGCGGGCAGCAGCATCCGGGCGGAGGACTTTACGCCGTACTGGCCGGGACTGCCTGAAATGGCGTAAACCAGGGACACCTGCCCGGGCACGGTGTCGATGTTGTCCACCGTGGTGATGCCCTTTTTCTGGTAATCCTTCATGTATGAATAGGCGGCGCAGCTTTCCTCCACGCCGTATACATTTATCCCCCGGGATTTGAAAAAGTCTATGATGGTGAAATCCACGGCGTCTATTTTCACCAGCCCCTTGTCCGGGCTCCCTCCGACTATTACCACGTCGTCCAGCGGCCCCCCGTAGCGGCCGCCTGTCCTTATAATCCGGCCGGCCTCCAAAACGCCAAGCGTACCTGTATTTCCGGTCAAAACCGCCCCGGCGATTTCTCCGGCCAGCCTGGAAGTCAGGGTTTTTTCGTCGGTATCCGGCCAGTTCAGTTTTTCCAGCAGTCCTTTTCTGTCCCGGATCTGAAGGCCGCTTAGGGCGGTGGTGGACTGGATTTCAGCCCCGGCCGCCTTCAGAATGCCGGCCAGGTCGTCTGCAAAACGCCGGCCTGCGGTCTCAATTATCGCTATGCTGCGCCCCTTCAGCCTGCCCGCCACCAGAACCGGGAGCACCCGGCTTTCAAACTGTCTCTGAATGTTGTTGTTCATTTCCAGGCTGATCACCCTGGCCTCAAGGAACTGATTTTTTTTCCTCAGGGTGTCAAGCTGGATCTCCAGGGTCCTGGTCAGCTGCTGCTGCTGGCTGACCAGGGCGTCGCCGCCCGGCACGGCGCTGCCGATCAGGATCCCCAGGCCCAGGGCCAGGAATACCGCCACCAGAGATGCTATATGGTACTTCAAGTTAAAAAACATGAATCACCAGCCCCGGATCATAGGCCGAAAAATAATTTGAACTGCAGGTACAAAAGCTTCAGAATCTGCCTGGTGAACGGGGAGAGGACGGCCACCAGCACGGCGGGGATGAGGGCGGCGACCACTATCTGGGCCAGTTGCCCGGCCTTGACCCTGTTTTTATACAGCCTGCCGACGCCCTTGGCGTCCACCAGCACCGACCCTACCTTCAGCCTTACCAGGAAGGTGCTGGCCATCCCCTTTCTGCCCTTTTCCAGAAAGTCGTATATGTTCGAGTGCGCCCCCACCAGGACGATCAGGTCGGCGCCCTTCTCGTAAGCCAGAAGCAGGGCGATGTCCTCGCTGGTTCCAGGGGCGGCGAAAACCCCGGCCTGGATCCCGAGCCTTTTAAGCCTCTCCAGGCCCGGGGAGCGCCCGTCACTGTACGCATGGACGACCAGCTCGGCGCCGCAGAAGAGGGCTCCGTCGGAGACGCTGTCCATGTCGCCGATGATCAGGTCCGGCCTGTATCCTGATTCCACCAGGGCGTCGGCACCGCCGTCGACGCCCACCAGCAGGGGCTTCATTTCCTCGATGTAGGATCTGATGGCATTGAGGTCATCCTTGTAGTTCTGGCCCCTGACCACGATCAGGGCATGGCGCCCCTTGAACGGCGTTTTGATTTCAGGAATCTCGTACTGGCCGTTGATCAGGCCTATTTCCCGGCGGGCATACTCCAGGGTGTTGGAAACGAAATCGCAGAGCACATCCTGCATCCTTTCCCTTGACCGGTTCATCTTCTGCCTGATCTCTTCCAAGGTAAGGACCTTCCCGGCGGCGACCTGCCTTTTTCCGGCCAGTACCCTGCCCCCTGATATTTCAACCAGCTGGCCTTCCCTGATCAATTCCAGGACCTCCCGGCCGGCGCTGTCCACCAGCAGGACTCCCGAGGACACCAGGGTCAGGGGGCCCCCGTTGGGGTACCTGTCGCTCATGGAGGGCGAGGCGTTGATCACCGCCCTGACCCTGGCCTCCACAAGGGCGCGGGCCGCCAGGTCGTCCAGTTCCGGATGGTCGATGACCGCAATATCTCCCGGATGCAGCCTCCGGACCAATACCTTGGTCACTCTGTCAACCCTGGCTGTCCCCCTTACGGTCACCTTGCACTCCTCCGCGTTCACCTTCAGCGCCGTGGTCTTCGGCTTCCAGTTCTATAGTATAACCGGAAAACAATGTCACAAATTAAAATAAAAAAAACACCTCCAGTCGGTATAAACTTTCGGTGCCGCATTGCGTATGAAGTAGGGCTGCCCTGTATGGCGTGTATATTAACGTGTATATTAAAGAGAAAAACCTTGTTTTCACCCGTCGCAGGTGGTTGGCCCCCGGCCATGGGCACTACCGGTCAGGAGACAGGAGACAGAATCTGAAAGCCCTGTTTTTTGGATAAATAACATCAGTGCCGGAGTGTACGGAGGGAATGGATTCATCCAAGCACCTATTTTAATGGTTTTAATTTCCGGCGTTCTTTCCGAATATAAGGCTACGTACCAAACGTGGCGTGAAACGATCGTAAAATGCTGACGGCACAATGGAACTGGCTGAAGCCGTTTCGTGTGCCCGCCTCAACTTGGCAAGGGTCTGCTGCATACTTACACCAAAACCTAGTATAAGTGTCCAGAAGAAAATAACTGGGTCAATTTTCCGGTCCCTGATTATAAATCCAACTTTCTTTGCTGTTTCGGTTATCCATTCAGCGGGGTATATCTACTAGTTTTTTCCAAAAATACTCCCAGGAAAAGCAAAATCCCGAATCCTATTATGGAAGTAACCAACCCTTTATCAATAAGCAACACGGCAACAACAACCATGACTATCCTTTCAGCCACCCTCAGTTTTCTGAAAAGATATCCTTCATTAGCAATGGAAAGGCACGCCAAGCTTATACCGGCGCATAAAAATGAGTATATTACAGTTGGCAAGTCCGAGTTATGAATTAATAAAGCGGGACGATACATGAATAAAAATGGTAAGAGAAACCCCGGCAGTCCCAGACGGACAGCCTGTATGGCCGTAGCCCAGAAGTTGCTTTCCGCTATACCGCAGGCGATCATTGGAGCCACTGCAACAGGCGGTGTAATGCAGGATAATACTGCATAAAACAGAACAAACAGGTGGGCGGCCAACACTGTACTGCCTGCCTCCGCCAGGGCCGGGGCTCCCAGTAAAGCCACCAGGATGTACGCGCCGGGGGTAGGCATACCCATTCCGAATATAATGGCCGTAATTGCCGCAAGAATGAGCAGCAGGATAAAAGACCCGCCCGAGATTTGAAACATCAGGTGAGAGAACTTTTGGGCTACACCAGTCACAACCAGCATTTCAATACCGATATTTACACAGGCGAAAAAAAGCAAAAGAGGAACAGCCTGTAGAGGCGCCTTCTTCAACCCCGAAAGTATATTTAACGAAACATTCTTTAAACTTTCCAGTCTGTTATCTCGGTTAACTATAACAACTTTTAGTACGACCAGAACAACAAGCGTAATAGTGGCATAGACTGCGCAGATACCTGCAGCATACTGCTTAACCAGAAAGTATATCATTACAACAATAGGAAGCATTAGCTGAAAATAATCTTTAAATATTTTTGCAAACGTGTCATTTTCTATCGTTAATACCGGTTTTGAAACAGTAATTTTTTCCTTTTGCGCATGTAATTCCACCGATAAGCCTACATAAAAGTAATATAGTAAAGCCGGTAACAAAGCCGCTATAATAATGTCGACATAGGGAATCCCTGTAATACCGACCATAATAAAAGCTGCGGCTCCCATTACCGGCGGCATAATCTGTCCACCCGTAGAAGCCACACTTTCAACTGCCCCGGCAAATTCAGGCTTGTAACCGGTATGTTTCATCATGGGAATTGTAAATGACCCGGTGGAGGCAACGTTTGCAGCCGCACTGCCTGTTAGTGATCCCATAAAGGCGCTGCAGATGACAGCAGACTGTGCCGGCCCGGACCTGAACCTCGATGACAGCAGCTGTCCCATACGCATAAACATGTTGCTCCCGCCCAGGACTTCAAGCAGGCTCACAAAGACAAACAAAACAAAGACCATGGAGGCGCTGATACCCGTGATACTGCCGTAAATACCCCTGAAAAACATTGATGAATAACCGATTATGCGGTCGAATGAAATACCTCCATGATAAAGCGCGCCCGGAAAAATTTTCCCGAAATAGGCATACAGCACAGTTAACAAAACAAATACAGGTATTACCGCCCCCCAGTCCCTTCTTGCACCCTCCCAGACTGCTGCCACAAGAAACACACCTATTATAGTGGAGGACAAATCCATTATTCCCATCATTTCAGCAAGGTTATAGTAGTTGAAGTGAATATAGGCCGTAAACAATACCGTGACAACTATAATTAAAAAATCAATAATATTTAAAAACTTCCATTTTTTACGTCTCTGTATACTAATCAGATAAAATATCACCAGGCCAAAGAATAAATGAATGTTCTTTAACTGGTCCAAAGGGAAAGGTACAAAAGCAACCGCATAGAGGTGGAACAACGACATAGCCACTGCAAGTACTGCAATTATTTTCTTCAGGATAAAGCCCCGACCACTAGTTTCCGGTTCCAAGCCAACCACCCTTTCTGTTTTACATATCACTCAGTAATTTTAAAATAAGGGTTGATGTGGGAATAGCCCAGGCCATTCCCACATCTCTTCCGTCTTTTTCTGTGGCTCTTTATTACTTTGTTGTAGTAAGCCTGTCGGACCATATTCCTTTTTCCTTGTAATACTTTGCCGCACCCGGGTGAACGGGTATCCCTTCCAGGAGCCCTTTCGTAACATTTTCGGGCTTTACCGCACCTAAATCAGAAGATATTTTTATTAAGTCATCCGAGTGCTCAACAAGGGTCTTGGTAATTTTATATGCTATTTCCTCCGGCATGTCCGGATGCACGGCCAGCACCATGGTTGTATGCAGGGCTGGGATTGGGTTCTCCAAATACTTGGAGGCGGATTTCGGGATGTCCATAAGAACATAGCCCACTTTCGCATCTACAAGCGCTTTGTCAGCTTTCGGGTCTGTGGGCAGGTACCTTACCGGTGTCGCAGCTTCAACCTGCATGGTGACGGGATATGGTTTTCCATTCTGAAACAGTGCAGTATAAGCATCCACATTTCCACTTATAAAGGCATCCTTTCCTTCTTCAAAAGAGAGGTAAACATACTGTATACCCTCAATGCCCGCTACCTTCATATAGTTTATTTGAGCTTGCGCCAGTGTACTCCCGGCCGGCCCAACAGCCAGCTTTTTCCCTTTTAGGTCTTGCAATGATTTTATGTTCGAGTTAGCCTTAACCACAATAAGACTTGCCGTAGATCCATATGAAAGCAGCTGTACAGGTTCCAGTTTTTCCTTAAAGGGCTTTTCTCCCTTATATGCTTTAAACCAGTCGGAACTGTTTGTGTGCCCGACGTCAATCTTTTTGTTGAACAACAAAACAATATTTTCCGGACCGCCGGCAGTGGAAATCGCAGAACATTTAAGAGTCGGTTCATATCTGTTGATTACATTGCACATCGCTTCCAAGGCAGTATAACCTACAGACCCTAAACTTCCCGATCCGAAGGTGAGTTCCGTAACCCCCTGCGCTGCTTTCCCCTTTTCTTTTTCTCCCTGCTCTGCTCCCTTGCCGGAGCTTGAGCACCCGCTCAGCAGCAGCAGGCCTGTACAGATCAACACAACGCCCAATAACAGCACTCTACGTTTTAACATTACGTGCACTCCTTTCAAATCATTTCCATGGGCATATTATTAGGCACATTACTCCAAGTATTGTAAATAACATGTAAATACAATTCAGCTAATATGGTTCTCAATCATTTCCACCAACTCTTCCTTGGAACGTAATCCCCCGGTTCGGTCCTTCGCCGCCCCCTCTCTGAACAGTATTAAAGTCGGTATCCCCCTTAACCTGAACCGCCTGAACAGTGTCTTGTACCTATCCACCTCAACCCAAAAAAACTTGATTTTTCCGCTGTAATCGTCTGCCAGTTCCTCCACGGTGGGCAGCAGTTCCTTGCACACAGAACAGCGCTCCGCCCCGAAGAAAACCAGCACCGGTTTACTGCTTTCAAAGGTTTCCTGGTCAAAGTTCAAGTCGGTAAGTTCTTTAAGCATAATAAACACCTTCCATGAGATACACTTGACAGTATGCTTTTAACCCGGCAACCAGCTCGTCCCAGGCAACTAACCAGTTGCCCGGGTTACCGGTCAATCCTGCAGCTATTCATTACCTTCTCATCAAGAACTACTCCAAGCCCTGGCATTGATGGCACCTCAACATGTCCGTCAATTATCTCAATTTTTGTTTCCAGGATACCATTTCTTAGGACCGATTCATTATGGGGAAACTCCATCATCAAGCCATCCGGCACCGCGTCCATAACCTGCAGGCAGGCTGCCAGCCCCAAGCCCCCACCATAATAATGAGGAGCCCATTCTTTTGACCAAATTCTGGCCATGTTTGCTATTTTGACCGCTATTTTGACCATTTCGGTAATACCGCCGCATTTGGTGACGTCAGGCTGAAGAATGTCAAATACATCGTATTTCAACGCATCTGCGAAATCCTTACGGTAATAATTTTCTCCACAGGCTATCTTTACATTTCCGGAACGTGATTTAACAGCAGCCATGTTTTCATAATCTTTTGATACCACCGGCTCCTCCAGCCAGTACACATTCTGATCCTCGAGAAAACCCTGCAACAACGTTGATAACTTTCATCTTTTTTACGCCCCTCGCATTTAAAAATCTTCCAGGGCCTGGTAAATAATCCCTCCCTCGCAATCTCTGGGAACCGGTATGCCCGTCAAATGACAAATGGTGGGAACTATATCGACAATCCTTACGGGCCGCTTTAGGACCGCACCCTTTTTAATTCCCGCTCCGGCAGCCATGAACAGGCACCCCACTGAAGTGCCCTTGTAGCCGGCAGTAGTGAGCTGCGTTCCGTGCACTCTGGTCCAGCTGGGGTTGAAAGTAAAGTAAATGTCCCCGACATTCTCTCCATACAGTCCTAAAACTTTCATGTCTCTCTTGTTCAACGCGATACTGACGGGTCTTCTTCCATTATTCGGATCCCTGTAGCTGTACAGGTCATCTATAATCTTTTCCACCAGGGAGTCATATTCCGCCGGCTCAACACTCCCGTGGGGCTCCCTGCCCTTCAGATTGACGTATATATAGCCGGAGCGCTGGCTGATGGCCTTTGTTTTGCTCCAGTCTATTTCCGCCTTTCCGTTTTCACGTGTTACCACCAGGTAGCCCATTTCCTCCAGCAGCCTGCCCCCCACGTTCCACGGGTCCCCTATCAGGGGCGTTTCACAGCCGGCCTCCCTGCTCATTCCCCCGTGATCGGACACCACAAAAACCACTGTGTCCTCATCCAGATGCTGCATCAGGTCACCAACCAGCTTGTCGGATATTAAATAATAATCCACCAGCGCTTCATAGTTTGCCTGATAGTCAGGGTTATGCTCCTCCAGTATCTTGTTCTGCAAATGATGATTGGCAAAATCCAGCGCATGTACATGAAAGTAAAGCAAATCCCAATCTTTCTTTTTCATTAAATAAATCATTGATTTTGCAAACCAGTCATACATTTCGGCATGTGTTTCTATCATTACGTCTTTAATCCCACTATTGGACATATGCATCATGGGTCCAACGTTTTCATAGAGCTCCCTTGCTATTTCATTGGGGTAATACCATTTGTAATCCGACATGCAAAGAGCAAAGGAATAATATAATTCCATCTTGCTGCCATCCGGTTCCATATTTAAAACCTTTATTTTATATGCTACCGGTAAATCCATACCCATCAGGTTAAAGCTGTCGTGTATCCAGCCGCTCCAATCTCCGGCTTTGGCCTCGCCAATTGGTTTATCGTCCTGCTTGCTTTTAAATAGCTGAAATTTATTATATTTTTTACCATCCTCCGCCAATATCAGCCCGAACCTTCTCTGCTGTCCGTTATTAACAGGTAAAACTACCTCCCTGGCGCCCGGTGTGTCATTTTTCCAGTCCGAACACTGTCGTATAGGAGTCAGTACTCTGTCAGCCCTGGTTTCCTGCTCAATATCAACCCTGGATTCATTAAGCGCCTTTATCTTTGTGCCCCCCGGGGCGGTTGTCGCTACGGGCTCGGAGTCAACATCAAAGGTTTTCTCCTCCACTTCCCCCTCCACCATGCAGTTGGCCCCGCTCTGGTCAGTATTATGGGGGAATTCCTGAATCGGGAAATCCCCTTCCTCGCATGTGTAAATCTTTTCATAATCAACCAGGGACCGCATATTGACCGTTATACCCGAACCGTCAACATAAATGGTGTTGTTCTTGTCAGTGGGCGGCCAGGCCGTGGGGTAATTGAATACAATACTTTTTTTTCCGGCCCTTGAGGCGGCATCCCAGATGAATTCCGCCTTGGACAACCTTGAGTTGAAGCCGTAGTCCAACTTTAAAAGGTGATTTCCGCTGGTATGGTTCCAAAAGCAGGTGAAGCCGTGGGTTCCCGGCCATGCCCCGGTGGAAAGGCTTGCCCAGTTGGGCGGGGTTATGGTGGGCTGAGCGCCAATCATTGAAAGGTCTTCAGTGGTAGTACCCATATCCATTATCCTTTTCAGGTTGGGAAGCTTTCCCTCATCCATCAGTCTCTTAATCATCTTGGGATCAGCTCCGTCAAGGCCCATTAGAACCGCTTTTCTTGCTTTGGGTTTACCGTTATTCATAAGACATTCCCCTTTCAGTTTTATTTGTTAGTTTAATCATTGTACTATCTTTATAAAAAAACATGTCTTTGTTACAGTTGGATTATTGTTCTTCCGGACGCTTCCCTGATGACGTTTAAATCAGGGGAAAAAACCTTTTCAATTACCAGAGTGGCCGCCCCCATCAAGAGAAGCTTGCCGTTGCTCCTGCTGATGATAATTTGCGGCGCATCTTCCCTGATTTGAAGGTTTTCCCAGTAAGCTTCGTACATCGACTGATATTCAATGTCCGACTCGGGCGTGTTGAAATTCATGGCCAGTATTACCGCCTGCAGGTCAACCACGTTTACAATATCCGCAATGGTCCTGCCAAACTGCTGTCCCCGTTTCTGAAGTATCTGCCTGCAGTCCTCGTCGCCGTCCTCCGCAGCCTTTATTATTGCCTCCTTGCTAATCTGCTTAGATGCCAGCATGCCGCCCCTGGCCCTTACATATTTTTCAGCGTGCCTTATAAACGACCCGTCTGACATTAAATCTTTTTCAATGCCGGAGGCCTTTTTGCTCCCCAGAGGGCCGTTCGGCTTCAGAAAACTGTGTCCTACCAGGCATGACAGGTTCCGACTGCCCTTCAGCACCGATCCGTTTGCAACAATAGCGCTTCCCACAATCCCACCGGCGAAGAAAAAAAGATAATTCTGATACAGCCTGCCCTTCCCAAACCAGGATTCCGCCAAGGCCATGGCCTGTATGATATTTTCGACAAAGACAGGGAGGCCGAGCATTTCCTCAAGCCTTTCCCTGATATGTATGCCTCGCAGGGATTTGTGCCGGTGCCATAAGACCTTTCCCTCTTCTGAGTCAACTATGCCCCCAACCCCTACCCCAACGCCTACAACATCTCCTTGCAAAGAAAGTCCTTCCTCGCGGCATAAAGTCTCGGCCAGTTCACCGATTACACTTAATAATTTCGCTTCATCCAGTTTTTGACTTATTGCTACCTGCTTGTAATTCAGGGGCTCTGCCTTCAGGTTAAGAAGACCAACGTTGATCAGGGTGCTCCCGATATGCACCGAAAGCACGTAAGGTTTTCCTGCCGATATGCTTAAAAGGATAGGGATCGGCCCTCCCAGTCTGCCGGTCGCGCTGGTGTCAATCCCTATCTCCCGTACAAGGCCGCAGTCAATCAGCTCTTCCACGAAATAACCGACGGTTGCCCGGGCAAAACCTGTTTCTTCCGCAATATCCCTCCTGCTGATTGAACCCTTTTCCAGGATTGTTTTCAGAATTTGGCTGCGGTTTCTTCTTTTATAATAGCCTGATTTATTTATCTCAGATACCGCCCTTTTGTCGATTTTTACTGATATATCTTGAGAGTAAAAAGTTTTTAGTTGTCTACGCGGCATCCTCAACATACAAGTGTAAGCGTCGGCGCCGCTTCGCCCCGATTATTTGGAATATCGCGGTATTCCTGAAACCGTCGAAATTATGGTAGAAATTTTCCTGGATGACCAAACGCACAATCTCTTCAGAAGGAGCCACCGTTCTTTTGGTACGGAGCCAACCGGTATACTTTCTCCAAATGGTTATTCCGACCCGTCTTTTACCAGGACAAAGCGGATCTTTTCTTTGATAGCTTACCCGGCGTAAGGTTGCTTCGCTGTGGGGTACAAAGCGCCTTTTGTGAGGGCTGCGCTGAGTGCCTGAACGCCTTAAGGTGCTCTGCGTCAGACTGGCTGCCCAGCGGCCCAAGTCCATGTAACTGACTGCCCCGGATAAAACGGCGCAAACCACTACGGCCAACGCAACTGCGGACCGGTGCCGAATGCCCCGGGGCATCCGGGGGACGGCCACCACTTCCAGGCGTTTTAAAATAGAACAACCTGCTTTAAAAAGTCATGCAAAAACTGGAAATTAGCAAAATTACTAACATAATTAACTATGCCGAAAACTTAATAGGTATTCCTTCTTCGGGTATTCTTATGTCAAGGAACATGCGTTTGGAGAACTTTTGACTCTCAAGTGATATATTATATGGTCGCACCATGTTAATTTAACTATAATATTAACTACACGTCTGTGTCAAGATTTAGCAGGTAGAACTCCCGGCATTTTTTCTATTGTATTTAGAGATAGCCGGGGAAAGGAAACTCCGGGGCCGGAGTCCGGGTTTCAATCCGGCTGCAGGACCTGCGGCTGAACCGGCTCTACGCTCGTCGCT